>CAZHAC010000149.1:0-1895 GCA_964529765.1 uncultured Actinomycetes bacterium
GGCGAGGTCCGGCAGGACCACTAGCGGTTCTTTGGGCGGGCGGGGTGGTCCAACGCCACCTCGCCCCGCGTCTCTATCTCGTCGCTGCGGCTGCCTCGAAGTAGTGGCCTTCCTCGAGGTCCGCGATGAGTCCGGGATGCGTCGGCTCCCACCCCATCCTCTCGCGGGTCAGTGCACTCGAGGCCGGGCAGTCCAGGGCGAAGATCGGTCCGAGAAAACCAAAATGGCCGGCTGCATCCTCAGGTGAAATGGCGGTCACCGGCAGATTCAAATGGCGGCCGATAACCTCGGCGATGTCCCGAACCGGCACCCCCTCGTCGCCGATCCCGTGCAGCCGTGCGCCTGCGGGCGCCGCTTCCACGGCCAACCGGAACAGACGCGCGGCATCAAGCCGGTGCACGGCAGCCCAGCGGTTGGACCCATCGCCCGGGTAAGCCGAAACACCCTTGCTCCGAGCAATGGCGATCAGTCGCGGGACGAAGCCGTGGTCGCCTCGACCGTGGACCGTGGGTGGGAAGCGCACGACTGACGCGCGAACGCCGGAGGCGGCGAACGACACCGCAGCGGCTTCGGACGCGTACCGCGCCGCCGAGACCGAGCCGCGATCAGGCACCGTCTCTTCTGTCGCCAGGTGACCTGGTGCCAGGCCGGCGGTTCCGGAGGTGATGACGAGCGGCCGATCCGATCCCGCGAGGGCCTCGCCCATCGCCTCGATGGCCCGCCGATCCTGCTCGGCCGCTGCTGCGAAGTCGGTGAACTCGTGGTTGTAGGCGGTGTGAATCACCCCGTCCGATGCGGCCGCGCCACTGCGCAGGCTGTCGAGGTCGTCCAGGGCGCCGCGGTGCACCTCGACCCCTGTACCTCTCAATGAGGCGGCGGACTCGTCCGAGCGAGCGAGGCCAAGAACCTCATGTCCCGCCTCCAGCAGCTCACGAACCACAGCCGAGCCGATGAATCCACTGGCGCCGGTAACGAAAACTCGCATTGTGAAAACCTCCAGGTGGTGGATGTCCTCCGCGGGGTTCGTGAGGCATCTCGATGTCAGTCGCTGTCATCACACTAGCACAGCGATGTCAGTCGCTGCCATCGCGTACGATCGGTGCATGGGTCGATGGGAGCCAAACGCGCGCGGCCGGCTCGAGCAGGCTGCGATGGAGCTTTACATCGAGCGCGGGTTCGAACAGACCACGGTGGCGGAGATCGCCAAGCGAGCGGGGCTCACCGAGCGGACGTTCTTCCGGCACTTCGCGGACAAGCGCGAGGTTCTCTTCGCGGGCGCGGCCGCGCTGAAGGAGCTACTTGTAAGCACCGTCGCGAGCGCACCTGATTCGGTAGCGCCGATCGACGCGGTCGCCGCGGCCCTGGAAGCAGCCGGCGCCGTTTTCCAGGAGGGACGCAGCTACTCGCGGCAGCGCCAGACCGTCATTGCCGCGAATGCCGAGCTTCGAGAGCGCGAGCTGATCAAGCTCGCGTCACTTGCCGCTGCCATGGCCGAGACGTTGCGGCGGCGTGGCGTCCCAGACCCGGCTGCCGGTCTGACAGCCGAGGCAGGGATCGCCGCCTTCAGAATCGCATTCGAACGCTGGGTCGGTGAGGCTGGCGAACAGGACTTGACCGAGCTAATCCGCGAGTCCCTCGATCAGCTGAAGGCTCTCATGGCGGAGACCCGCCGGTCGCGGCCGGCGAGCGCTCGGACCTGATCGTGCAGGCCGGCGCCAGCCGTGCTCACGGGGTGGATCTAGTCATTACCGTCGGTTTTCGCGGCGTTCCTTGCGGCGTCTGTGACGGCGGATCACGCCTAGCCCGAACCAGACCAATGCGCCGAACAGGGCGATCACGATGGTGTAGAGCCATAAAGGACAGATAAAGCTCCAGAAAAGGAACTGGAGCTTGAC
>CAZHAC010000149.1:1995-5676 GCA_964529765.1 uncultured Actinomycetes bacterium
TGGTGTAGAGCCATAAAGGACAGATAAAGCTCCAGAAAAGGAACTGGAGCTTGACTTCCGCTCGGTTCTGAATGATGACGATGAGCAGTACCGCAAGGCCAGAGAGCGAGGCAATCGCCCCGCCGCTGAGTCGCCGGCGTGTTCGCGCTACTTCACCCGGTTGAGTCATCACACTCTCTCCTGGCCACGTAGCGGAAGCCGCAGCCCGGGGTCAATATCAGCCGCCGGCTCGTTGATCATTCGCGCCTCCTACGGCTTCCGCCCCCGCGCGGCGACGAGCTCAGTCCTCGCTCACCGCCTTCTTCACGAGCGCGGCGATCCTTGCCTCGTCAGCGGCCGTCAACTGCTTGAGCGCGAAGGCGACCGGCCACATGTTGCCGTCGTCGAGGTTCGCTTTGTCGCTGAAGCCGAGCGTCCCGTAACGCATCTTGAACTTCTGGGCGGGTTGAAAGTGGCACACGATATTGCCGTCCTTGGCGTAGGCGGGCATCCCGTACCAGGTTCTCGGCGAGAGCGACGGTGCGTTCGCTTTGATGACCGCGTGGATCCGCTCGGCCATGACACGATCCGGTTCCGGCATCTCGGCGATCTTGGCGAGCACCTCGGCTTCCTCGTCCGCCTCGCCCGCGCGCGGGCGGCGGCGCGCCGCCGCCTTCAGCTCTTGGGCGCGCTCCCTCACCGCGGCTCGTTCCTCGTCCGTGAATGCGTTGGACGCCTTGTCGGTGGTGCTTTTGGCCGGCTTCCGCTTGTCCTTCATGGCAGATTTCCTCAGTGCAGCTCGTTGATTCGGATCAGGTTGCCCGCGGGATCGCGGAAGGCGCAATCGCGAATCCCGTACGGCTGCGCGATCGGCTCCTGGACGACCTCCGCGCCGCTGGCCTGCAGCCGCTCAAAGGTGCCGTCGAGGTCCTTGGTGGCCAGCACGATGATGCCGTAGGTGCCCTTGGCCATCATCTCGACGATGGTGCGGCGCTCGTCGTCGGTGATGCCGGGGTCGGCGGCGGGCGGATGCAGAACGATGGATGTGCCGGGCTGGTCGGCCGGACCGACCGTGATCCAGCGCTTTCCGCCGTATCCGACCTCGTTGCGGACCTCAAAGCCGAGGATGTCGCGATAGAAGGCCAGGGATGCGTCCGGGTCCTCATGCGGGAGGAAGGTTGAGTGGATGGTGATGCCCATGGCGGTCATGCTAGATGCGGCTTTGGGCCGGCGCTTCTCGATTCCTGATCGGTCTGGTCACCTGTTTCGCCACGCACGACGGCATCCCCGCCGTCGCGCGCGCGCCCTGCTGCCGGTAGGCGCTGGGCGGCATCCCGACCAGTTCGGTGAAGCGACTGCTGAAGGTGCCCAGCGACGCGCAGCCGACCTCGAAACAGACCTCGGTGACGCTGAGGTCGCCACGACGCAGCAGCGCCATCGCGCGCTCGATGCGTCGCGTCATCAGGTAGCTGTACGGCGACTCGCCGTACGCGAGTCGGAACTCCCGGCTGAGGTGCCCGGCCGACATGTGCACGCCGCGGGCGAGCGCCTCCACGTCCAGGGGCTGCGCGTACTCCCGGTCGATCCGGTCACGAACGCGGCGCAGCCGCGCGAGGTCGCGCAGATGCTGGGCCGAAGCGGCTCCGCTGGTCACCTGCCAGATCATGCCACGTCGCCCCCCTCGACCCGGTTGAACGCGACCCCCTACCGATTGAGTGGGACGGACGAGTCGAACACGTCCTGGTCATGCACCCTTTTCTGTGTCGTAGCCGCCTGGAGCCTGCCGAGGAAAACCGCGGCACCGCCGAGCGCGATGGTGCCCAGCGCCGATGTGAGCAAGGTACCCTGCGCGCCCAGCGCCGCAATCAATGGGCCGCCGAGCGCGGTACCCAGAGGCGTAGCGATGATCAGCAGCGACCCGCGCGCGGCGAGCAGCGGCGCCAGGGCCGATGGCGGGCTGGCGTCCTGGAAGACCGCTATCGACAGCGAGGTCCATGGGCCCCAGATCACCGCCCCCGCGCAGAAAGCGGCGAGGGCCACCCACAGCGGCGTGCGGAGGCCGAGCGGTACCAGCGCCAGACCCCAGCCGAGCACGATGCCGGTCATCGTCGGCCATACCGGCCAGCGCCGGTGCAGCCGAGGCGCGGCCACTTCACCCGCCAGCGCACCCACCCCGAACACCGCCCAGAACGTGCCGAGCAACGGCGCTGACCCATGGAGGTCAACCGCTACGTGGACGGGTAGCGCCACCTCGACTGGTCCATACAGCAGGTAGAAGACGAACGACAGCAGGATGAGCCCGAGCAGCGTCCGGTCTGCCCGGATCACCGACCAGGTGCCGCCCCGCGCGGGCGCCGATGTCAAAGAAGGCGTAGACGGCGTGGAGGACGTCGCGAGCGGCACCACGCGCGCGTAGCTGACAGCCAGCACCGCCCAACTGGCCGCGTCGGCGGCGATCACGAGCGCCGGGCCGGCGAGCGCGGTCAGCACGCCCGCCAGGGCCGGCCCGATCATCAGACTGACCTGGTCGAGCACGCCGAACACCGTGTTCCCAGCTACCCGATCCGCGGGCCGAAGCGCGTCCGCGATCACCGTGTACTTGCCGGCCAGCCCCCACCCGCTGAGCAGTGACGAGATGCCCAGCAGGCCTACGTACCAGAAGGGATCCAGCAGCCCCGCGAGGGCCAGGGCGGCGGCCAGGCCGAGCGCCGCCGCCCGTACCACTGCATTCGCGAACGCCAGCCGCGCCCCGCCGCGTCCCCGCATCCAGCGCCCGAGCACTGCCGCCCCAAAGGCGCCGGGCAGGGAATACGCCGCGACCGCCGCACCCACCAGCACCGCCGAATGCGAGAGCCGTAGGGCGAGCCACGCGATCGCGACGACCGACATCCCGTCGCCCAGGGCGGAGAGCGCCACGCCTGGGAGCAGGCGCCGGAGCACTGGGTGGGTCAACGCGGCGTAGTAGGCAGATGACACTGCCCGTTCGGACAAAGGGCGCATATACGGCGGGTGCTTCCGGAAGGGGGCGGTCATTCCGCATTGGCCTCGCTTGTCGGCGCGGGCGCCTCGTCAGCGCCCGCCCTCCGCGAACCCGGCCCCGACCGCGGTCTCGATTCTGAATACCGGATACCGCGTGGCCAACTCGCGGGCCTGTTCCAGCGTCACCCGCTTCGGGTCGAGCTTGAAGTAGGTTCGAGCCACGGACGGGTACTGGCGGCAAATGCCAAGCAAGACGCCGGCCTTTTCCTCGCCGCCCTCCAGCTCGTGCCCCTCGATGGGCTCGATCCGGCTTCCGATCCGGAGTTGCGCCTCGGCACCTGCGCGCAGGTTGTGGGCCCACTGGGACTCGCCCCACAGGGACACGATGTAGCGATGGCCGTCAACGGCCTCGACGACCACCGGGCGCCGGTACCAGCGCCCGGTCCTACGGCCACGAACCTCCAGAATGCGCATGCCGTCCTGGCTGTCGCCTCCGGGCGCAAGGCCCCGCCGGATCATGAAACGGGCGAGGGGGTCCCAGAAATGGACGCGAAGCCGCGACGGTCGCCGGTACGTACGTTCGCTCGAGTGAATGGTGATGTCCATGGCCGTCACGCTAAGTGCGGCTCGGAGACGCGCGCTTCTCGATTCCTGATCGGTTTGTTACGCGTTTTCTCCGATTCACGCTTGTAGACGTTCGCCCCATCGTTGATTGCTCAAGAT
>CAZHAC010000150.1:0-5672 GCA_964529765.1 uncultured Actinomycetes bacterium
GTGCCCCCCTTCGGGCAGCCGGGCAAAGCCCGTCAGCCCTACCCCTCCGCCGGGCTGCTGCAGATCCTGCCTTTCAAACCACGCTAATGGCCGGGACCGTGAACGCTACGTAAATGTCGAGCCGGGCGCGGGGCAAATTCGTGCACAACGCCGGCGAACCAACCTTTCCTTTCCGGACGCCTGTCCGCGCTTTTACGGACTTGTTGCGGACGTCGACCATAGGCTGATCGCAGTGGCCGCAAACCCTGTGTTCTGCACGGATTCCAAGAAGCCGGTCGGCAGGCTCCACGGGCACACCAAGGACGGGCAGTTGCTGGTTGCGAGTGGCCGCTGGAATCCCACTGTGCGCCGAGTACCGGAGGCCCTTGTGTCGACATTCTCCGAGCAAGCCGTGCACTTAAGGGTGACGAAAGCCGAGTATCTCCGGCTCCCACTTTTCCTGCCCGAGGGCGAGGTGGTGGAAAACGTCTACCGGTCCCTCCGCCGGAGCACGCCGCTCCGCATGTACGGCACCTCCTCGATCGAGGTGTCCGTAACCGACGGTCTCGTCAAGCTCGCCGGGCACCTACCTAACGACCGGCTTCGTGACGAAGCGATCAGGGCCGCCAGCCGGGCAGACGGCGTCATTCGGGTTGAGAATCAGATCGTCATCGACGAGGAGTTGGAGTCGGTGGTGGCACGTGCCCTCACCCGGCACCCGTCGCTGCAGCCGAGCAAGGTGCTGGTGAGTGCCGAGCTGGGTGCGGTCACACTGGGAGGGGAGTTGGAAACCGCCCAGCAGGTCCACCTCGCCGTGTCCGAGGCGGAGAGGGTGCCTGGCGTGGTGAGGGTGGACAACCGCCTGCGGGTCCACGACACCCGAGTCCAGACGTCAACCCTGCGCCGCCATGGTCCTATGGTCCTCTTCTTCGGCGCCCCAGGGAGCGGTAAGTCGACCTTCAGCAAGTACGTCGCCGCCAAGCTTGGTGTGCCCTGGATCTCGGCCGGCCTGGAACTGCGCGTGGCCGCTATCGAGGAGCCTTGGATGGCGCCCGTGTTGGCGGCAGGGAGGCTGCTGCCGGATCCGGACGTCGATCGCGTCATCCTCAGTCGCCTGACTCGCGAGGGCACGGGCTTCGTGCTCGATGGCTATCCACGATCACCTGCCCAGGTGACGAGCTTCCTGGACTTCCTCAGAGAAAGGAGGTGGCGGATCGATCTCGCTTACCGGCTGCGTGTCCCGCCGGAGGTCGTGGTCGCGCGGCTGCAGGCGCGCGGCCGAGCCGATGATGTGCCGGAAGTGATCTGGGAGCGCCTCCGCCTCTATTGGGTCGAGACCGAGCCGGTCGTCGGGCTGCTGGAAGAGAAGGCCGGAGTGACCATTGTGGACATCGACAACTCAGGAGGCCCCGAGGATACGGAACACCAGCTCGATGAAAGCCTGCGCGGCCTGATGATCGCCTCCCGTTCCGTTCCACTGGATCTCTGGGACGAGGTCGTCAGCGAGAGCTTCCCGGCCAGCGATCCCCCGCCCTGGCCGGGTTCCGTCGGCGGGCCCGACTCGGAGGTCAGACCCCCGCCGGGACCGCGGCGGATACCGGCCTGAACGCCAACTCGCCGTCCTCGACGTCGACCACGACGTCGTCGCCTTCGCGGATGTGACCATCGAGGATGAACATGGCCAGCGGGTCTTGTACGAGCCTCTGGATCGTGCGCCGGAGCGGCCGCGCGCCGTAGACCGGATCCCAGCCGCGCTCGGCCAGCAGGCGCCTGGCGCTGTCAGTGAACTGCAGCTGGATCTTGCGCTCGAGCAGCCGTTCCTGCAGGCGCGCGAGCTGGATGTCGACGATCTCGGTCAGCTGCTCCCGGCTCAGCGGGCGGAAGACGATGATCTCGTCGACCCGGTTCAAGAACTCAGGGCGGAAGTGCCCTTGCAGCACCTCGGTGACCGCCTCGCGGACCTCCTCGAAAGGCCGGTTCGCCATCTCCGTGATCAGCTGGCTGCCGAGGTTGGAGGTCATGATGAGGACGGTGTTGCGGAAGTCGACGGTACGTCCCTGGCCGTCGGTCAGCCGGCCGTCGTCGAGTACCTGCAAAAGGACGTTGAAAACGTCGGGATGCGCCTTTTCGATCTCGTCCAGGAGGACGACCGAGTAGGGCCGCCGGCGGACGGCCTCGGTTAGCTGGCCGCCTTCCTCATAGCCGACGTAGCCCGGGGGCGCGCCCAAAAGCCGGGCGACGGTATGGCGCTCCTGGTACTCGGACATGTCGAGGCGGATCAGCGCGTGCTCGTCGTCGAACAGGTACGCGGCCAGCGCCCGCGCCAGCTCCGTCTTGCCGACGCCCGTCGGGCCGAGGAAGATGAACGACCCGATCGGCCGATTGGGATCGGAGAGGCCGCTGCGCGCGCGACGGACGGCATTGGCGACAGCGGAAACGGCCTCGTCCTGGCCGACCACGCGGCGGTGGAGCTCCTCTTCCATCCGCAGCAGCTTCTGGATCTCGCCCTCCATCATCCGGGAGACCGGGATCCCGGTCCATTCGGACACGATCTGGGCGACGTCCTCTTCGTCCACCTCCTCTTTGAGCAGCGCGCCCACGCCCTGCAGCTCGTCGAGCTGCTTATTCGCCTCGTCCAGCTGACGCTCGACCGCAACGGCGTCGCCGTAACGCAAGCGGGCCGCGCGTTCGAAGTCAGCGGCGCGCTCGGCCCGCTCGGCCTCCTGCCGGATCTCTTCGAGCTGCTGCTTCAGGGAGCGGACCCGTCCGATGACCTCCTTCTCGCGCTCCCAGCGAGCTCGCAGCGATTCGCGCTGCTCGCTCAGATCGGCCAGCTGGCGCTCGAGGGCCTCCAACCGCTGCCGTGAAGCCTCATCCTGCTCCTTCTGGAGGGCGGCCCGCTCGATTTCCAGCTGCCGGCTCTGCCGCTCCACCTCATCGAGCTCCGCAGGCATGGAGTCGATCTCCATGCGCAGGCGCGCCGCGGCCTCGTCGACGAGGTCGATCGCCTTGTCCGGAAGGAAGCGATCGGTGATGTAGCGGTGCGAGAGCACGGCGGCCGCGACGAGCGCGGCGTCCTTTATCCGGACTCCGTGGTGCACCTCATAGCGCTCGCGCAAGCCGCGCAGGATCGAGATCGTCTCCTCCACGGTCGGCTCGTCGACCATCACCGGCTGGAAGCGGCGCTCGAGGGCGGCGTCCTTCTCGATGTGCTTCCGGTACTCGTCCAGGGTCGTGGCGCCGATCACTCGCAGCTCACCGCGCGCCAGCGCCGGCTTGAGCAGGTTGGCGGCGTCCATCGCGCCTTCGGCCGCCCCGGCGCCGATCAGCGTGTGGAGCTCGTCGATGAACATGATCACCTGGCCCTCGGCGTCCTGGACCTCCTTGATGACCGCTTTCAACCGGTCTTCGAACTCGCCCCGATATTTGGCGCCGGCGACCAGGGCGCCGAGGTCGAGCGCGATCACGCGCTTGTTCTTCAGGCCCTCCGGCACGTCGCCGGCGGCGATGCGCTGCGCGAGCCCTTCCGCGATCGCGGTCTTACCAACCCCCGGCTCACCGATCAGCACCGGGTTGTTCTTGGTCCGCCGCGAGAGGACCTGGATGACCCGCCGGATCTCGTCGTCGCGCCCGACCACCGGGTCGAGCTTTCCCGCCATTGCGAGCTGGGTCAGGTCCCGCCCGTACTTCTCCAGCGCCTGGTACTTGGCCTCCGGGTTCTGATCGGTCACGCGCTGGCTGCCGCGGACCTGGCGCAGGGCCTGTAGAAGCGCGTCGTGGCTGGCTCCCGCCTCCCGGAGGACTGGGTTGCTGGCCAGGGCGAGAAGCAGGTGCTCCGTCGAGACGTACTCGTCCTTGAGGCGTGTGGCCTCCTTTTCGGCGCCGTCGAGATTCACTGCCAGCGACTGCGAGAGATACGGCTGCACCTCGCCGGAGACGCGTGGGAAGCGCTCGATCCGCGACACCAGTGCCGGCTCGAGTCCCGTCACGTCCACGCCGGCCGCCTCCAGCAGGGGACGGGTTATGCCACCTTCCTGGCGGATCAACGCCAGCAGCAAATGCTCGGGCTCGATGGCTTGCTGCCTGCTCTCGGCCGCTTCCTGCGCAGCTGCCTGGAGCGCTTCCTGAGCCTTTTCGGTGAGACGATCCAGCTTCATGGCGTCCTCAGATCGAATCTACGAATCGAGCCCGTAAAGGGGCAGTAGAAATCGGGGAGCCAGCACGTAAACAGTTGAGGCGCGTGAGCCGCGACTTCAGAGGCCGAGGCGGGCGAAGAGCTCTTGATACTGCCGCAACTGGCGTTCGTTGAGAAAGTTTTCGCGCACCCGGTCCTGTCCCGCGATGCCCATGTGCCGGCCGAGATCCGGATCTGCCAGCAGGCCGCGGAGCGCCTTTCCATAGCCCGCGAGGTCCGCGGGATCGGGCAGGAGGAGGCCCGTCCTTCCATCCTCGACCTGGTCGACGATTCCGCCGATGGCACTGGCTACGACCGGCCGGGCTTTCCACATCGCCTCGGCGACTGTCAGGCCGAAGCCTTCGGCCAGGCTCTTCTGAACGACTATTTCGGCCCGTCTTTGGAGCGCGTTGACGATGGCGGCGTTTTCGGCCTGGTCCTGCATTGGCAGCCTGGCCAGGTGCGCTCGCTCACGCGCCCGGCTGGGCAGCGTCCGCCAGGCGGCCGTGGTCTCTTCGAGGACCTCAGCGCCCTCCGGGTCGTCGGCGACGGCGGTGACCTCGGGGCCTGCCAGCACCAGGTGGACGCCAGGCTCGCCGGCCACGTACTCGCCGAAGCCCATCAGTACGCCAATCGGATCCTTGAGGCGGTCCCAACGCGAGACCTGGACGACCAGCCTGGCGTCTGCCGGCGGAGGCGCCGTCTCGACGACGATCGCTCGACGTACGACTCGTTGCTCGCTGCCGTCGTGACCGACGAACACGGGCTCTGCGGTCGAAGGATCGGGCACCAGGCCGGCCCGGCTGAGGATTGCGCCGACGCTGGCGGGTGAGAGGAGATTGTTCTTGGGCGTGAAGGGATCGATGGAGGGCGCGATGACCGAGATCCTGGCCTGGTCAAGTCCTGCCCAGGCAAAAGAGCGCCGCGAGAAGACGTAAGCGTCGGCATCCATGAGATAAGGAGCCAGGAAGCGCCAGGCGTTCTGCGCCAGTTCGTTGGGCGAATCGATCCCGACGTGACATCGCCAGACGACCTTAGCCGCCATGCGGCTGAGCGGCCCCACCAGGCCGGCGGTCTGGGGGTCGTGGAGTATGACGACGTCCCGCGGCCCTACCAGCGTCGAGAGCTCGCGCGCCGCCAGCGCCAGCGTCTGCTGGTACGTCTCATGCTCGGGCTCTCCGAGCTCGCCGCCGTCGCCCGCGAAGCCCTGGATCTGGTTGTGGATTCGTTTGGTGATCCGGAAGAAGTCGGGTCCGCCTTTGATGACCGCCCAGCGGGCATCGATTCCGGCTCCGCGCGAGTAGGCGACCAGCGACTCCAGCAGCTCCGCCACGCCGCCGCCCTTGGCGGTTGAGTTGACGTTCCAGACGACCCTTCGGGAGAGCTGCCGCCGCGCTTCCCGTCCGACCGCAACCAGTCTCTCGTAGTCGTCGGGGTGCAGAACCAGCCGGAAGAGGTCTGGGTTGACAGGCGCAACCGGGACGAGCTCGAGTTGGCCGGTGGCCGGCGTGCCGCTCAC
>CAZHAC010000151.1:0-1518 GCA_964529765.1 uncultured Actinomycetes bacterium
GGCCCAGTCGATGGCGTGGACGGCATTGGATCCGACCAACCGGCCCTCGGCTTCGATGCCCCACAAGATCGTCTGGCGGTCGTCGGCCGCCCGCTCGAGCCATGCCCGCTCCTCGTTCAGGCTGGGGACGAAGCGCCGGATGATGGTCCTGGTCACCTCCGGATCCTCGAACCACCGGATCATGACTTCCGCCTCGTCCTCGCGAATCGGACGGAGGAGGCAGGTCTTCCCGGCCAGTCGAGGTCCGAACATTGACGGGAGCCTACAACGAGGCGCCGGCTGGCTACAGCTCCCAGCCTGCTAGCCTCGATCGTGCTCGCCGTGATCGCTTCGCTCAACCCAGCCATGCGGCCCCTGGCGCTCGGCGCCGCCGCCCTCGGCATCGAGTTCGTCCGCGTCCTCGGCATGCGCCAGGCGGCTATTCCCGCCGCCCTCTGCGGCGGGGCCGCGCTCTGCCTGCTCGCCACCGGCACGCCACGGGACCAGCTCGGCCTCGCGCCCGGCCGGGTTGGCCTCCGCGTGATCGGCGCCGCGGCGCTGACGGCGGTGCTGCTGCTGCCGGCGGCGGTGCGCTGGACGGGCCAGGAACCGCTCACCGGCTGGTTCGCCGTGGCGGCGGTGCTGATCTCCGCGGGCGAAGAGCTTGCCTTTCGCGGAGCGCTGTTCGCGGCGCTCGAGCAGGCCGCGGGCCCCTGGCTGGCGGTCCTCGGCAGCAGCGCGGCCTGGACGGCCGCCCACGCCCTCGCCCACCCGCCCGGCTTCCTGCCCGCCGTCTTCTGCGCGGGCCTGGTACTCGGCTTGTGGCGGCTGGCCATGCGCGACCTGGCGGCGCCGATGGCCGCCCATGCGCTCGCTGACCTGGCTCTATGAGGCGCGCGATCGCGGGCGCGGTGGCCACCTCCGAGGGCACGAACGGGGGGCGAGGGAGTAAGGGCAAGCGCCTGCTCGCCCTCGCCGCCCTTGCGGCCGCAGCCTACGTGGTCGCCGCCTGGTCGGTTGCGCCCGGCTTCTTCGATGGCTTTGCGCCGCCCCAGTCATACCACTGGCTCAAGCCACCTCCTGGGGTTCAGAACGGCGGCCAGCCGCAGGCCGGTTCTGCTCAACTGAGGGTGGCCCCCAATGGCCAGGTCGACCCCGGCTCCGTGTTTACGAACGACACCCAGCCGCAAGCGGTATTGAGCGCGATCGCGGGTGCTTTCGAGGCGCCCGCCGACCGCTCGCCGGTGACCGTGACGATCAAGCCGGTCAGCAGCTACCCAGACACGTCTGGCCTCAACTGCGTCACCAACGTCTACCAGATCACCTCGAGTTCGCGAGTGGTCAAAGACGCGCTCATCACACTCCGCTTCTCGGATGCGGTCCCCGCCCCCTCAGACATCTATCGAGCTCCGGAAAGCGGCGGTTCCTGGACCAAGATCGGAAACAACGGTGCGGCCGCCCCGTTCTACATCTCCGCCTACACCACTGAGCTGGGTTACTTCGCCGCCTGCTATCCGGGTGACGCCACCAAGACGCCGC
>CAZHAC010000151.1:1618-4089 GCA_964529765.1 uncultured Actinomycetes bacterium
TGGCGATTCTCCTGGTCGTACTCGGCGGCATCCCGCTGGCGTTCATCCGCCGCCGTGGCAGCGAGGACGGAGAAGAGGCCGATGGCGACAGTCCTGGGAGGGATCGAGGCTCGACGGGTTGAGTGGCTTGGAGGCAAGGTCAGCCTCCCCACGCTGTCGCTGCAGTCCCGAGCTGCCCTGCTTTTTGCGGCCGGCCTATTCTCGATCGGGTTCCTGGCGTGGTTCGCGACCGACCAGGCGGCGTCCGTCAGCTCTGACCCGGCAATACCGCTGCGGGCCGCCGCCGACGACACGTCACGGCTGCTGACCGCGATGTCGAGTCAGGACTCGGCTCTCCGGGGCTACGCAGCGACCGGCGACGCCGCCTATCTCGGTCTCTACGAGCCGGGGCGGGCGCAGGTCCTGAGCGCAGAAGAGCAGCTGCGGAATGATCTCGGGTCCGAGTACCAGGCCGAGGTCGCGGCGGCCGAGGCAGCGGCCGCCGAATGGATGCGCTGGGCGGAAGATCAGCGCCAGACCGTCGCCGGCGGGGGTCCCGGCCTGGCGCCAGGCGTGCTCGAACACGGTCGCCAGCTTTTCGCGAACTTCAGTTCCCGCCAGACGGCGCTGGCGGCTTCGGTGCAGGGGGCGGCCGACGGCGCTGAGGCACAGGCGTCCCAGCGCCGTCACGCGGACGCCGTCGGCATGGCGCTGACGGCGAGCTGCGCGGTCGTCACCCTCCTCCTGCTGATCCACCTGCTGCTGTTCCAGGTTGTGCGTCCGATCTGGCAGCTGGCCGTGGCCGCGGCGGCGCTCGCGCGAGAAGGCGACGCCGAGGTCGAGCACACCTCGCGACGAGATGAGATCGGAGCGCTCGCCCATGCTCTGCTGGATTGGCGCTACGCGTCGGCCGAGCGCCTGGCCATGGCGAAGCTGGCGGCGGAGAGCGAGGCCCGCTTTCGGACCGTGTTCGACCACGCCCCGATCGGCGTCTGCCGGCTGTCGATCAAAGGACGCATCCTGGACACCAATCCGACGCTGCAGCAGATGCTCGGTTACAGCGCGGTCGAGATGGCTCGCCTGTCGATCGGCGACCTCTCGCATCCGGACGACCGCGCCCGCCTCCAGGAGCTTCAGGATCACCGGGTGGACCGCTTCGTCATCGAGCGGCGATACCTGCGCCGGGATGGGTCGGTCTTCTGGGGATTGATGACGGTCGCCCTGGCACGGATGCAGGATGGGCGCCCGCTCTTCTACGTGGCGATGGTCGAGGACATCACGGAACGCAAGGATCGTGAGCACAACCTGCACGAGCGGGCCACCAAAGACTCCCTGACCGGCCTCGCCAACCGGACGAGCTTCCTGGAGGCGCTCCAGGTGACGCTGACGGACCGCCGGATTCACCGCTCAGCTGTGTTCATGCTCGATCTTGACGGCTTCAAGCCGGTCAACGACACGCTCGGCCACGCCGCCGGCGACGACCTCTTGAGGCAGGTTGCCCGGCGGCTGTTCGTCGCCATGCGGACCTCCGACGTGGTGGCGCGCCTGGGGGGTGATGAGTTCGCGATCCTGCTCCCGAATACGGACGCCCAGGGCGCCGATGTCGCCGCCCGCAAGGTGCTCACCGAGCTCGCCCAGCCGTTCACGGTGGCCGGTCGCCGTGTCCGGGTCGCAGGATCGGTTGGGATCGCGCTGACGCCGGACCACGGGCTGACAGTGGAGGAGCTGCTGGAGCGCGCCGACCTCGCCATGTACTGCGCCAAGCGGTCCGGCAGCGGCCTGGCTGTAGCCGCGGCTTAACTGCGCCAAGCTTGACGCCGGGGTGGCGAGGCCCGGGCCAGGAGTAAGGTGCGCGCTTGGCATGGGTCGCGTGCGGCCGCAGCACCTCCACGACTACTTCACCGGTAAGCCGCACGCCCTTCTGCAGCGCGTTCACCAGCCGGCCGATCCGCGCGTGCTCGCCGCCGTCCACCGGACGATCCGGGAGGAGACGCCGAACCTGGCCGTCGGCAAGGACTACTGGCTCGAGGGCGAGGTCCACGAGCACGCTTACTTCAACATCCAGCCCCACACCCCAGCCGGTAGCCGCCGGAGCGAACGCGTGCACGCCGTGTTCGTCAGCGCCTGGTGGGACCGCAACGGGGCCTCTGCCATCTTCCGGACCAGCGATGACGCGCAGGTCTACTTCCGGGTGCCCCTGAGCCGCTTGCAGAACGGTTCGGTGAGGGTCGAGGGTAACGGGATCCTGTGGCCGGCAGGGCCCGATTAAATAGGGAAAAGAGGCCTGCCCTCGGACCCCCTACTCCTCGGATGCGCCGATGTCCCCTCCGTCGCCGCTGCGCGGCGACACCTCCCCATCAAGTGGGCCATCAAGTGGGGAGGAGGCTTCTTTATCGTCCACGTATTTGCTGGCTTCGTAGATCGAGCCGCACCCGGTGCAGCGGTACTGGAGCAGCATCGCGTGGGTGCCGAACAGCGACAGCAGCTCGGCC
>CAZHAC010000151.1:4189-5644 GCA_964529765.1 uncultured Actinomycetes bacterium
GCAGCGGTACTGGAGCAGCATCGCGTGGGTGCCGAACAGCGACAGCAGCTCGGCCTCCCGCGAGTGGCAGAACGGACACTCGGGCGCGGTCCGCGCCTCGGCAGCCGAGTCGGCGGCGTGCGAAACCCGCGCGTCAGGCCGGGGCACGGCCGGCACCCGCGGGTAGGAACCGCTTCTCCTCGAGCCCGCGGAGCATGTCGAAAGTGCGCTGGTCGAGCGCGCCCGGCCGCACCCGGCGCCGGGTCGAGTCCCAGGCTCCCCACTCGACCTCGACGTGCGGAGCTGGACTGCCGAGCCGCTCGGCGACGCGGGCGATCAGCTCGGCCGGGCCCATCGAGAGCGCGCCGGAAGCGTGCAGGGCCGCGAGTTCTCCGTCCGGGGGCCCGAACCACTCGATCGCCTGTCGCCAGGCCTCGGCCAGGGGCGCTTCGTCGACGCCCGAGCGTAGCCAGGAGCGGCCGTGGAGAAAGTGATAGCGCTCCTCCTGCAGCATCTTGCGCAGGCGCTGCTGAAGCACCTCGACGCCGCCCTCGACCATGGCCTGGATGACCGCCGTGAAGGCGGTGTCGAGGATGGCGTTGGCGGCCACGAACTCGGACCACGACTGCCAGGGCTGGTCGAGATAAGCGACCACCAGGTAGGAGGCGGGGTCAGTGTCGCGCGCGAGGGATGGCCGGGGGTCCTCGCCCAGCGGTTCCAGGCAGCCATAGAGCACACGGGAGTGGCCGATGTCGTCGAGACCCATGGCGGCGGCCGCGATGTCTGCCTCCAGCGAGGGGGCTCGCGTCGCCCACTCCGCATAGCGGAGGCCGAGCAGTTGCTTGTTGTCGGCCAGCGAGAGCACCAGGGAGGCCAGGCTCACTCCGTCCTCTCCTCGCCTGGCGACCAGAGCTCGATCATGGCTTCGCGAGGCACGATCGTCATCTCGATCCAGCGCTCCTCGTCGTACGTGGCCCGCGCATAGGCCGCCGCCAGGTCGTCGTCGGGCGCCACCACCGAGCCGATCAGCCGGATCGGTTCCGAGCGGAGCTTGCGCGCGAAGACGTCGTACTCGCGAACCGCCGCGTGCACGCGTGTGTACTCCTTCACGTGGCGATCCCCCACATCTCGAGCGCCTCGCGCCCTGCCTGCGTCATCCGTGCTGAACTCCAAGGCGGCGACCAGACGACATTCACGTGCACGTCCTCGACCCCGGGCTCCCGCAGCAGCCGCTCGCGGATGTCTTCGAGGATGAACTCGGTCGCGGGACAGCCCATGGCCGTAAATGTCAGGTCGACTTCGGCGGTTCCGCCTGGCCCCATCCGGACCCCGTAGACCAGCCCCAGGTCGACGATGTTGACCGGCATTTCCGGGTCTTCGACGTCTTTCAGCGCCTCGACGAGGTCAGGCCTGCCCATGCGCCTTTCGGAAGTTGTGGAACTCCTCCTGGAACATCGCCACCATCTCGGCGTTGCG
>CAZHAC010000152.1:0-5632 GCA_964529765.1 uncultured Actinomycetes bacterium
GGATGGATTCTTCGTAGGCACGCTTTAGGATCGGCTCCGTGGCGGTGCCCGTCCTCGACGCCTTCTCGAGCGCAACCGAGATGCTGGCGGCGCTGGAGGCGAGCGCCATCTCAGCTCCCGAGCTGCTCGAGCTTCATCTCGGCCGTATCGCCCGCTTGAACCCAGCGCTCAACGCCATCGTCACCCCGAACGGCGAGCGCGCGCGCGTGCGCGCAGGCGAGCGCCTCGCCGGCCGGCTTGCCGGCCTGCCCCTGACGATCAAAGACTCGATCGACGTCGCGGGCCTGCCGACGACCGCCGGCGATTCCGAGCGCACAGCGTCCGTGCCCGAGCGTGATTCGACCCTTGCGGCGCGCCTGTTCGGCGCCGGCGGAGTCCTGCTCGGAAAGACCAACGTTCCGTTCCACGCGCTCGACTGGCAGACGTACAACGGCCTCTTCGGGCAGACCAACAACCCCTGGTCGCTCGAGCGGACGCCGGGGGGCTCGACCGGTGGGGGCGCCGCTGCCGTCGCCGCCGGTCTGAGTCCGCTCGAGTTCGGAAGTGACGTCGGCGGCTCGATTCGCCTGCCCGCCGCCTTCTGCGGCGTCTTCGGTCACCGGCCGAGCGAGGGCCTGGTGCCCAATGACGGCCAGTTCCCGGCCGCGAGTGTGATGAGCGTGCAGGGACCGCTGGCCCGCTCGGCAGCCGATCTCGAGCTCGCGATGGGCGTCGTCGCCGGCCCGTTTCCACCGCCACGCGCGACCGAACTGGGCGCCCTGCGGGTTGCGGTGCTGCCCTGGATCGAGTGGCTGCCCGTCGATGCCGAGGTCGCGGCGGCCCTCGAAGCGCTCGCCGCGCGTCTGCCCAACGCGGCCGTTGCCGGTCCCCCGGGCTTCGACGCCTGGGCTCACGAGGAGCTCTACGCGGCCCTCCTCGCTTACGGCACGTTCGACCCCGACCCTGCCGTGCGTGCCCGGGTCGCGGCCGCGGTCGCGAAGGCGCCCGAGCCGCTGGCCCCGGCGATGCTGCGCGGGGTCCGCGCCGGGGAGCCCGAGTACGCGGGAATGCTCGCCGAGCGGGAGCGCTGGCGCGAGGTTTGGGCGCGCTTCTTCAGCGACTACGACGTCCTGCTCACCCCGGCCACCATCGTCCCCGCGTTCCCCCACGACCACGGCCCGTTCCTGCGCCGGCGCCTGCATGTGAATGGGGAGGAGGTTCCCTACAAGCGGCTCGAGGTCTATCCCGGGCTGGCCGCGCTGAGCGGGCTGCCGGCGACAGCGATCCCGGTGGGCCGGACGAGAGACGGACTGCCGATTGGCGTCCAGGCCATCGGCGGCCGCTTCGAGGACGCGACCACCCTGCGGTTCGCATCCCTCCTCGAGCGGGACCTCGGCTGCACCTTCACTCCTCCGCCCGGCTACGAATAACCCGCGCCCGCTGAGGAGGCGGAAACGTGCGTCGGTGGGCGTATGTACCCTTGCCTAAGCCGCGAAAGCGTGCATCGGCGGGCGGATGCACCCTTCGACGGAAGCCGCAGCGTCACGCGGAAGCGTGTAAGGCGGACAGCTTCCGGGAACCCGCGCTATACTGTCCGCTTGTCGTCCGCGCGGGTGTCCTCGCGCGGGTCCAACAAGTAGTCGTCAATCCTCAATCGCGGAGACCAGTTTGCCCACTATTCAGCAGCTGATTCGGACTGGCCGGGAACCCTCGGTCAAGAAGTCGAAGTCACCTGCCCTCAAGGGTTCGCCCCAGAGGCGCGGGGTGTGCGTTCGCGTCTACACGACCACGCCGAAGAAGCCGAACTCGGCTCTCCGTAAGGTCGCGCGCGTGCGCCTGACCACGGGCATCGAGGTCACCGCCTACATCCCGGGCATCGGCCACAACCTCCAGGAGCACTCGGTCGTCCTCATCCGCGGCGGCCGTGTGAAGGACCTTCCGGGCGTCCGCTACCACATCATCCGCGGCACCCTCGACACCGCCGGGACGAAGAACCGCAAGCAGGGCCGTTCCAAGTACGGCGCCAAGCGCGAGAAGGCAGCGGCGGGCCGCTAAGGAACCAGGAAGAGATGCCCCGCCGCAACAAGCCACCCAAGCGCGTCATCGTCCCGGACCCCGTCTACGGGTCCGAGGGCGTGGCCAAGTTCATCAACATCGTGATGAAGGACGGCAAGCGTTCGGTCGCCGAGCGCATCATCTACGACGCGCTTCGTCGTGCCGGCCGCAATGGCCGGCGCGAGCCGCTGGAGATCTTCGACCAGGCGATGCGCAACGCGACCCCGCTCCTCGAGGTCAAGCCCCGCCGCGTCGGCGGTGCCACCTACCAGGTCCCGATCGAGATCCGCCCAGAGCGCCGGTCGGCGCTCGCCCGTCGCTGGCTGGTCCGTTTCGCGCGCCAGCGGAACGGGAAAAGTATGAGTGAGAAGCTCGCGGGCGAGCTGCTTGACGCTGCCAACGGCACCGGCGGTGCCGTGCGGCGCAAGGAAGAGACGCACCGGATGGCTGAGTCGAACAAGGCTTTCAGCCACTTCCGCTACTAAGGGCGAGCGAAGAGGAGTTAGGGAACTGGCTGTGGCTGTTAACGCGCCGGCAAAGGCGACGCGTCTGGAGAAAGTCCGGAACATCGGGATCATGGCGCACATCGACGCCGGCAAGACGACGACGACTGAGCGGATCCTGTTCTACTCGGGCCGGCTCCACAAGATGGGCGAGGTGCACGAAGGCGCCGCGACCATGGACTGGATGGCGCAGGAGAAGGAGCGCGGGATCACGATCACGTCCGCCGCGACGACGACGACGTGGCGCGACTGCTCGATCAACATCATAGACACACCCGGACACGTGGACTTCACGGTCGAGGTGGAGCGCAGCCTGCGCGTCCTCGACGGTGCAGTGGCCGTGTTCGATGCGGTGGCCGGCGTGGAGCCGCAGTCGGAGACCGTCTGGCGCCAGGCCGATCGCTACGGCGTGCCCCGCATCGCATTCATCAACAAGATGGACCGGATGGGGGCCGACTTCTACGCGGCCGTCGATTCCATCCGGGCCCGGCTCGGCGCCAAGGCCGTGCCCATCCAGCTGCCCATCGGCAGCGAGGACGGATACCGGGGTGTGATCGACCTCATCAACAAGCGGTCGATCGTCTACACCGACGACCTGGGCAAGAACATCGAGTCGGGCGAGGTCCCGGCCGATATGGTCGAGCGGGTCGAGCAGTACCGCACGGAACTGATCGAGGCGGCGGCCGACTTCGACGACCACCTGATGCACACCTACCTCGAGGGCGAGGAGATCGAGCACGACCAGCTGGTTGCGGCGATTCGCAAGGGGACGGTCGGCGGCTTCATCGTGCCCGTCCTCAACGGTTCCGCGCTCCGCAACAAGGGCGTGCAGCCGCTCCTGGACGCGGTCGTCGACTTCCTGCCTTCGCCGGCCGACGTGCCGGCGGTGGAGGGGACGATCCCCGGCGACGGCGCGCTCGCCGTTCGCGAGCCGTCGGATGACCAGCCTTTCAGCGCGCTCGCTTTCAAGGTCCAGATCGATCCCCAGGGGGTCGGCAAGCTGACGTTCTTCCGCGTCTACTCGGGCCGGCTGCGGGCGGGCTCGCAGGTTCTCAACGTGACCAACGGTCGCAGGGAGCGGATCGGCCGCATCCTGCGCCTGCACGCCATGCGCCGGGAAGAGGTAGACGAGGTGGCGACCGGCGACATCGCGGCTGCCGTGGGCCTCAAGGGCACCGGCACCGGCGACACGCTGGCCGACGAGAGCCACCCGATCCTGCTCGAGTCGATCGCGTTCCCCGAGCCCGTGATCCACGTCGCCATCGAGCCCAAGACCAAAGTCGACCAGGACAAGCTGGGCGTCGCCCTCCAGCGGCTGTCAGAGGAGGACCCGACCTTCCGCGTCTACACCGACGAGGAGACCGGCCAGAACATCATCGCCGGTATGGGTGAACTCCACCTGGAGATCATCGTCGACCGGCTGACGCGCGAGTTCAGGGTCGATGCCAACGTGGGCAAGCCGCAGGTCGCCTACAAGGAGGCCATCCGGCGGCCCGCTCATGGCACCGGCCGCTTCGTCCGCCAGACCGGTGGTAAGGGCCAGTTCGGCCACGTCGAGCTCGAGGTCCAACCGGGCGAGCCGGGCAGCGGCTACGTGTTCGAGGACAAGATCACGCAGGGCCGCATCCCGCGCGAGTTCATCCCGGCGGTGCAAAAGGGCATCGAGGAGGCGCTGACCACGGGCGTTGTCGCCGGCTACCCGGTGCTCGACGTCCGCGTCCAGCTCGTCGACGGCTCGTACCACCCGGTCGACTCGTCCGAGATGGCGTTCCACATCGCGGGCTCGATGGGTGTCAAGGACGGCCTCAAGAAGGCGGATCCGCATCTGCTCGAGCCGGTCATGAAAGTGGTCGCCACCATGCCGGAGGAGCACCTCGGCGACGTGATGGGAGACCTTTCCTCCCGCCGCGGTCACATCCTGGGTATGGAGGGCAAGGGCAACTCGCAGTCGGTGACGGCCAACGTGCCCCTGGCCGAGATGTTCGGCTACGCCACCGACCTGCGCTCGATGACCTCGGGCCGGGCCACCTATTCAATGGAATTCAGCCACTACGCGGAGCTTCCCGCGAACCTCGCCGAGGCAGTCGGCAGCAAGAAGGGCGCCTAGGGCGCAAAGGAAACCGGTAGGAGGATCCAGTGGGAAAGAAGAAGTTCGAGAGGACCAAGCCTCACGTCAACATCGGGACCATCGGTCACATCGACCATGGCAAGACGACGCTGACGGCCGCCATCACCAAGGTCCAGGCGGCTAAGGGTCTGGCGGAGTTCCAGGCGTTCGACAAGATCGACAAGGCGCCGGAGGAGAAGGCGCGCGGTATCACCATCTCGATCGCCCACGTCGAGTACGAGACGGACAAGCGCCACTACGCGCACGTCGACTGCCCGGGCCACCACGACTACATCAAGAACATGATCACGGGCGCCGCCCAGATGGACGGCGCCATCCTGGTCGTGGCCGCCAACGACGGCGCCATGCCGCAGACCCGCGAGCACGTACTTTTGGCTCGCCAGGTCAACGTGCCCTACCTGGTGGTCGCGCTCAACAAGATCGACATGGTCGACGACGAGGAGTTCATCGAGCTCGTCGAGCTCGACCTCCGGGAGCTGCTCACCAAATACGAGTTCCCCGGCGACGACGTGCCCATCGTTCGCGTCTCCGCGCTCAAAGCGCTGGAGGGCGACCCCGAGGCGGTGGAGGGGATCAACCGGCTGCTGGATGCCGCCGACACCTACATCCCGGAGCCGGTGCGCGACACTGAGAAGCCGTTCCTGATGCCGATCGAGGACGTGTTCACGATCGAAGGTCGTGGCACCGTCGTCACTGGCCGGGTCGAGCGCGGCCAGATCAAGCTCAACGAGGAAGTCGAGATCGTCGGCATCAAGGATCCCAAGAAGACGGTCGCCACCGGTCTCGAGATGTTCCACAAGCAGATGGACATCAGCCAGGCGGGCGACAACGTCGGCGTGCTCCTGCGCGGTATCAAGCGCGAGGAGGTGGAGCGCGGCCAGGTCCTGTGCAAGACCGGCTCGATCAAGCCGCACACCAACTTCAAGGCCAACGTGTACGTCCTGACCAAGGAGGAGGGCGGCCGCCA
>CAZHAC010000153.1:0-5579 GCA_964529765.1 uncultured Actinomycetes bacterium
CGGCGACGACCGCGATCGGATCGGTCGGGCTGAGGATGGCGCCCAGGAGGAGCGCCGCCGCCCAGCTCAGGCCAAGGACGAGATGCGCCGTTCCGGCGATCAGGACGATCGTCACGCCGACCCCGACCGTCGCCAGGACGGTGACCGGCGCCAGAACGCGTCGCAGCGCGGCCAGGTTCAAGTTGAGGGCCCCTTCGAAGACCAGGGCCGGGACGAACACCTGGAGGATCACGCTCCCGCTGACGTGAACGCGTGGCAGGCCAGGCATCAGCGCGAGGACGATGCCCATCGCGGCCAGCACCACCTCGTAAGGCGGCAGCCAGGGTGAGGCTGAGTCCAGGGCGCGGCGCAGCACGTGATTGTTTCCCGCCGACCAGACTTCCCGGCACACCAAACAGCTGACGAGGACGACCCAGACTCTACAGTGAGGCCTCGGTCAGACCTCGATCGTCATCCCGTCCCGCGCGGCCTTGACCGGGACCCCGGTCGCTTCGGCCAGCTTCTGAGCCACCTCCCAGGGGTGGGCTCGCCAAACCGTCATTCCGTAGTGGGTGATGATCGCCAGCTCCGGCTGGGCCTCGGTGATGATCCGGGCCGCATCATCGACGCCCAGGTGGGGCAGCTCCGGCCGGTGTTCGAGCAGAACGGTGTGCAGGATCATCACCTTCGCCCGGTGCTGTTCAGAGATGCCCGGGTAGTAGGCGGAGTCGGTGACCCAGCCCAAGCGGTCGCCGAAGCGGAAGCCGTAGGTCTCGACGCCGTGAACGTGGCGCGGCGTGGTGGTGAACTCGATATCGCCCACGCGATAGGTCGTCTCCGGCTCCAGCCGGACCAGCGCCTTGGGCCACCCACGCAGGTAGCGGAACACGACCGGGTCTTCATCGAGCGCGTCAGAGGGGCTAAGCAGAGTGCCCCGCGGCCGGAACCCGCCCTCCGTCATCGCCTCGACCATCACGTTGACGTCGCCCGCGTGGTCGAGGTGGCGGTGGCTGACCAGGATGCCGTCGAGACGGCTGAGATCGATCTTGCGCTTCGCGTACTGGACGACGGAGCCGGGCCCTGGGTCGCAGGCGAGGCGCGTCGAACCCTCCTCCAGGAAGAGACCACCGGAGGCGGCGAGCTGCTTGGCCACCATGAAGCGCGCCCCCGCGGTGCCCATGAAGGTCACCTTCACGGGGTTTCGGCCACCTCGCTCAGTGGAGTCAGCTGGCCGAAGTAGCGGTCGTAGAGCTCGCGCACCCGGTCGAGGGTATCGGCTTCCGAGGGCGGCTTGTCGTGCCGCAGGTGGACGATGCGAGGGAAGCGGAGCGCGAAGCCGCTGCGGTGCCGGTTCGAGCGCTGGATGGAGTCGAACGCGATCTCGACGACGACGTTCGGCTCCACCAGGCGGACGCGGCCGTGGTCGGCGACGGTGTGTTCGAGGAAGTACTCCGTCATCTCTGCGATCTCGGCGTCGGTCAGACCGGAGTACGCCTTGCCGACGTTGACCAGGCGCCCGGCCTCCTCGTCGCGGACCGCGAACGTGTAGTCGGAAAGCACACCCCGCCGCTTGCCATGGCCCCACTCGACGGCCGTGACCACGCAGTCGAGCGTGGCCAGCGGGCGCTTGAGCTTGAGCCAGGCCATACCGCGGCGGCCAGGCTGGTACGGCGTCTCCGGGTTCTTGAGCATCAGCCCCTCATTACCCCGCTCCCGGGTCTCGGCGAAGATCCGCTCCAGGTCGCCGGCGCTGCCCGCCGACTCGACGCGAGCGAGAAGGAAGGGCGGTTCCAGGGCGAGCCCTTCGAGGCGCGCCCGGCGCTCGCGTAGAGGCAGGTCGAGCTGGACCTCACCGTCAAGATAGAGGAGGTCGAAGGCGACGAAGACGAGCGGCACCTCTCGCCGCAGTCGTTCGCTGACCACCTTCCGGCCGAGCCGCCGCTGAAGGTCGAAGAAGGGCAGCACGCGGTCGCCCCGGTGGGCCAGAACCTCGCCGTCGAGGATCAGCTCGCGTCCGAGCCGTTCGGCGGCCTCGCAGATCTCCGGGAAGGACTCGGTGGTCTCCTTGAGGTCGCGGCTGAACAGCTGGCAGCGGCCGTCCGACAGATGCAGCTGGCAGCGCACCCCGTCGTACTTCTCCTCGGTCCAGACCGTCTCGCTGGCCATCCGCTGCATGGCTTCGTCGGGCGTCTCGACCGGGCTCGCGAGCATGAAGCGAAGTGGCTGGAAGAGCTCGATCCGGGTGTCGGCGACCTCGCCGCGGCGAACGCGGACGGCGGTCTCGCCGATGTCGCCGGTCAGCATGTGGACACGCCGCACGACGTCCGGCGGCGCCGCGAAGGCGCGGGCGATGGCCGCCTCGACGATGCCTTCCTGGAGCCCGATCCGGAGCTCGCCGGACAACACCTTGACGAGGAAGCGAGCGGCGAGCGGATCGAGCCGCCGCAAGAGTGTGGTCAGGGCTTCTTGCTTGGCCTCGGCGGTGCGCAGGTTGCGCAGTTCGTCCACCTGAGCCTCGACGTCGCGAATCGTGAGCGGTTCCGGCTGGGTCGCACCCGCGAGGGCCTCGCCCGCCCAATCGCCCAGATCAGAGTGCTTGAGGAAGAGCCGCGTCAGCTCCTCGTAGGTGCGAGGGGAGAGCGCGTTGACAGCCTTGCTGATGGTTGACCAGCCAAGGTTGATCTTCTTCCGCTCGGCTCGTCCATAGGGCTGGCCCGAGAACCAGACCGCAGCACGCCGCAGGTCGGCGTCATCGAGGCCGCGCAGGTATTCGGCGAGGATTCGCGATTTCTCGAGGGTCGAGGAGGTGGACCCGATGGCGGCGGCGGTTTCGGCGAAGGTAAGCACCAGTTCGAAGGCTAAAGTGCGCGGATGCGCGTCTTCATCTCGGCGGACATGGAGGGGATCGCGGGCGTGAACCGGGGCGCCGAAACGGAGCCCTTCCAGCCCGGCTGGGAGCGTTCCTGCCGGCTCATGACAGGGGAGGTCAACGCCGCCATCGAGGGCGCGCTCGAAGGTGGGGCCCAGGAGATCGTCATCAACGACGGCCACTGGCTCGGCAACAACCTGCTGCTCGAGGAGCTGAATCCCGCGGCCGAGGTGATCAGCGGCTACCCCCGGCCCCTGTCGATGGCGGAGGGCATAGGTCCCAACTTCGACGCCGCTTTTTTCATCGGCTACCACGCGTCGGCGGGTACTCAGGACGCCGTGCTCGATCACACCTACGCCGATCCGGCGCAGGTGATGGAAGTGCGGCTGGTCGGCCGGCCGCAAAGCGAGGGCTCGCTGAACGGCTACGCCTGTGGCGCCTTCGGATGCCCGGTCGTCCTCTTCACGGGTGACTCGACCGCGGTTTCCCAGATGCATGAGTTCTGCCTGGAGGTGGAGGGGGTGGTGGTGAAGGAGGCGGTCAGCCGCGAGGCGGCACGCTCTCTTCACCCGTCCGTCGTCCGCGATCGCATTCGGACCGGCGCCCGGCGCGCGCTCGAGCGACTGCCGAACATCCAGCCGATGCGTCTGGACGGGTCGCCTGACTTCGAGGTCGATTTCCGGTCGGTAGCGCTTGCCGACGCCTGCATGCGAGTTCCCGGCGTCCAGCGCTCTGGCCCAAGGACCGTTCGCTGCGGTGGCGCCGACTACCTCGAGGCCTTCCGGCTTTTCCTGGCGCTGGTCGACCTGGCTGGCACGGCGGGCCCATGACCTGTGCGGTCTGCTCGGCCCCCGCGCTCCCGTACGACGGCGCCTGCGTTTTCTGCCGGGCGCCGCTCGACGCCGAGCCGGACCCAGCCGGCCTGCTCGACTACCTGGCTGCCCGCCTGCCTCGGGCGCGGGCGCGGCGCAACCTCTTTGGCCGGGGGCCGGTGCGATCGCTGCAGGTCTCAGCCGCCGGCCGCCGTTTTCGCGGCCGCCTGCGCAAGGACGGCCTCGAGCTCGAGCCCGACGCCGAACCGGCCGGCTGGTGCGAGCAGCTGCTCAGCGCGCTCCGTTTCGAGGCCACCAGCGATCACGACCTCCGCCAGGCGCTCAGCCGCTCCGGCTGGGACTTCGCTCCCCGCTAAAGCGCCAGCGCCAGCTGCTCCGTCGCCTCCAGCGCGTGCGCACGGATTCCGCGCTTTCTCAGGTGACGGGCGAGGTCTTCGGTGAACCCGTGGACCGTGTAGACCTGGCGCGCCCCCGAACGCTCGACCACGTCGAGCAGTTCCAGGAAGTCGCAGTGGTCGGAGAAGGGGAAGGTCACGTCCGCTCCAAAGACGCGCGCGAAGGACGGGTCCTGGGCCCAGCCGGAGACCAGAGCGGTCCGGTAGCGGCGGAGCTGGCGGATCCGCTCCTTGCCGCTCGGCGGCGCCACGACCACGCGCCCGGCCGGTTCTTCATCACCGAGCGGCAGCCAGTCGGGGAGCTTCCGCCCAACCGCCTCATAGGAGCGGGCCGGTTCGACGCAGCGGTCCTCGAGGGCGAACTGGAAGCCGTAGCGCTCGAGCGCCAGCATCATCTCCTGCGCCTTGCCCAGCGCATGCGCAAGCAGGACCGGGGTTGTGTTGGCGTCGAGGAGCCTTCGGCACCAGATGGCGATCACCTCGAGCATGCTGTCAGCGTCCGGAAAGCGGAAGTGAGGGCGGCCGTAGGTGCTCTCGACGATGAGGATGTCGCACTCGGGAATCGCGGTGTCGGGGAGGCCGCAGCCCCGCCGGAGCTTGAGGTCGCCGGTATAGAGGAGCCGGAGCCCGGCGTGCTCAAAGACGACCTGCGCGGATCCCAGCATGTGACCCGCGTCGTGGAGCGTGACGGTCGCCTCGCCGAGCCTGTGCGGCTCGCCGTACTCGAGCACGGCGTGCGCGCGCGGCCTTCGGGTTCCGGGAGCCAGCGCCAGCGTGGCTTTGGTCAGGAGCGCGTGCCGGTGGCGCCGGGCGTGATCCGAGTGGGCGTGCGTGACGACCGCCGCAGTCCTGACCACCTGGGGGTCGAACCAGAGTTCGTGTCCGGTCAGCGCAATTCCGCGGTCCCAGGTGACGGGATGGTTCATAGGCGGATTGCGTCCAGCTGGAGGCGGTCGTGCATCGCGAATAGATGATCGGGCACTTGCAGCCCGAGTGCCGCATAGACCTCGCCGGGAATGCCGATGTCGGCCACCCAGATCTCTCCCGCCAGCTGGGGACCCGAGCCGGTCAGGAGGCCGGCCTTAGGGAGGCCGAGAGTGACGGTCAGGGTTGCCCGCACGGCTGGCTCGTAGGCCTGACCGGTGTCGGTGTCGAGCCCCGAGGGCAGGTCGACCGCGATCACGCGGGCGCCGACGGCGTTGATGGCGGCGATCCACTCTGCCACCTTGCCGGCTGGAGGGCGGCTCAACCCGGTTCCGAGGAGTGCGTCGAGGATCACCTGGGCCCCCTCGGGGTGGACCTCCTCCGCGATCGCCACTCCGAGCCGCTGCAATGCCTCCGCCTCGGCCGCGGCCGGTCCCTTCAATACAGATGCATCCGTGCAGCAGACCGAGTGCAGGCGTCCCCAGCCATGAAGATGGCGCGCGGCCGCGAGCCCGTCGCCGCCATTGTTGCCATGCCCGCAGACGACCGCCGTCTGTCCCCGGCAGTGCCTCGCCAGCT
>CAZHAC010000154.1:0-5576 GCA_964529765.1 uncultured Actinomycetes bacterium
GCTCGCTGAAGCTGACTCCGACCTGAACCGGCGCCGCCACCTCACCCGCCTTCGCTCGCTGGGGGGTGAGCAGCTGGCCGGCTGACACGGCCACCAGCACGATCACGGCGAGCGCGGCCACCGATGCGTGTCTGCGGGTTAGCGAACTGAGCGCGCCCATGTCGTGTGCTGGTTAACGGTGCCGTCAGCACACGATTGCGCTCCCTCGTCGCGGTCAAGAAAGGTGCGGTAACGGCGACAGATTGGCGGCGATCGACCACGGCGAAGGCCGCTGCCGCGCCGAAGAAGCAGGATGATGAAAAAGGCGTCCAGCGATTCGGTGATCCAGGTGGGCCAGATCCTAGGAGGCGTGGGAGCACCGGAGCGAGCGTAGCGGCGCTACGTGAGCGAGGAGCGGACGAGCCGACAACGGAGATGGCCCGCATGGGCGCCGAAGCGCTCCCGACTTTTTCAGCAGCCTGCTTGTTAGCTGGCCAGCCGCTGCGGGGTCTGGCGGCCCGTCCTGTCAGGCTCCTCGCGCCGGACCTCCTCGTGATACTCGGCGTCCGCGTTCACGTTCCAGGGGTCGAGGTCGGTGGTGCCGGCGATCCGGCGCGCGACCAGGAGCGCGGTCATCATCGAGTGGTCCTGGTTGTTGTACTTGTGCATGCCGTTGCGCCCGCATAGCTGAAGGTTGGGCAGGGCCTCCACCAGCCAGTCCCGGATCGTGCCCAGGTGCTCCTGGTAGTCGTCGTCGTAGACCGGGTAAGCCTTCTTCTGGCGGATGACCTTGCCGTCGAAGACCTCCTCCGGCCGGCACATCCCGAGCTCCGCCATCTCCCGCTTGGCGAGCTCGATCAGCTCGGCATCGGAAGACGTCCAGAGGCCGTCACCCTCGAAGCAGAAGTACTCGAGCCCGATGCAGGTCTTGCTCTGGTCGGGAACCATGTACCGCGACCAGTTCTTGAAGTTCTGGAGCCGGCCGACCTTGACCCCCGGGTCGTGGATGTAGATCCAGTTGTCAGGGAACAGGTTCTCGCGGTCGATCATGAGGGCGACGGTCAGGAAGTCACGGTAGTCGAGCTCCTGAGCGGCCTGGCGAACATGCTCGGGCGCGGGTGGGTCGAGCTTCTCGATCAGCTCGCGGACAGGCAGGGAGGAGACGAAGTCGGATCCGAAGAACTCGTGCTCTTCGCCGGCCTGGTCGCGCGCCACCACTGAAGTGACACACCCGCCGGAGTGCCGGATCCGCTCCACCCGGTGACCCATCTTCACCGGATGGCCCGATTCGCCCAGGATCGCTGTCACCCGCTCCCACATCATGCCCGGGCCGAGCCGCGGGTAGCGGAACTCGTCAATCAGGGTCTTGATCACCTCGCCCCGCTTCTGGTCCTTGTTTTTGGGCTTGGGCAGAAGCGCCTGCTTGGCCGCTTCGAGCAGGCTCAGCCCCTTGATACGCTGGGCCGCCCAGTCGGCTGAGAGCTGGCTGCAGGGAATGCCCCAGACCTTCTCGGTGTAGGTCTTGAAGAAGATCCGGAAGAGGCGCTTTCCGAACTGGTTGGTCACCCAGTCCTCGAGGGTGCGCGGGTTCTTGACGGGGTGAACCCGCGCCCAGGCGTAGCTGGCCATGCAGAGGAAGGTCTCCAGGAGGCCCAGGTTGCGAAGCGCGTTGAAGGCCTTGAGCGGGTAGTCGAAGAACTTGCCGTTGTAGTAAATCCTGGAGAGGCGGCCGCAGGTCAGCATCTCGTCGCCGAGGATCTCGGTCCAGACCTGTTCGATCTCGTCGTTCTTCGAAAAGAAGCGGTGGCCGCCGATGTCGAAGCGGTAGCCGTGGTGCTCGACCGTCTTCGCGATCCCGCCCACATAAACGGGGTCGGCCTCGAGCACGGTGAGGGGGATGCGGTGTTTGTTGAGTTCGTAAGCCGCGGTCAGGCCGGCCGGGCCGCCACCGATCACGATGGCATGCGTGGCGGTCGGGCTGGGCTGCTCAGTCATGGGAAGATGATAGCGGTGATATCGCAGTTGGGGCTCATCGACTAACTTGAAACACGCCTGGCCACAGTCGGAATCTCCGTTCCTCGGATACCCGCTGCCGGCGGCGCGAGAGGGCTCGGCGAGGTTTCCTCGACGCCTGGCTCACACTCTCAGCAACGCGGCAGGGGCACTGCGGCTTGCACTTCCAGCTTACCTGGTCTCGCGGATCGTCCTCTTTGCGGCCGCCTGGGCGGCGGTGGCGAGCTTTGGATACGCCCGGATCGAGGACCCACAGTACCCGGCCCCGTTTCAGGCCTGGCTCTCCTGGGACGCCGTCCATTACCTGCGCCTGGCCACGGCCGGCTACCCCGCCGATCCACGCTCGTTGGAGGCCGGGTACTTCCCGCTCCTGCCCGCGCTCCTGCATCTGACCGGCGGCAGCGCAGCGGGCGCGATCGTCCTCGCCTTCGCGCTCGGATTGGCGGGGGTCGCCGTCCTCACCGCTCTGACGCAGGAGCTGCTCGGGACCGAAACCGCGCGCCGAACCGCGTGGATCGCCTGCCTGTGGCCGGAGGCATTCGTGCTCTCCGCGGTCTACACCGAGGGCCCGTTCCTGCTCCTGGCCGCCGGCGCGACCTGGGCCGCCTGGCGCCGCCGCCCGCTCCTGGCGGCCACTCTCGCCGCCGCGGCGGCCCTCATGCGGCCAACGGGGCTGCTGCTGGCGCTGCCGCTCCTCGCGCTGCTTCCCGCCGGCCGTTCGCGGCTCGCCGCCGGCGCGCCCGTGCTCGCGGCGGCCGGCTTCACCGTCTACCTCTGGATCCGGACCGGAACGCCCTTCGCCTACTTCATCAGCCAGGCGGTCAACCACCCGGTCCACCCCGGCTTCCCGGCCGTCGCCGGCCTCCTGAGCGGGCGGGTGGACGAGTTCGTCGGACTTGGCGCCCTCGTCATCGCCGCCCTGCTCAGCCATAGGCTTTGGCAAATGCGCGAGCTCGGCCGCTGGCGGGTCGCTTCCCTGCTGCTCGTCGCGGGGCTGGTGGTGCCGCCGCTGACCAGTGGAACCCTCAGCTCCTACGGCCGCTACACCGCGGTCGCCTTTCCGCTCTTCTGGGCGGCCGCCAGTCTCCGCCTGGCGCGCATCGCACCCTTTGCGGTGCCTGCTGCATTAGTAGTAGCGATGGGCTGTGCGGCCGGACGCTTGACGCCATGATCCCGGAGGTCACCAGCGGCGCCCTCGCGCCCGCCCTGCCATGGTCGCTCCTCCGCGCCCTCCGCCAGCGCAGCCTGTCACGGCGCGCGGCGCTTGCCGTCGCCTATCTGGTGGCGGCGATTCCGGCCGTGATCCTCGCCTTCGTCCAGCCCGTCTGGCAGCTGACGGACGAGGCCCAGCACTTCGACGTCATCGCCCAGTACGCGAACGGCACCTATCCCATCGAAGGCGCCACCACCCTGCGTCCGGAAACGGTCGCGGTCATGGTCGCCACCGGTAACTACCGGTGGAGCCCGCCCGAGACCGCCCCCCGGCCCGCGGTCGTGGATCCCATACTCTTCGGCCCGCCGCCGCTCTACCTCTCTGGCTACCAGTTCCAGCTCTGGGTTCGACGCCACATCTGGTGGTTCTCCTACGAAGCGATGCAGCCGCCCCTCTTCTACGCGGCGGCCACTCCCATCTGGATTGCCGCCGATCACCTCGGCGGTCCTTTCGCCGCCGTCTACGCGGTCCGGGTGCTGAACGCGCTCGTGCTCGCGCTCCTCGCGCCGCTGGTCCTGCTCGGAACCTGGCTGCTGGCGCCGGGCCGGCGCTGGCTGGGGCCGATCGCGGTTGCCATCACGATCTCTCTCCCTGGCCTGCTCCTCAACGGGACGCAGGTGACCAACGACACCTTCGGCGCGGTTCTCGGGTCGGCGACCGTGCTGGCAGCGGCCTGGACCGCTCACCGCGGCTGGAGCGGACGCCGGGCGGCGCTGATCGGCCTCCTCTTCGGGCTGACCCTGCTGGCCAAGCTGACGGCGGCCGGGCTCTGCGTCGCCCTCCTGGCCGCCTGGGCCTGGCCCGCGCTCCGTCAAAGCTCGCTGTGGGGCCGTCAGCTGCGCTACGGCGCCCTGGCAGCCGGGATCGGAGCCGCGATCATGGCGCCCTGGTTCGCCCTCAACCTCTTCACTTACGGGCACCTGGTGCCCACACCCGAGGCGGCGCGACTGTTGGGCGCCGGCACCAGCGGCACCAGCTGGAATCTCCTGCACAGCCTCGACTACTGCTACGCGACGTTCTGGACCGGGGAGCACCGCGACACCCTCCCCTATACGGGGCTTTTCGAGGTGGCGATGCTGGTCTTCGGCACCGGCTCCGCCCTCGGCGTCCTCCGTCTTTTTCTCGGCAGGGCGCGCTTCAGTGCCCAGCCGGCACCTCTGGCAGTGATGCTGACCGCCGTCGGCGCCCAGTTCCTGTGGGCGATGTCGCTGCCGTTCACCGGCGGGCTGGGCGGTTTCACCCCTGGCCGCTACCTCTACCCGGCCGTCCTGGCCTCGATAGTCCTCTTCGCCGCCGGTGGCCTGGCGGTGCTCCGGCGCCTGGGCGCTCAGCTGCTCTGCACCGCCCTCTTCGTCTCGTTATCAGCCCTCAACTTCGCCGCCTACGCCGAGGGGCACACGGCGATCCCGCACGAGGATCGCACGGGCCCGCCGGCGAGCGCTTCGGTGATCGTGGTCAGCGGCGAAGGCTTCAACCGAGGCGTCTCCATCGCCGCCGACCGGCTCGTCCCCGACCTTAAGAACAGGTCGGTCTGGGTCCACATCCACGTCCACAACGACTCTCCGCTGAGCGCCGACTGGTGGCCGGCAGCGTGGGCTGAACTGCCCAACGGGTCCAGCTTCGGCGGCGATTACGCCTCTTCGACCCCCTTCCCCGAGACGCTGAGCGGGAACGCCGACTTCTGGGGCTGGATCCGCATCCACCTTTCGCCCAGCCGTCTGGAGCCGGGATCAGTCGTCATGCTGCACTTCCCCGACGTGGCCACCAACAACTACCGCGACGTGGGAACCCTGACCGTCGAGGTCAGCCTGCCCCCCGCCGGCGTTGGCGGCCTGGGATCGGTTATGCCCTGAACTCGCCCTGAACTAGTTCGGGCCTTTGCGCCGGACCTCGCCGACGCGTACCAGGGCCTCGCGCAGCTCCTCGATCCAGTCGGCCTGGTGGCGCCCCACCAGCCGCACGCACCAGGCCAGCGCGTCACTTCGGCTGCGCGCCACGCCGGCCTCGACGAGGGTGTCGAGGACCAGCCGCTCCGGCATCCGGAGGCGCGTCATCACGGGCACGCTGAGGCTCGTGAACGGGCGCCGGACCTCGCCGCTGCGCACCGCCCACGCGACCTTGCGCCCAAACCGGCGCTCGGCTGCGGCTGCAATGCGCATCCGTGTCTCGCGGGTCTCCTCGCGGAAGCGCTCGATCCCGACGGCGCGGCCGGCCTCATCATCCGCGGCTGCGGCCGCCAGCTCGCCCTCCACGAGGATCTCGTCGGTGTCGACCGAGACTTCGGGGGGGCCTGAGAACCAGTCCTCAGGAATGTGGGCGGCGAACCAGGCCACGAGGTCGGGGTCGGCGCTCACGGCTTACAACATTACAT
>CAZHAC010000155.1:0-5521 GCA_964529765.1 uncultured Actinomycetes bacterium
CTGAACCGGATCAGCCGCCGCCCAAAACGACGTCTCAGGATCAGCCGCCGAGCGCAGCGCGTTCATCATGGCCCGGTCTCAGGCACTTTGAGCGGGCGGGCTCGCCCTCAGGCTTCGGCGCCGGATCCTCTTAAGTCAACGACATTGCCGCTCACGGGGGGAGGTGCCGAGAGGCGGCGGTGGGGGGCCGGGGCAACCGCGCTCGCCACCACAAACTCCGCGCGCTACTCTCCACCGAATGCGCGCCTTTGTGCTCTCTGGCGGTGGCAGCCTGGGGGCGGTTCAGGTCGGGATGCTGCAGGCGCTGCACGTGCACGGCATCGAGCCCGACCTGCTGGTGGGCGCCTCCGCCGGCGCGCTCAACGCCGCCTGGGTGGCGCAGCGGCCTGGGGAGCTGACACGTCTCGCCGAACTCTGGAAAGGCCTTCGCCGCCCTGACGTCTTCCCGATCAGCCTCCAGGCAGTGCGGGGCGGCCTTGGTCTCTCCGATCATCTGGTGAACCCCTCGCGGCTCTCGCGGCTGGTTCGCCGCAACCTGCTCGGCGACCGCATCGAGGAGACGGCGGTCCCGCTCCATGTGGTGGCGACGGACCTGCTAACCGGCCTGGAGGTCGTGCTTTCGGCAGGCGACCTCCCGACAGCGCTCATGGCCAGCGCCGCCGTCCCCGGCATCTTCCCACCCATCAGCCGGGACGGGACGTGGCTGATCGACGGCGGCGTTGCGGACAACACCCCGGTCACCGTGGCCATCCGGCTCGGAGCCAAGGAGATCTGGGTCCTCCCGGCAGGCTACGCATGCACCCTCGCCCGGCCTCCTGGCTCGGCCCTCGGGGTCGCGCTGCACGCCCTGACGCTCCTCATCAACGGCCGTCTGCGCAACGACGTCCTTCAGTACGAGCGCGAGGCCGACATCCGGGTGCTGCCGCCACTGTGCCCGCTGGCGGTCAACCCCGTGGACTTCTCAGGCGCAAGCCAGCTGATCGAGCGCGCGCGCACGGCCGCCGACGCCTACCTGGCCTCGCCGCCTCCGCCCCGCGACGAGCGCCATCGCGCCCTCGACGTCCATGCCCACGCGGTCTGAGGTCTACCCGGGCTGAGCGGTCGCGGCCGGCCTCCAGCCGCGGGCGACCGTCGGCACCCAATGGGGGCCTCCGTTCCTGGGATCGAGCTTGCGCTTAGACGAACTGCGGCAGAAGCTCCCGCTCCAGCCGTACCGGCTCTTGGACGGGGGCGGCACCGACCTCGATGAAGCTCTCAGTTGCGCTGAAGGCGGCCAGCAGCTCTGGATCGGAGAGGATGCGGTCCATCGGAGGGCCGAGCTGGCTCAAGTGGCAGAGCACCGCCTGGCGCTTGGCCTCCACTTCCTCGGGCGACAGGCGGAAGGCCACGCTCACCCACGGCTGACCAACGGTTGGAAGCCCGTCACCCAAACCGCGCGAGCGCAACGCAGAACGCATTCGCTCGGCGGTTTCCAGATCGACCACAAAGTGGTAGACCGGCGTGCCGCTGTCCTTGAGCGCCCCATCCGCGCAGGCGCCGATGGCGATGTGGTCGGGGTGACCGTACCCACCATCCGGCCCCCAGGTGATTACGGCATCCGGGTTGAGGCGGCCGGCTGAGGCGCGAATCCGATCGCTGATCTCCTCTGGATCGCAGGCGGAGACGCCGCCGTCCGGGTAGTCCCAGAGCTCGACCGATGCCACGTCGAGCGCGGCCGCCGCCCGCTCCAGCTCGGCGGCCCGGATCGCGGTCAGCTGGTCTTTCCTAGCACCCGCCGGCCGGCCCTGCCATCCGTCGCCGCCCTTGGTGGCGCACACGAGGTGCACCTCCACCCCGGCCGACGAGTGGCGAAATATGGTCCCGCCAATCCCCATCGACTCATCGTCGGGATGGGCGAAGACGACCAGTAGCCGGCGCGCCATCACGCCGTCGCCGAAACGCGGCGCCGCGTTCGCTCAAACACGGGCAGCGCGCGTTCGAGCATCGCATCGCTGGCCGTGAGCGAGATCCGGAACCAGCCCGGCAGCTCGAAGACAGAACCGGGAAGCACGAGGACGCCGCCCTCGGACAGCAGACGAACATACTCGAAGTCGTCCTTGAGCGGCGAGCGGACAAGCACGTAAAAGGTGGCGTCGGGCCGTATGCACTCGTACCCCATCTCGCTCAGCGCCCGCACCAGTCGGTCGCGCCGCCCCTGGAGCGCCCCGATATCGATCGTCACCTCCTCCAGCTCGGGCAGCGCATGCTGCATCACTGCATTGGGGAATGCGTAGCCGACGAGATGCTGGGCCGCGAAGATCGCGTCCCGAACAGCGGACCGATCCGGCATCGCGGGCGGCAGCGCCAGGTATCCGATGCGCTGACCGGGAGCGAGCAGCGTCTTGCCGTAGGTGTAGACGAGGATCGCCCGGTCGTAGTGAAGCAGGGGCGTCGTGAACGAGCTGCCGTCAAAAAGAATCCGGCTGTAGGCCTCGTCCGAGATCAGATAGACCGGTCGCCCGGCTCGTCTCGTCGCGCCCTCCATCAGCTGGCCGAGCCGGCGCAGCTCGTTCCGTCCGTAGATGCGCCCGCTCGGATTGTGCGGAGAGTTGACGATGACGGCTCGGGTCGCCGGCGTCAGCGCCTCTTCGATGCCGTCGAGCGGCAGGTCAAAGCGCGGTGGGTCGAGCGGGACGCGGACTGGCCGGCCGCCAGCCGCGATGATCATCGGTTCGTAGAAGAACCACGGCGGCGACAGGTAGACGACCTCATCGCCGGGGTCGACGAGAGCCAGGAGCGCTGCCGCCAGCCCGGCGAAGGCGCCGGTGGTCAGCGAGATGTCCTCGGGCTCGAACTCGATTCCATGCCGCCCTCGCAGCGACCGGACGACCGCGTCGACCGCGCTGGGCAGGTTGTGCTGGTAGGCGAACCAGTCGGGCGAGCGCGGCGCCGCCCACGCCCTGAGCGCCTGCTCGATCTCCGGAACCGGCATGTCGTGCGGGTTGCCGAAGCAGAAGTGGCAGACAGCCGGATCAGCTGCGAGCTGGATGTAGGCCGGATCGTTGAGAAAGCGCAGCAGCGCGGCCACCGGCTCGCTCGCTCGGATAACGCGCGATGACACTGCATGCCCGCGTCCGTCCTCGGCCACGATGGTCGATTGTCGCAGAGGCCTGGCGTCCTGGCCGTCAGCCCGAGAAGAAGTCTCGGATCGCGGCGATGCTGTCGGGGTGGGTGCCGATGCTGAAGTGGTTGGCGTCGACTTCGACCACTCGGGCGGCGGGCACCGCCTGCCGGAACTTCGCCAGCCATTCAGTGGAGATGACGTAGGCGTCGGTGCCGGGCAGGAACGGGCGGCCAGCGCGCAGCAGGAGCGTGGGCATCGTGAGCGCCGGCCAGAGCGCGGCCAGGTCCGCGGTCTCGCCGAAGGCGAAGTCTTCCTCGACGGCCGCCTTGTCGGTGCGCCCGCCGACGCCGCCCTCGACCGGCTGCATCTCGTACTCGTAGTAGCGGTCCCACATCTCGTCCCAGGGCTGGATCAACCCGACTTGCTTGACCAGCGCGAGGTACTCCTCAAGCGACGGGTACAGCGCACCCAGCCGGCTGATGCTGAGGCGCACCATGTCCGCAGCCGACTGGGGGACCGGCGCGACGGCGTCGACCAGCACCAAGCGCTCGACCCGCTCCGGCGCCATCTGCGCGGCGTACATCGCAACGCCCGCGCCCATCGACCAGCCCACGATCGCGAAGCGCTCATGGCCGAGCTGGGTCGCCACCTCGAGCACGTCGCGCGCGTGCGCCGGCCAGCCGTAGGTGCCCCGCGCGGTCACCTCGCTCAGACCCCGGCCCCGCATGTCGAGTGCGACCATCGGCACCGCCTCGGCCAGCCGCTCCAGTGAGACCTGATTAGCGCTCAGGCCCGGGACGCCGACAACCAGGCCTGCCGTCCCCGGGCCGTACCGGTGAGCGTGCAGGCGCCCGCTCGAGATGTGGATATCGAATTCCTCAGCCACTGTGGCTCTCCTGCAGCTCCCTCTTCAGAACTTTGCCTGCGGCGTTCCTGGGCAGGGCGTCGACGAAGGCTACAGCACGCGGCACCTTGAATCTGGCCAGGCGCGATCGACAGTGCTCGATCACCTCCACCTCGGTCAGCGAGCGGCCGGGTTTCAGGACAACGATGGCGCGGCCGACCTCGCCCCAGCGCTCGTCCGGCACACCGATCACGGCCGCCTCCGCCACCGCATCCAGCCCATAGATCACGTTCTCCACCTCGGCGGGGTAGACGTTTTCGCCGCCCGAAATGTACATGTCCTTCCAGCGGTCGACGATGTAGAAGTAGCCGTCGGCGTCTTGACGGGCGGCGTCCCCCGTGTGAAACCAGCCGTCGTGCCAGGCCTCCTCGGTTGCCTCCGGGCGACGCCAGTAGCCGGGCGTGATGCTGGGCCCGCGAACCAGCAGCTCACCGGTCTCGCCGCGCGTCAGCGTGCGGCCGTCGGCGTCGGCGATTCGAGCCTCGACGTGCATCACCGGTAGCCCGCACGACCCCTGCTTCTCGATCACCTTGTCGGCTCCCAGCACGATCGCCGAGGGTCCGGTCTCGGTCATGCCCCAGCCCTGTGTCAGGGCACAGCCCTTGGTCGCCCAGAGCTCAAGGAGAGGCAGCGGCGCCGGCGCGCCTCCAACACCGGCATACACAAGTCGCCCGAGATCGGCGGCTGGGAACCGAGGGTGCTGGCCCATCAGCAGATAGTTCGCCGGGACCCCGAAGAAGTGGGTCACGCCGAGATCGGGTTCGGAGAGCAGGCGCAGGGTCTCGCCGGGTTCGAAGGCCCGCTGCACGATGACGGTCGCGCCCAGGTGGAAGCAGGGGTTTGCGAGGAGGTTGAGCCCGCCTGTGTGGAAGGTGGGCAGGACCGTCAGCTCCGTGGAGTCGCAGGTCAGGCGGGTGGCCATGCCGATGTTGATGGCGTTGAAGAGGTTCATCCGGTGGCTGATCAGAGCGCCTTTCGGGCGGCCGGTCGTGCCCGCCGTGTAGAGGATCGTGACGACGTCGTCGAGCGTGGCTTCGACGTAGTCGTCCGGATCGAGTGCGTTTCCCCGGCGCCCATCCTCGAGATCCATGACCGGAACCCCCAGCGCGTCGGCCGTGGTCCGATGCTCGGGATCGGCGAGCAACAGTTTCGGTGCGCCGTCGCCGACTATGAACTCGAGCTCAGGAGCCGCCAGCCGCCAGTTGAGCGGCAGCATGATCGCGCCCACGCGAGCGCAGGCGAACTGGAGCTCGAAGACGCTTGTCGAGTTGGGCGCGAGGACAGCGACGCGATCGCCACGACCGATCCCGCGGGCCCGGAGCGTCGCCGCCAGGCGGCTGATACGGAGGTCGAACTCGGCGTAGGTGAAGCGGCGGCCGGTGTGATGGTCGATCGCGGCCACCTTGTCCGGCGTCCGCCAGGCGTGGAGCGCAATCCAGTCGTAGGCCCGCAAGCCGTGGCAGGCCGATGAAAAAGGGCTTCGGGCCTTCGGCCTCGTCGGCGCTTCGGGGCCC
>CAZHAC010000156.1:0-5490 GCA_964529765.1 uncultured Actinomycetes bacterium
CAGCTTTGGCCGTCGCCTCGACGCCCCTCGCAGCGTCTGCGGACACCGGCCACTTCATCCCGGTTCGCAACAACGTCTCGCGAAAGCTCGCACCCCAGCAGTATCTCGCGGAGATCAACGGCGCCTTCGCCGCCGTTCACCGTGGCGAGGACGGCGTGACGTTCTTCGTTCACGATCCCAGCCTGCCGGCTAACACTCGCGTCATCTACGCGCTCTTCAACAACCCCGCGGCGTGTAACCCCGCCATCGTGCCTGGAAAGCTGGATCCGGAGGGCGAGGTCGTCTCCTGGTGTGACCCCGGGGCCGACGGTGGCAACCCGGCGACCGGCCTGTCGGTCGTCATGGGTCCCAAGGTGACGCCCGACAAAAACGGCAACTTCGAGTTGAAGCTCGGTGTCGGTCAAGGGCTGGTCCTCGCTGGAGGCGCCGGCGGCCTGCAGAGCCCGAGGGACGCCGAGATCAGCGTTGTCCTCGGCTCTCACGTCCACATCGTGCTCGCCTCCCCCAACATCCCGGGCCGGCATATGAATCCTCCCGGCGATGTCGAACACACGCCGGCTAACCTGGGAACACACGACGACTAACCCTTTCTGAGATACACGGCCGGGGCTCCAGCCCCGGCCGTTTTTGTTTCAGACCAGGAAGCGGCCGCCCTCCATGATCTTGCGGCCGTCGACCACCACGTCCGCGTGCGAGGCGAGCACGTCGACATGGCTTGGGGCTGACCAGTCGGCCCCCGTCTGCTCGCCGTAGGGATCGCCGAAGGCGACGTGCACCCCGGGAAACTTCTCGTCCTGCAGGAAGTTGCCGACGATCTGAGTGAGTCCGACGTTGGTCCCGATCGCGAACTCCCCGGCGCGGTTGGACATCGGGTCCTGCGCGAAGTAGTCCTCGATCTCCCGCTTGAGCTCTGGTGGATCGGCCTCGACGGCGACCACTCGGGAGTCGCGGACCTGGAGCCGGACCGGCTTCTCGAAAACGCCGTACTTGAACGCGAAGTGGTCGCCCATCTCCTCGCCGACCAGCAGGCCGTCGAGCCTGTAGGGCGCGGTGAACGTCTCCCCCTCGGGCAGGTTTCCCCACTGCCCCTGCTCCCAGTAGCGCCCGTCCGAGGGAATCCAGCGCCAGGAGGGGTTGAAGGTTGCGACCAAGTCGGTGCCGAGGGCTGTGCTGACCTCAATGCGCGCAGCGTGGCGCGCGATCTCGTAGATCTTCCGGGTCACCCGGTAGATCTCCTCGTAGTCGGCGGCCATGCCCTCCCGCATGAGCCGGCGATCGATGCCGATCATGTGACCGTGCCGGCAGCGCAGCTGCTGGGTGAGCAGCTTGAGCATCGGCTGCCGGAAAGCCAGCTCTCCGGGTAGCCCTTCGCCGATGTAGTAGGAGACGGTCGGGCGAAAGCGAACCACCTCGTCGGCCAATGCGCGGGGAAACTCCCGTGCCGGTCGCTGGACGACTTCGTCCATGACCCAGGACCGCAAATCGGCACCCATGGAGGCCGCTTCCTCCTCGATCGCCTCGGCGATATCGAGGCGGTCGGCGGTCTTGATGATGGCGACGCGATCGCCAGCGTGGACGTTCAAGCAGGTGCGGACGGCGTTGCGGGCGCCCGCTTCGTACTCAGGCAGCATGCCGTAACAGCGTAGTCAAGCTCTTGAATTCGGAGTTCTGGCGGTTAATATCGCGGCAAATCGCGCAAGAGGGAATTCCGGAGCCAATCCCGTCCGGGCCCGAGGCGTACCCATGGAGGATCCGAACGGTGACCGTTGGTTTCGAGGACAAGGTTCTGTCCTGCCGCGATTGCGGACGTGACTTCATATTCACGGCCGGTGAGCAGGAGTTCTATCAGTCGCGTGGGCTCGTGCACGAACCGCGGCGCTGCCCTTCGTGCAGGGCCTCGCGCCGCTCGGACGGCCCCAGCGCCGGCCCGCGCTCGATGCGCGAAATGCACGACGTCATCTGCGCCAACTGCGGGCGCCCCACGCAGGTCCCGTTCCTGCCCACGGGCAGCCGCCCGGTCTACTGCCAGGACTGTTTCTCACAGATGCGGGGCCGGTAGCGGAAGCTACCGGCTTGGGGGTAGCCGTGGTCCAGCTGGCGCACCTCGGGTCGTTGATGCGCGGGGTGCGCAGCGTGGACCAGGTCGGCGTCGAGGAACGGGCGGCCTCGCTGGCCAAGCGCTCGATCAAGAAGGGCGCCAAGCTGCAAGCGCTCGACCTCGCCATCCGCTGCATGGATCTGACCACGCTCGAGGGCCAGGACACCCCCGGCAAAGTCGCCGCCCTCTGCAGTAAAGCGGTCCGACCGCAACCCGGCGACCCGTCGATCCCAAGCGTCGCCGCGGTCTGCGTCTACCCGGCGATGGTCCCGACGGCGGCCGCCCACGTGCGCGGCACCTCGGTCAAGGTCGCCAGCGTGGCCACCGCATTTCCCTCCGGCCAGACGTTCACCTCCATCAAGGTCACCGAAGCGCGCGAAGCGGTCGATGCCGGGGCGGACGAGATCGACATGGTCATCGATCGCGGCGCCTTCCTTGCGGGCGACTACCAAAAGGTCTACGACGAGATCCAGGCGGTTAAAGTCGCCTGCGGACGGGCCCACCTGAAGGTCATCCTCGAGACCGGCGAGCTCGGCACCTACGACAACGTCCGCCGCGCCTCCATCCTGGCCATGGCCGCTGGGGCCGACTTCATCAAGACCTCGACCGGCAAGGTCCAGCCGGCGGCCACGCTGCCCGTGAGCCTGGTGATGATGGAGGCGATCCGCGACTTCCACCGCGAGACCGGCGCCATCGTCGGTTTCAAGCCCGCAGGCGGTATCCGCATCGCCAAGCAGGCGATCCAGTATTTCGTGCTCCTCTACGAGACTCTCGGGTCGCACTGGATGACCCCCGAGCTCTTCCGCCTGGGCGCCTCCAGCCTGCTCAATGACGTGCTCATGCAGATCGAGAAGGAACGCACGGGGGCCTATCAGTCCGGCGACTACTTCACGATCGACTGATGGCGCTCACGACCCGACCACCACAGGAGCTCGCCGGATTCGACTGGGAGTACGTTCCCGCCCCCGAGGCGCGCGACATCGTCCGCATCAAGGCCAGCTACTCGCTGTACATCGGGGGGCGCTTCGTCGAGCCCCACTCCAAAGCGCGCATCAAGACCCTCAACCCGGCCTCTGAGGAGGTGCTGGCCGAGGTTCCTGAGGCCGACGAGGTCGACGTCGACCGCGCCGTCAAAGCGGCCGAGCAGGCATTCGGCCCCTGGTCGCGGCTCAGCCCGGCGACGCGGGCGCGCTACATCTTCCGGATCTCGCGGATCCTCCAGGAACGCTCGCGCGAACTGGCCGTGCTGGAGACGCTGGACGGCGGCAAGCCGATCAAGGAGTCGCGGGACGTCGACCTGCCGCTCGCCGCAGCCCACTTCTTCTACTACGCGGGCTGGGCGGACAAGCTGGAATGGGCCTTCCCCAACCAGCAGCCGCGGCCGCTGGGCGTCTGCGGGCAGGTAATCCCCTGGAACTTCCCTCTCCTCATGCTCGCCTGGAAGATCGCGCCCGCGCTCGCGGCTGGGAACACCGTCGTCATCAAGCCCGCGGAGACGACCCCTCTCTCGGCGCTGCTCTTTGCCGAGATCTGCGAGCAGGCTGGCCTCCCGGCCGGCGTCGTCAACATCGTCACCGGCGCCGGCCGGACAGGCTCCCATGTGGTCGCGCATCCCGGCGTCCGCAAGGTGGCCTTCACTGGTTCGACCGAGGTCGGCAAGCTGATCCAGCGAACGGTCGCGGGCACCGGCAAGCACCTGACGCTCGAGCTCGGTGGAAAGGCGGCCAACATCGTGTTCGAGGACGCACCGCTCGACCAGGCGATCGAGGGCATCGTCAACGGCATCTACTTCAACCAGGGTCACGTCTGCTGTGCGGGCAGCCGGTTGCTCGTCCAGGAGTCGGTCGCAGACGCCCTTCTCGAGAAGCTCAAGCTTCGGCTGGGCACGCTCCGGCTCGGCGACCCCCTCGACAAGAACACCGACATCGGCGCCATCAACTCGGCCCAGCAGTTGGAGAAGATCCGCGGCCTGGTCGAGTCGGGGCTCCAGGAGGGCGCCGAGATCTACCAGCCCGAATGCCAGCTTCCGGAGCGCGGCTACTGGTTCCCGCCCACGCTCTTCACCGGCGTCTCCCAGTCACACCGGATCGCGCGCGAGGAGATCTTCGGCCCCGTCCTCTCGGTGCTGACCTTCCGGACGCCCGAGGAGGCGGTCGAGAAGGCCAACAACACGCCCTACGGCCTGTCGGCTGGCGTCTGGACCGACAAGGGCTCGCGGATCCTCTGGATGACCGAGCGGATGCGGGCGGGCGTCGTCTGGGCCAACACCTACAACCGCTTCGACCCGACGTCGCCCTTCGGCGGCTACAAGGAGTCCGGCTTCGGCCGCGAGGGCGGCCTTCACGGACTCCTGCCCTATGTCGAGCTGAGCTGATGCGAGTGGAAGTCAGGAAGACCTACAAGATGTACGCCGCCGGCGAGTTCATCCGCTCCGAGTCTGGACGCACCTTCGAGGTGGCCGGCAGCAACGTACCCCGCGGCTCGCGCAAGGACCTTCGCGACGCCATCCGCGCCGCCCGCGGCGCCTTCGGCTCGTGGTCTCGCCGGACAGCGATGAATCGGGGCCAGATCCTTTACCGGGCGGCCGAGATGATGGACGGGCGGCGAGCCGAGTTCGTCGAGCTGCTGGGCGGCGGCCGCGGGGCGCGGCGCGAGGTCGAGCGGGCGATCGAGGCCTGGGTGTGGTACGCGGGCTGGACCGACAAGCTGGCCCAGGTCTCGGGCACCGTCAATCCGGTCGCCGGCCCCTACTTCAACTTCACGATTCCCGAGCCAACTGGGGTGGTCGGGGTGGTCGCCCCCGATGAGCCGGCCTTGCTCGGCCTGGTGCTCCAGGTGGCGCCCATCCTGTGTGGCGGGAACGCGGTCGTCGCGCTTGCGTCCGAGTCCAACCCGCTGCCCGCACTCACACTGGGCGAGGTCCTGGCGACGTCTGACTTCCCGGCCGCCGCCGTCAATGTGCTGAGCGGCTTCCGCTCCGAGCTGCTTCCCTGGCTGGTGGCCCACATGGACGTCAACGCGATCGATGCCACCGGCTGCACGGGCGAGCAGCTGGCCGAGGTGGAGCGTGCGGCGGCGGACAACGTAAAGCGGGTGGTGGACACTCGCGGTGCGCTTTCACCCCACTCGGTGACCGCGTTCATGGAGTACAAGACGGTCTGGCACCCGATCGGTACGTAGGCGTGCTGCTGGCGCGCCTGGAGCGCGCATTCGAGGCCCGCCGCGATCCCGATCTGACAATTCCGCTATAACCTTTCGAGTGAGTCGGTGGTTGCTCGGGGGCGCTGTCGGCGCCCTGCTCGCCAGTGCACCGCTGGCAGCCAGAGCGGACGTCCCGGTTCCGGTCCCGCCTGTGTTCGGCTCGCCAACCCCGCATTCGACGCCGCCGCCGC
>CAZHAC010000157.1:0-5481 GCA_964529765.1 uncultured Actinomycetes bacterium
GGGAACGCGCCGACCGCCCTGCTGGCGGCGCTCGACCTCGCGCAGGCGGCGCCGCCCCGGCTGCTCGTCGCCTGCTGCCCTGGCTTCACGCTGGCCGAGGCCGCCAAGGCGGCGCTCGTCGAATCCGGGCTGCCACACGTCGCTGTTCGCGGGACGCGCGGCGGCTCCGGCCTGGCCGCAGCCGCGGCCAATGTCCTCCTGCGGGCGGGCGATGGATCCTGAGACCGGTTATGGTCCCGCCCCGCGCCGGCGCGGCCTGCGGACGGGGTTCACCACCGGCGCCTGCGCGGCGGCGGCGGCACGCGCCGCCTGCCTGGCCCTGGCCGGCGACGTCCGGGATTCGGTCTCGATTCCGCTGCCGGCCGGCTTCAGCTCGAACTTCCGCTTGCATGAGGTTGCGGTGACTCCGGCGGGCGCGCGAGCCTCGGTCGTCAAGGACGCCGGGGACGATCCCGACGTGACGCACGGAGCCGAGATCTGCGCGGAAGTCGAGGTCGGACGCGGCCTTGACGTGCCGGTCGCTCGGGAGTGGTCGGTGACACGCCCGGGTGCGGTCGCCCGCCGGCTCGGCCGGGGATCGACACTCGAGCTCTGCTCGGGTCCAGGTGTTGGCGTGGTCACTCGGCCCGGCCTCGGGCTCGAGGTCGGCGGGCCGGCCATCAATCCCATCCCGCGGCGGATGATCGCCCGCTCGGTCCGGGATTCACTCCGGCCGCTTCCAACGATGGTGACGGTGACCGTCAGCGTTCGCGACGGCGAAGCGCTGGCGAAGAAGACGCTCAACGGCCGCCTGGGGATCGAGGGGGGCCTCTCGATCCTGGGGACGACCGGCGTCGTCCGCCCCTACTCGACGGCGGCCTGGCGGGCGAGTGCCCTCCAGGGTGTCGACGTGGCGGCGGCGGGCGGCTGCACCGAGATCGTGGCGAGCACCGGCGGGCGGAGCGAGGCCTACGCCCGCAAGCTCTTCCCTGGCCTTCCCGACCCGGCTTTCGTCGAGATGGGCGAGTTCACTGGTCACATCCTGAAGCGCGCCCGAGAACGCTCGATCCGGGTGGTGCACCTGGCGGGGATGGTCGGCAAGTTCTCGAAGATCGCCTGCGGTCACTTCATGACGCACGTGGCCGGCAACCAGGTCGACACCACCTACCTGGCGTCGGTGGCCGAGCGCGCCCGAGGCGCTGCTGATGTGGTGAGAGCGGTGCGGTTCGCGAACACGGCCCGGCACGCGCAGGAGCTGGTCCAGGCGGCCGGGCTCGACGGCTTCTTCGACCTGATCTGCGAGGACGTCGTCCGCGCCTGCACGGGGCTGGTCGGCGCGGAGCCCGAGGTCCGCGCGCTGCTCTTCGACTTCGAGGGCCGGCTGCTCGGGAGGTCTCCGGCGTGATCGCGGTGGTCGGCCTCGGGCTCGAGGGAGTTGCCAGCGCGAGCCCGCGCGGGCGGCGGCTGCTCGAGCAGGCGGACGTCATCGTTGGCACCGAACGCCACCTGGCGCTGGTCGAGGGCTGCCGCGGGCGGCGGATCCGGTGGGACGGTGCGCCGGCTCGGCTCGACTCGCTGCTGGCCCCGGTCGCGGGCGCTCCGACGGTGCTCCTCGCTTCAGGGGATCCGAACCTCTACGGGATCGGGGCGACGCTGGTCGAACGCCTCGGCCGCGATGCGGTAGAGATCGAGCCTTCGGTCTCGAGCCTGCAGCTCGCCCTCGCGCGCGCCCGGGTGCCGATGGCGGACGCCGCCCTCATCAGCGCCCACGGCCGGTCGCTCGCGGCCGCGGCCGGGCTGGCGGCGGCCAACCGCCGCTGCGCCATCCTGACCGACCCCGCCAACCAGCCCGCCGCGCTGGCGGCGGCTCTCACCTGGGCGGGCGTCGAGCCGGAGGCGCGCTTCGTCGTCTGCGAGCGGCTCGGCGGTCACGACGAGCGCGTGCGCGAAGGAACGGTCGGGAGGCCGCCGCAGGGTCCGTTCGACAGTCTGAGCGTTGCCGTCCTCGAACGCGCGGCGGCGCCGGGCCCTGGGGTTGGGCGACCGGAGGCGGAGTACGAGCACGAGGCGGGCCAGGTCACCAAGTCGGAGGTCCGTGCGATCTCGCTGGCCGCGCTCGACATCGGCATCGAGGACGTTGTCTGGGACCTGGGCACCGCCTCGGGATCGGTTGCCATCGAAGCCGGACGGCTGGCCGCGCGGGGCGCCGTCTACGCCGTCGAGCGCCGTCCCGAGCGCGCCGAACAAGCCCGGCGGAACGCGGCCCGGAGCTGGAACGTCGAGGTCCTGACGGGCGATGCGGCCGAGCTGCTGCCCTCGCTGCCCGCACCGGACGCGGTGTTCATGGGCGGCGGGGTGCAAGGGGGGATGAAAGCGGGGCTCCTGGAGTCGTGCCTGGAGCGGCTGCGCGAGCGGCGGTCGCCGTTCCCGGGACGGCTGGTCGCGAACCTGGCGACAGTCGAGTCGATGGCGGCGGCGGCGGCGGTGATGCGAGCCGCGGGCGTCGACTGGCGCGTGAGCCAGGTCAGCGTCGCCCGCGGCCGGGAGCTCGGCGGGCGCCTCGGCTGGGAGGCGCTCAACCCGGTGATGGTGCTGTCCGCGAGGGTGCCGCGATGAGCGGGGTTCTCTACGGGGTCGGGGTCGGACCGGGAGATCCCGAGCTGCTGACGGTCAAGGCGGTGCGGCTGATCCGCGAAGCGGACGTCGTGTTCTGCCCGGCCGGCCGGCCCGGGCGGGCGCGGACGATCGCCGGCGACCACCTGGCCGGAAAGCGGGTCGTCGAGCTGGAGATGGAGATGCGCGGCGACCGCGAGCAGGCGCTGGCGGAGGCCGCGCGGAAGCTGGTGGCCGAGATCGGCGCCGGCGTTGGGGTGTATCTCACGGAAGGCGATCCGAGCCTGTTCAGCACCTTCGGCCTGCTCGTCGACGCGCTCGCCGAGATCGGCGCCGACCTCGAGATCCGGACGGTGGCCGGGGTCAGCTCGATCACCGCCGCCGCCGCCGCAGCGGGCTTCCGGCTGGGGATCGGGAGCGAGTCGCTGGCCGTCCTCCCGGCCTCGGTTCCGCCCGCGCTCCTCGAGGATGTGCTCACGACCTTCGACGCCACGGTCCTGCTCAAGCCGAGCATGGGGGATGCGCTGGCCGGCCGGCTAAGACGCCTCGACCTGCTCGACGGCTCAGCCCTGGTCGCCGAGGCGAGCACCGAGGACGAGCGCGTGCTTCGTGGCGAGGCGGCCGCGGCCGACAAGCCGCCTTACTTCTCGGCCTGGCTCGTCCGCGGGGGCGCCGCGGCCCGCGAGCGTGGTCGCGTCCACTTCGTCGGGGCGGGGCCGGGCGGCGCCGAGCACCTGACGCGGCGGGCGCTCGCGCTGCTCAGGCGGGCGGACCTCGTGATCGCGGCCGATTCCCTGGTGACGCCCGAGGTGATCGCTCTCGCGCGCGGCCGCGTCGTCGCCTCATCGGAGCTGACCCTGGAGGAGACGGCTCCCCTCATGATCGAAGCCGCCCGCCGCGGCGAGCTCGTCGTGCGCCTGCACAGCGGGGACCCGGCGCTCTACGGCGCCGTCTCGGAGCAGATGGCCGTGCTCCGCGACGCCGGCTGCGCCTACGAGGTGGTGCCGGGAGTGAGCTCCGTGTTCGCGGCGGCGGCTGCTTTGGGCGTGGAGCTGACGGAACCGGCGGGTTCGCAGACCGTGGTCATTACCCGCCACGGCAAGCGCGTGCCAACGCCCGAGAGGGAGCGCCTGCGCGAGCTGGCGGCGCACGGATCGACCCTGGCCATCCTCCTCAGCGCCTCGGCGGCGGGCGAGGTCGAGCGTGAGCTGCTCGAGGCAGGCCTCGATCCCGAGACGCCGGCGGCCGTCGCCTACCGCGTTTCCTGGCCGGACGAACTGATCGAGCGGACGACCGTCGCCGGCATCGCCGAGACCGTGCGGAAGCATGCCCTGCGCCGGCACACGCTGATCCTGGTCGGGCACGCGCTCGATCCGGGCTCGGCGCGCTCACGGCTGTACGACTCCGGCCACGTTCACGTCTTCCGGCGCCGCAGCCTGGCTTCCGCACCCGAGCTGCCCCAACCGCCGGCCCTGGTCTGGGTGACGCGGCCCGGCGAACGCCTCGCCGTGCGGCTCGCGGGGGCCGTGCCGGGTGCGCGGCTGGTCAAGGGCGCCGCTTCGCTGCCCCAGCTCTTCAGCGAAGGGACGCCGATCGTCGCCTTCATGGCCGCCGGCGCCGCGATCCGCCTGCTGGCTCCGGTGCTCGGCGACAAAACCGCCGACCCGCCAGTCGTCACGGTCGACGACGCCGGTCGCTTCGCCATCAGCCTGCTGGGGGGACGCGCTGCAGGCGCCAACCGCCTGGCGGGCTACGTCGCCTCGGTGCTGGGCGCCGAGGCGGTGATCACGACCGCGGCCGAGCGTCTCGGCCTGCCCGCGCTCGACGAGACGCTGGCCGATCTCGGGTGGCGGGTCGACGGAGCACGGACGCTGACAGGCCTCGAGGCGGCGGTCGTCAACGGCGAGGCGATCGGCTTCTATGGTCCGGGCGTAGAGCCGCCTCCGGGCTTCGCCTTCCGGGCCGTGCGCTCGCTGGCCGCGGGCTCGCGTTACTCGGCCGGCCTGGCGGTGAGCGACCAGCGGCTCGACGACCTCCCTGCAGGGTGGGCGATCGCGCGGCCGGGGCGGCTGGTGCTCGGGTTCGGATGCTCGACCGACGCCCAACCTGAAGAGGCGATCGAGCTGGCGACCGCTGTCCTCGAAGAGGCCGGCCTGGCGGCGGGCGGCGTGCGCGCTGTCGCGACCATCGACCGCCGGCTCGACCACTCAGCAGCGCGGGCGTTGGCGCAGGCGATGCAGGCGGAGCTGATCGGCTTCTCGGCCGGCGAGCTTGCCGGGGTGCAGGTCCCGAATGGTTCGGAGCAGGTTCGCGAGGCGGTGGGGACGGCGAGCGTCGCCGAGGCCGCTGCGCTCCTGTCCGCTGGCCGGCTCCTCGTCCCCAAGCGGAGCGGCCGGGCGGTGACGATCGCGGTGGCGGAGCGGATGCCGTGAGCGGGCGTCTGGCGGTGGTCGGCATCGGTCCGGGCGCGGTCGACCAGCTGACGGCGGCGGCGGCGGCGGAGCTGCGAAGCGCCGAGCTGGTCGTCGGCTATCGCGGCTACCTCGACCTCCTTCCACGTGACGTCGCGCCTGGGAGGCGGGACGGGTCCGACCTCGGGCAGGAGCGGGAGCGTGCGCGGGCAGCGCTCTCGGCGGCGGCCGGCGGCTCGCGGGTCGTGCTCGTCAGCAGCGGCGACGCGGGCATCTACGGAATGGCGTCGCTGGCGATCGACGAGGCGGCCGCGCTCGGTGTGGGCGCGCCCGAGCTGGTCGTCGTGCCCGGGGTTACCGCCGCGAGCGCCGCGGGCGCCCTGCTCGGGGCGCCGCTGGCGGTCGACTTCGCCTGCCTGAGCCTGTCCGATCTTCTGCTCCCTCGGGACGAGCTGATGGCCAAGATCGAGGCGCTGGC
>CAZHAC010000158.1:0-5477 GCA_964529765.1 uncultured Actinomycetes bacterium
TAGATGGTTCAACTCCGCGAGCGGCTTTCGGTCGAGCTCATGCGGGAAGAGGACGTCCCGATCGTCCAGGCGATCGAGCGCGAGATCTTTTCGACGCCCTGGCCACGCAACGCCTACTATCGCGAGCTCGCTTCGCGCAACAGTGCCCACTACATCGTGCTCAGGAGGCACTCAGAGGACGGCGGCGAGCCCGAGATCGTCGGTTATGCCGGTATGTGGCGGATGTACGACGAGGCGCACGTGACGACCATCGGGGTGCGCCACAACCTGCATCACAGCGGCTACGGGCGCGTCCTCTTCGCGGCCCTCGTGCAGTCGGCGTACGACATGGGCGCCAAGTGGATCACACTCGAAGTGCGGACCTCGAACGAGAACGCGATGCGGATGTACGAAGGCTTTGGATTCAAGGTCATCGGCCGCCGCCGCGGTTACTACACCGACAACGGTGAGGACGCGATCGTCATGTGGTCGGACTCGATCTACTCGCCTCGCTTCCGAGCCGCCTTCGAGGCTAACCTGGCCCGGATACAGGGCGAGGTCGAGGGGCTGCGCCGCGAGTTTCTTCCGCCGTCGGAGCATCGCTGACGGCGGGCGGCACCCTCACCCTCGGGATCGAGACCTCGTGCGACGAGACGTCGGTCGCCCTGGTCGCCGGCGGCCGGCGCCAGGTCGAGATGGTGACCTACTCCCAGATCGAGCTCCATGAGCCGTTCGGGGGTGTGGTGCCGGAGGTGGCGGCGCGGGCACACCTGGAACGGCTGCCCGGCTTGATCGACACCCTTTTCGAGAGGAGCGGGGCTGGTCCGGCCGACGTCGGTCGGGTCGCCGTCACCCGCGGCCCAGGCCTGATCGGGTGCCTGCTTGTGGGCACGGGCGTGGCGGCGGGGTTGGCCGACGCCTGGGGAGCGCCTCTGGTCGGGGTCAATCACCTCTGGGGCCACGTGTACGCGGCGTTTCTGTCTGCGCCGGATCTGGAGCCGCCGCTGCTCGCCCTGGTCGTGAGCGGTGCTCATTCCGACCTGGTCTGGATGCCAAGGCACGCCGAGTTCGAGGTGCTGGGGCGGACGCGCGACGACGCCGCCGGCGAGGCCTTCGACAAGGCGGCGCGGATGCTCGGCCTGCCTTATCCCGGGGGCCCGGCGCTCGACCGGCTGGCCCGTCAGGGTGATCCCTCGCGCCAGCGGCTGCCGGTTCCCTCGCTGCCCGGGCTCGAGTATTCGTTCAGTGGACTGAAGACCGCCCTGCTCTACCGGATCCGGGATCTCGGCGATGCGGTTACGGATCAGAACCGGGCCGATCTGGCGGCGGCCTTCGAGCGCTCAGTGGTGGAGTCGCTCCTCGAGAAGCTCGACGCCGCCCTGGACGCGCATCCCACCGAGCATGTGGTGATCTGCGGCGGGGTCGCCGCCAACACGCTGCTCCGGGCGCGGGCCGCCGAGGTGATCGCGGGCCGGGCCCAGCTGACGATTCCGCCGCTGGCGCTCTGCACAGACAACGCGGCCATGATCGCGGCGGCCGGTTATTTCTCGCCGGAGCTGGGCGCGGCCGCCGCCGATCCGGGGCTGGTCTGGTGAAGCAGCAGGGCGAGTGGGTGCGCGTGCTCGCTTCATCGCGGCTCGAGTGCGACCTGGCGGCCGCCGTTCTGGAGTCGCATGGGATAGAGACGATCAACTCCGGTGGGACTGCCGAGATGATCGGGGCGGTCTTCGAACCCAGCGAGCTCTGGGTGAGGGCTCAGGACGCCGAAAGGGCCAAGGAGATAGTCGAACAGGCGCGGTCATCCGGTTCTTGACGGCTTGGACTTGATCTCTTGGGCGCGACTTGTCGCATAATTAGCACTCGATAGTCCCGAGTGCTAAGCACTCGCATGGGCTGAGTGCGAAGCGCAATACACAAGTCGAGGAGGAGACGTATGAACCTGAAACCGCTTGGCGACCGGGTGGTCGTGAAGCCGGTCGAGAGGGAGGAACGGACCAAGAGCGGCATCGTCCTGCCGGACACGGCCAAGGAGAAACCGCAAGAGGGCATCGTGGAGGCAGTGGGTACCGGCCGCGTGCTCGAAAACGGCAACAAGCTGCCGATGGAGCTCGCGGTCGGCGACCGCGTGCTCTACGCCAAGTACGCGGGCAACGAGTTCAAGCAGGACGACGTTGAGTACCTGATCATCAGCGAGAAGGACGTTCTCGCGGTGGTCGCCAACGGCAAGGCCTAGCAAAACCATCAAGCGAGGAGGTAATTGACGCATGGCAAAGGCCGTCGCCTTTGACGTAGAGGCCCGACAGGGCCTGAAGCGCGGCATCGACGTAGTCGCGCAGTCCGTGCGCATCACGCTCGGCCCGAAGGGCCGGAACGTGGTGCTCGAGAAAAAGTTCGGCGCTCCGACGGTCACCAACGACGGTGTCACGATCGTGCGCGAGATCGAGCTCAAGGATCCCTGGGAGAACACCGGCGCGCAGCTGCTGCGCGAGGTCGCGACCAAGACCAACGACGTGGCCGGTGACGGCACCACGACCGCGACCATCCTGGCCCAGACGATGATCACCGAGGGCTTCAAGAACGTGGCCGCAGGCGCCAACCCGATGCTGCTCAAGACCGGCATCGAGAAGGCCGTGGCGGCCGTGGTCGAGGAGATCAAGAAGGTCGCTGTCCCGGTCAAGGGCCACGAGGATGTCGCTCACATCGGCGCCATCTCGTCCCAGGACGGGCAGATCGGCGAGCTGATCGCCGAGGCCATGGACAAGGTCGGCAAGGACGGCGTGATCACCGTCGAGGACAGCCAGGGCCTGGGCACCGAGCTGGAGACGGTCGAGGGCATGCAGTTCGACCGCGGCTACACCAGCCCCTACTTCGTGACCAACCCCGATCGCATGGAGGCCGTCCTCGAGGACCCCTACATCCTGATCACCGACCGCAAGATCTCGGCCATCCAGGACCTGCTCCCGGTGCTGGAGAAGGTCGTTCAGCAGGGCAAGCCCCTCCTGATCGTGGCCGAGGACATCGAGGGTGAGGCGCAGGCGACGCTGATCGTCAACAAGCTGCGCGGCACCTTCCAGGCCGTCGCCGTCAAGGCGCCCGGCTTCGGCGACCGCCGCAAGGCGATGCTCGAGGACATGGCGATCCTGACCGGCGGCCAGGTCATCAGCGAAGACCTCGGCCTTAAGCTCGACCAGACGCGGCTCGAGCAGCTGGGCCGTGCGCGCCGTGTCACCGTCACCAAGGACGACACCACGATCGTCGAAGGGGCCGGCTCCAACGAGGCGATCCAGGCCCGGATCAAGGCGATCAAGGCGCAGATCGAAGAGACGACCTCCGACTTCGACCGCGAGAAGCTGCAGGAGCGGCTGGCCAAGCTGGCCGGCGGCGTCGCCGTCATCAAGGTCGGCGCGGCCACCGAGGTCGAGCAGAAGGAGAAGAAGCACCGGATCGAGGACGCGCTGAGCGCGACCAAGGCCGGTGTCGAGGAGGGCATGGTGGCCGGCGGCGGCTCGGTGCTGCTGCAGGCTCAGAAGGTCCTCGACGATGGGCTTGGCCTGGAAAACGACCAGAAGACCGGAGTCGCCATCGTCCGTAAGGCGCTCGAGGAGCCGGTCCGCCAGATCGCGGCCAACGCCGGTCAGGAGGGTTCGGTCATCATCGAGGAGATCCGCAAGGGCAAGGCGGGCTGGGGCTACGACGCTCTGAACGGCAAGTACACGGACATGTTCGCGGCCGGCATCGTCGACCCCGCGAAGGTCACCCGCTCAGCGCTCCAGAACGCGGCCTCGATCGCGGCCATGGTGCTCACCACCGAGGCTGTCGTGACCGAGATCCCGGAGAAGAAGGAGCCCGCGATGCCCGGCGGCATGTCGCCGGATATGATGTAAGGGAGTCCGAACTTCCTGAAGGGCCCGGCCAAAGGCCGGGCCCTTCTTTTTATCCGTCAGCCCTCGAGCTTCTCTGGTGCACGAACCACGGAATGGTGCCGGAGGGACACTGGCGCCGCCGCCTCGGCTAGCGCCCGGTCCTTCTTGGGCTTCTTCTTTTTCTTCTCCTCGCGGTTGCGGTTGTCCCTGCCCTTGGCCATGAGCTGGAGTGTATGTCAGCTATTCTGGCCACGCATGAACCCACGCCGCGGGCCACTGGTTCAGGTCTGTCCGGCCGCCATCGTCAGCGCCGCACCCGAACGCGTGTGGTCAGTGCTCGCCGACAGCACGGCGTTCTCGGCCTGGACCGATGCCCAGCTGGTTCGCGCTGATCCGCCAGGCACCGTTGCCGCCGGCCAGCGCCTCGACCTGCGCGCTCGTGGACTCGGGCGGTGGTGGCCCATCCGCATCACCGTCCATGAGGCGGTCCCTCCATCGCGCCTCGTGGTCGATGTGCGCCTGCCCTTCGGGATCGTCAACCACGAGACGGTGCAGATCGTTCCGGAAGCTGACGGCCGCTCGCTCGTCCGCTTCAATTGAGACTTCGAGCTCCCGCCCGGGTGGCGGGGTGAGGTGGTCCGCCGGCTGCTCGGCCGTGAGCTGGAACGCGGGCCTTTGGAGTCGCTCGCCGCCCTCAAACGCGCCGTCGAGACCTAGCAGGCCCCTCAGCCCTACCCCTCCGCATGCTATGAAATGCGGGTCGTACCGCGAGGGTTGCAACCTGTATGCGGGAAGTTCGAGTGAGCTCGCGTTCCGCCGAACTGGCAAGCCTCTTTGACGCCGCCCTGGCGCGGTTCGAGAGCACCGTTCGTTTCCTCGATTCCGACCAGTGGCGCCGGCGCGGCGTCAATACGCCGGGACGCCGCCTGGCGGATGAAGACGAAGCGCGCCCAGTCGGAGTGATCGCCTATCACGTGGCCGCCTGGATGCCGCGGCACGTCGCCCTCATGAGCGCTCGCCGGGACGGCGTACAGCCTCCAGTTTTCGATACCACGGCCATCAACGCCGAGGAAGCGGGGCGGTTCGCCTCGGTCACGCCGGACGAGGTGCTCGACCGCCTTCACAAAGAGGCGCCCGCCGTGCACGACTTCATCGCTGGCCTGACGGAGGAGGATCTTGGCCGCTCTTGGGAGACACCGGTTGGGCCCTCCACACTCGCCCAAGCCGTCGAACGGGTGATGATCGGCCACCTCTGGGACCATTGGGCCTCGATCATGGCATCGCTATAGATCTCGCCCGGCAAGCGACGAACCCTTAGCGCTGAGCGGGCCTCCTGGGCCGGCCGGGTTGGGGCCCGAGCCGCGGCTGTGGGTGTTCCTTCTCCTCCTCGTGCTGGGCCGCCACCTCACGCCGGCGAAGGAACCGGCGGTCGAAATAAGTGATTACGAACGGGGTGCCAAGCGCCCAGACCGAGGCCAGGATGGCCGCGCCGTTGGGCAGCTGCCTCTGGTCTTCGAGACCGACGTAGGTGAAGTAGGCGGCCGCGGCCGCGGTTCCCGCGACCACGATGGTGGCGACGATCCACGCCACGCGCCGGTACTCCGCGTAGAGCAGGGGCGCGTTCGCCTGCGCGAA
>CAZHAC010000159.1:0-5455 GCA_964529765.1 uncultured Actinomycetes bacterium
TCCACTCCTCGCCCAGGAACTCGGAGTCGACCTCCTCACCATGGTGGTCGCCGTGGTGATGGCCATGGTCGTGGCGGTGGTTGAGATTGCTCATCATCCGCCGCGCGTTTGTATCACGTATCCAATGTCCGGGTCCACCTGACAGCGACTGGGATTTGACTCCAGCAAATATTGGATACAAGATACGGCGCCAGAAGCGGGTTGACGCTGCCCGGCGTGCCCGAATCAGGACCGGAAAGGAGAGTTTGAATGACGTTCCCCAAGCGGGTTGCCACGGCGTTTGCCGCGGCGTTCATGGTCGCCGCCTGTGGCGGCGAGCCAGCCGGGACGGCGAACCAGCCGTCGTCGATCGACAAGACCGCGATCGCCTTCGGCGCGGACTCGACGCCCGACGAGTCCTACCTGCCCATTCTGATCGCCCTCGACAGCCTGAAGAAGCAGAGCTACAACGTCCAGCCCAACGTCCAGCTCAACGGCACTGACCTCGTCGTCCAGGCCGTCGCCAACAACCAGCTCCAGTTCATGGCCTCCGGCGTGATCCAGATCGGGACGGCGGTCGACAAGAAGATCCCATTGGTCGTGGTCGGCACCCGGCAGAACAACACCTGGAACCTGGTCACGACCAAGGACATCACCAGCTGCGACCAGCTGAACGGCAAGAAGGTCGCCATCTTCTCGACCGGGGGCACGAGCACCGCCTACCTCAACATCTACCTGGCCAAGAACTGCCCCAACGCGAAGCTGAATACTCTCGTCATCGCTGACTCGACCCTCCGCCGCCAGGCGCTCGAGAACGGCCAGGTCGTGGCCGCCCCGCTCGAGGGCCCCGATACCGTCCTCATCACCTCGGGCGCGGACGCGTCGAAGTTCCATGTGCTCGCCAATTTCGCCAAGGAGATGCCGGGGGTCGGCCGTGACGTATTCACCACCAACCAGAGCTTCCTGAAGGACCACCCGACCATCGTCCGCGCGTTGCTGAAGGCGCAGGTGGAGGCGATCCGGTCGCTCTACAAGGACCCGAAGTCGATCAGCGCGCTCAACTCGAAGTACTTCAAGCAGTACGGCGACCAGGGTGACGCGATCGGCAAGTTCTACCTCGACAACAAGATGTGGTGCGCCAACGGTGGGCTCAACCCGTCCGACATGGACAACCAGCTCAAGACCTTCCAGGACGCCAAGAAGATCCCGGCCTCCGTCTCCACCGCAAATCTGGTCGACGACACGCAGATGAAGGCGCTGCTGAAGGAGATCGGCACCTCGTCGGCGACCACCTGCTGACATTGGCCACCTTGGTCGAGACCTCCCGCGACAGCGAGCTCGAGGCGGCGTGGCAGCGTGCCCGCCGCCGCGATCTCGTCTGGCAGCTCTTGCTGCCAATCGCCGTCATCATCCCGGTGGCGGTGGTCTGGCAGTGGGCCGCGCTCCGGCCCGGCAACCTGCTTCTGCCCACCTTCACCGACTTCGTGGCCACGGTCGGCCGGCTCCTGGCCTCAAGCCGCTTCTGGTCGGCGTTGGAAACCAGTGAGGGTGCGCTCCTCCTCGCCTACGTCGCCTCGCTGGTGCTCGGCGTGCCGCTCGGGCTCGCGATGGGCCGGGCCCGCTGGCTGGAGGGCGCCGTCGACCCCTACCTCAACATCGCCGTCGTGACCCCGATGGCGATCGTCATGCCGCTACTGCTGATGATCTTCGGCTTCAGCATGATCTCGCGCGCGATCGTCATCTTCGTCTTCGCCTTCCCGTTCGTCGTTGTCCCCTGCCGCGCCGGTGTTCTTACGGTTTCCGAGCGGCTCCAGGAGATGGCGCGTTCATTCGGCGCCGGTGAGCTCCAGATGTGGCGAGAGATCCTCCTCCCGGGCGCGCTGCCGTCGATCATGAGCGGGCTCCGGCAGGGGTTCGCGCACGCCCTGACAGGCATGATCGTGGCCGAGCTCTCGCTGCTTGCGGTCGGCTTTGGCCGCCTGCTGCTCGAGTTCAAAGATTCGTTCGACTACGCGTCGGTCTTCGCGACCGTGTTCCTGATCATCTGCCAGTCGGTCATTTTCATGGCCGTGCTGACGTTCCTCGAGCGCCGGACTCAAGCTTCGCGAACGCTCGCCGATGGAGGTCCCTAAATGGCTGTTCTGCAGGACAACGGGATCCGCGTCGAGGCTCTCTCCAAGCGCTTCTTCCGGCCCGCCGCCCAAGGCTCGGGGACCGAGGTGCTCCACGTCCTCGACGACATCCATCTCGAGCTGCGCCCGCATGAGTTCGTGTCCCTGATCGGACCCTCGGGCTGCGGCAAGACGACGCTCCTGCGGATGATCGCGGGGCTCGCCAGGCCCGATGACGGCCGCGTCTTAGCGGGCGGGGAGACCGTCCAGGGGCCAGGTCCCGACCGCGCCATGGTCTTTCAGGACTTCGCGCTCATGCCCTGGGCGTCGGTGCTCGACAACGTCGCTTTCGGGCTCAAGCTGCGTGGTGTCGCGCGCGCCGAGCGCGAGGGCCGGGCTCGGCGGTTGATCGAGATGGTGGGCCTCTCAGGGTTCGAGAAGTCGCTGCCCCGCCAGCTGTCGGGGGGCATGCAGCAGCGGGTCGGCCTCGCCCGCGCGCTCGCCGTCGACCCCCAGATCCTGCTCCTCGACGAGCCCTTCGGGGCCCTCGACGAGATCTCCCGGCGGGTGATGCAGGACGAGCTGATCCGGATCTGGGAGAACGAAAAGAAGACGGCCGTCTTCGTCACCCACTCAGTGGACGAGGCCGTCTTCCTGTCCGACCGAGTAGTGGTGATGACGGCGCGTCCCGGCCGGGTTGCCGAGGTGATCGAGGTCGGGCTGCCGCGGCCCCGCGCGCGTGACATGGAGCAGAGCGACCGCTTCGTCGAGCTTCGGGCTCAAATCTGGTCGGCGCTGGGGCTCTGATGGCCGTAACCGCCGCCCCCGCCGCTAGCGCCCTCCGGCCACCGCGCCGGATCGCCATCCCCTCCGGCGCGGTGCCATTCGTGTCGCTCGCGGCCGGCTTGGTGGTCTGGCAGGTGATCGGAAGCGTTTTCTCGATCAACTGGCTGCCACCGTTGAGCGCGGTCGTCGCCGACATCGGGACGCTTTGGGCTCAAGGCCAGCTTCAGGCGGCGCTCGCGGAGAGCCTGGGCAACCTCGTCATCGGCTTTGTGATCTCGTCCGTAGCCGGCGTCACGCTGGGAACGCTGATGTCGCTCTTCGCCAAGGTCAACTACGCGCTGCGGCCCTACGTCAACGGGTTCCTGCTGGCGCCCTCGATCGTGATGGCGCCCGTCTTCTTCGTCTTCTTCGGGCTCTCGCGGGCGACGCCGATCGCGGTCATCGTCCTCTACTCCGTGCTCTTCATCACGGTCAACACGCAGACCGCGCTTAACCAGGTCGACGCCAGCCAGGTCGAGATGGCTCGCTCATTGGGGGCCAGCCGCTGGCAGGTGTACCGCTACATCATCGTCCCGGCCTCGCTGCCGCTGCTCATGGCCGGACTCCGGCTCGGGATGGGCCGCTGCGTCAAAGGCATGATCAACGGCGAGATGTTCATTGCCGTAGTCGGCCTCGGCCGTCTTGACGACAACTTCGAGGGCGCCTTCGACGCCACCGGGATCCTCGCCATCATGCTCGTGGTCGTGGTTACCGCCATCCTGGCCACAGGGGTGGTCCAGCTCGTCGACCGGCGGGTCAACGGCTGGATCTACGGGCGCGCCTGAAGCCAGTCCAGCACCCGGCCGGCCGCGGGATCGGTGGCCTGCCAGAAGTAGCCGTGGGAGACGCCGGGCAGGACTGAGAGGGTGGCGTCGGGGAGGTGCCGGGCCAGGTACTCGGACTGCTCCAGATGTGACCCGGTGCCGCCCGCGTGAGTATCGCGGTCGCCCACCAGGACCAGCGCCGGCTGCCGGATCTCGGCCAGACGGTCGGTGGTCCGGTGCTGCTGCCGGGCGATCACGTGCTTGAGGTAGTTCTCGAGGTCCGGCCGCGTCCGCCAGTAGGCATCGACCAGCCACTCCGCCTCCGGTGACGAGGCCGCCTCCGGCGTGAAGAAGGTGGCTCGGATGTGGTCGCTGATGAAGCGCTGGTAGCCCTTTTCTTCAAGGGCGACCGCGACGGCGAGCGGGATTCCCTCGGCCGGCCGCTGGTCCTCGCGGTAGCGCCCCGGCCCGCTGGCCGCGAATACCAGTGAGGCCACCCGCTCCGGCGCCAGCAAGGCCATCCACTGAGCGACCCGGCCGCCCATTGAGTGGCCGAGCACGTGGCAGCGCTCGATACCCAGCTGGTCGAGGAGGGCGAGCGCATCGGCCGCAAAGAGCTGCGTCGTGTAGGGCCCGGGCGTGGCCGGCGTCTTGCCCGTGCCGCGGTGGTCGAAGGTGATGACGCGGTACTGCTGGGCAAGGCGGTCGATGAGCGCCGGCGGCCAGGTCGCGCCGGCAAAAGCGGTTCCCGCCACGAGCAGGAGCCCAGGACCGCTGCCGGCCTCAGCGAAGGCCACCGGCTCCGCATTCAGCGGCGTCGGTTTAGCTGGCGACTCGTTTGACATCACGCTTTTCTGACATCCGAGGCGGCCTTGACAATGCCAGATTTTGGATACAGGATTCAATCCCCGTGCAGCAGCAAGCCCTACCACGCAGTGATGCTGAGCCCGAAGACCTGGCCGCCGACCTCGAAACTCCTGGCATAGCAAAAGTCCTCACGCATCCCAGCCGCCTCCGCCGGCTTGGCCGGAGCACGGGCATCCAGCTCCTTTCGGTGGGCTGTTTTCTCGTCCTCTGGCAGATCGTCGGCAGCCATACGAACCCGATCCTCCTGGCCACGCCGACCGCGGTCGGAGCCGCCTTCATCGACATGATCCGCAACGGCGACCTCCAGAGCGGATTCCTGCTCGCCACCGCCGACCTGGTGACTGGCTACCTGCTCGCGGTCGTGCTCGGCATTGCGGTGGGGCTCGCAATGGGTCGCAACCGGACGATCGAACAGGTGCTCAACCCCTACGTCAACTTCATGCAGGCGACGCCGCTGGTCGCGCTGGTGCCGCTGATCATCATCTGGCTCGGCATCGGCTTCCCGGCGCGCGTCGCGGTCGTGTTCATCCTGGCCTTCTGGTCGGTGATCATCAACACGTCCACGGGCGTCAAGACGGTCCCCCGCGTGCTCGTCGACGTGGCGCGTGTCTACCACCTCAGCGAGCGGCGGCTGATGCGCGAGATCGCCCTGCCCAACGCGGTGCCGCACATCTTCGCGGGACTCCGGATCGCGCTCGGCAAGGCCCTGATCGGCATGGTCATCGCCGAGATGGAAGTCAGCATCGTCGGGCTGGGCGGTCTGCTGGCCCAGTACGGCGAGTCGTTCAAGACGGCGTACCTCATGGCCGGCATCGTGACCGCGTCACTGGTCGGCGTCTTCACAGCGGTCTTCCTGGAGTGGAGCCTCGGGCGGTTCTTTCCCTGGGTGGCCGCCACCTCAGCACAACG
>CAZHAC010000160.1:0-5433 GCA_964529765.1 uncultured Actinomycetes bacterium
GGGCTGGTCGCGAGACTGGCCCCTCACTACCCAAGCCGAGCCCGCCTGGCGCGAACCTCCGCCCTGGCGCACTCCGTCGCGGCTGCCATCGTCGGGTGTGCGGGTTCGTGTTTGCACTCCCACTCCCAGTGTCCTCGGTAGCTCACCAGGGCACCCCACCAGCCATCCTCGACCTTCGTGACGCTCACTTGCAGGGTGCCGCCCAGGCGATCGTCCGGGTGTGGGCCGGAGGGCACACGCACGGATGTTCGCATACTGTTAGCCAGATGGCCGACCCCTCGACGTCGACGCGAACGCTGGGTAGCAGGATGACATTGGCAAAATCGGCGGTTAAACTCCTTGCCACGAGGGCAAGTAGGGAACTGAGGGATAAGAGATGAGTGCCGTGTCAAGCCGTGATATATCGGTCGCCGCCCTCCTGCTCCTAGCTGCAGCGATCCTGATTGAGTCGCTCACCCATCCCAGGCGGGATGCGGAGATCACCGCGACCAATCACGGCGTGAAGATCGAGCCGATCCACGCAGCGTAAGCCGCGGCGGGCCGACGTGCCGGCCCATCCGGACCCGATAAGCGTCGAGGTCACCCATAGCTTCAAGGCCGTCTTCCAGAGCGTCTTCTGGCTGACGGTCTTTCTGTGGGTCGGGGCGGGAGTGACAAGTTGGTTGGCTCCTGGCCACCAAGACGTGGCGAACGTTTCCGCTGGGTTTCTTGACGGGGCGAAGCTGTGTACTGGGGCAGTCGCTGGCCTTCTCGGCGGGAAGGCCCTCAGGTAGAGGGCCAGCCCAAAGGCTGACACCTGCGTAAGACGCCACGACCCTAGCCGGCCTGGCGCTTGGAAGTCTTCAGCGAATCCTCAGCGGTTGGTGACTCAGCCCAGCCGCCTTGGTGGGTTTGGTCCTCGCATGTTGGCGTAGAACAGCTTGCCTACTGGCCCGAGATCGAATCTCGCCTGAGCGGCGCTACTCGGTGGCACGACCTCGGTAACCGACGAGCAACTTACGGAGCCATCCGAAGTCGAGAGCGTGACCCGGACACTCCCGGCAGCCGTGCCGACGTTCTGGACTTGAGCGTAGACCCAGCAGCTCGAAGTTGAGTGGCAGTCACCCCAGCCGGTCGATACCAGAGCATTCGGCTTGGCTGGTGAGCCAGATGGGAGCCGGGGACGCTCGCAGCCAAGGCGCTCCCCAGAGCTAGAACGTCCCGCACCGAGTAGCGCGTTGAGGCGGCCCGTCCCGTTCGGGTAATGAGCCCTCCGTGGACGTAGGCGCGGAACTGACGCCAGGTGACACGGAGGTACAGCTTCGCCTCAGCCGACCGTATGTGGGTAACAGTCGGATCGAGCAGCAGCCTGCGGAGGTGCGCTTCGACCAGTGGGGCGTCTAAGAGGAGCGCGACGAGGACATCACCGCCCGCCGTAGCAGTTCCTCGCTCCCACGCCATCACCTCGGAAGAAGTCGGATCCGCGGCCGCTGCGCTCTGCGTGGGGCCGCGCCGTGCTGACGATGCGAATGAAATCCTGCGGCGGTAAGCGACATCGGACGAAGCAGACGTTATTTCGCGCGAACTGTGGACTTGTTCAGCCGGGCGGCTTGAACGATGAGTGCCTTCAGCGCGGTCTGGTTCAGAGTGTCACCTTCATGGAAGTCGATGGCACGAACTGTGTTGCTGTCCAGTCTCGCGTTGAACAGCTGCTTCGGGTCCTCGATCAGCGCCCCTTTCGGGAAGGTCAATCTCACGGCGTTTTTTAGCGCCTCTCCGATGCAGAGGTTTCCGTCATGAGACCAAACAGGTACTCCCATCGGTCTGGTCGGCTTCTTCCATTTCACTTCTTCGACCGCAGCAGGGTCTGCCTTCTTTATGGCGGCGCGTAGTTCTGATAGCACCCTGCTGCGCCAGCCACCCGGCTCCTTGATGATGGCGTCGATCTGCTGCGAGATCGACATGTCGCTACACATGGCCGCCATGCTAGCCCGAATATCCTGCCAAGCAGGGACCCTATCCAAAAGGCCCAGCGGAGATGTAGGCCACGGTGCCCGCATCGAGCCGGGTTGGGACCCTCTGCGTCGGCCCCGTTCGATCAGACGGCCTCTGACCGAAGGACTTCCGACACCCCTCGCCGCGCCCCGATAGCGGTCGTGATCGCGGTCAGTACGGCCATGACCACCACGACCGAGATCACCATGAGGACGAGCCAGTTGGCGGCCGGGAGAGTTGGAGGGTTCCCACTCTTGGTCGCTGCGTAAGAGATACCGATCCCGCCTGCGATCCCGAGCAGGGCGCCGACCAGCGCTGGCAAGGCCTGAGCCACCGACAGTCCCATGGTGATCTGCCCCGGCGTGGCTCCCAGGGCCCGGGCGAGAGCGCCGGAGCGTTGCCCATCGATTGCGGTCGCCCACGCGATCATGACCCCGTTCACAGAGGCAAGGACGACAAGCATCAGCGAGATGATCGTGGTTGCCTGTTCGACCGCGGGTTTGAGGAAGTTGCCCGCCGTTGCGTGCACGATCAGGATGGCGACGAGACCACTTGCGGTAACGCCGACGCTGAACACGTTCAACAGCAGTCGCCGTGGCCGGCGAGTTACAAGCCGTGTGCCGAGGAGAAGTGATGGAGGCAACGACGCAGAAAACCTGATGACCCATGCTCGGCGCCGCGCCACTCGGGCGGAATTCTGGAGTGCGGCAACCGTGCTCTGACGCGCAGCGCGAACCGCGGGCGCCAGCGTCGCCACGACTGCCACTACGACACCTAGCGCGAGAACCAAGGCGACAGCCGGGGCAGTAAGTGACGGTGCACTCGGGGCCCCGAGGAGACCAGGCCCAGGCCGGTCGGCAAGCGGTACTGCCAGCCATCCAACAACCAGCCCTACGCCGGCCGCGCCAAAGCCGATGAGCACGTGCTCGCAGAGGAGCACCAAAGCGACAAACTCCGGCGATCCTCCTACCGCCTTTAACAGGCCCACGCGCCGCGTTTGCTCTGCCATCCGTCCGCCGGCGAGCACCGCCACGCTTGCGATCGCCAGCAGAGCAAGTAACGAACTGCCGAAGATCAGGGCCTTTTGCACGTCTGCAATCGCTTCGGCGTCGGCATCCCGAATCGTCTGCCAGGCGAACAGGGCAGGTCCCGCCGGAGTTGCGCCTGCGTTGAATCGATCTGCAAACGCGGGCGCCGTCGCAGGATCGGCGAGCTTGAGATTCAAGAAATAGAAGACTGGCTCCGGGCCGCTCACGGCGACGTTGGAGAAGTCAGATTCGTCCAGCCAGACGAGACCGGGACTGTGCGTTCCCAGGCTGCCGACCAGGAAGCAGCCGACTCTGTAGCAGATCTGCCCATAGGTCGGAAAGGCCGCGGTGACCGCAGTGCCCACCACGTCGAACGCGCCGGCGCCCAGCCTCAGCCGATCACCGACATGGACGTCGAGGGCCTGGGCATAAGCCGCCTCGACGACCACGCCGCCGGATCGGACCCAGCTGCCCTGGATAACCTGCGGACGATCGACCGACGAGGCCGCTGAGCTGCGCCCTTCGATCTCCGCGGTTCCCGTCGTCTGTCCCTTCTGGAGCGACGTCCACGTTACGGGGAACGGCCCGCTGTAAGCGATCACGCCCGAGGCGTGCTCAAGGGGTGCGAGCAGGCCGGGATCTGCCGTCTCTGGGCCACTCCCGCGCCCCGGAGACGCCTTTGACGGCCCGCCGCCATTCAAGGCACCGGGAACCAGGGTTGCGACAACATCTGGACCGTTGGTCGCCGCCCGGGTTCTGGCATAGGGGTCATCGGTTGTACGGCCAAGCGCAAGGGCGAGCGTCAAGGTAGTGGCGCCGGCGGCGATTGCAAGCAGCAGGAGCACCGCCTGAGCGGGCCTGTGGAGGATGCCCTTCAACCCAAGCCGGCCAATGAGCAGCGCCGCCCCCATCCTTAGCTGCCCAGCCCGGCTAGGTCGCCTAGGCTACGTCTCGTGCCGCCGACAAGACCCGTCTCATCGAAGAAAGCCCCATCACGCATTGAGATGAGGCGGTCGGCCGTTGCGGCGATGCGCTCGTCGTGAGTCACGATCACAAGCGTTAGACCGGATCGGTGGAGGGCCTCGAAGAGGCGCAGCACCTCGAGGGTCGCAGCGCTGTCCAAGTTGCCTGTCGGTTCGTCCGCCAGGACTACCAACGGCTCGTTGGCGAGCGCCCGAGCGATCGCGACTCGCTGGCGCTGACCACCTGAAAGCGCCGAGGGCAAGTGATTCGCTCTGTCCGAGAGCCCGACCTGTTCGAGCAGCTCGAGAGCTCGGTCCTCCGCCTCTTTAGGGGCACGTCCTGCCAGGAGAGCGGGCAGCTCGACATTCTCTTGTGCGGTCAGCTCCTCCATCAGGTGGTAGGCCTGAAAGACGAAGCCGACCTCGTGGCGCCGCACTCGTGACAGAGCGCGCTCGGACAGCCGATCGATGCGCTGTCCATCGAGCCAGATCTCGCCCGCACTGGGACGGTCGAGACCGCCGAGGAGGTGAAGCAGCGTGGATTTCCCGCAACCACTGGGGCCCATCACCGCCAGCGCCTCGCCCCTCAAGACGGTTAGGTCGATGTCGTCGAGAGCCCGCACACGGGCCTCCCCGCTTCCGTATTCCTTGCGCAGACCGCGGGCAGAAACGAGCGGGGTGGTTTTCTCCTTCATCTTTGGCTCCCATGGCTGGCCCAGGCCCGCTCGCATGCTTCCAGCCATCGCAGGTCTGCCTGGAGCCGCAGCACTATGCCTTCGAGTAGCAAGCCTGCAGCCGACTGGTTGGGCTCGGCCATCGCCGCGCGCTCTGCGTCCCGCAAACGCCGTAATAGCTCTGTACGTTGTGCATGCACGATCCTGATCGGATCAGCCAGACCTGACAGTGCGGACGAAACGAGCTTCAGGTGGAACTCGGCAAGGTCAGGTTTCGGCCAGCTCACCTCAGCAAGCCACTGAGTCACCCGCTCCTTGCCGGCGGGTGTGAGAGCGTAGACCTTGGGTTCAGGACGATCCATCGGCCGTGAGATCAGCCGCAGGCCTTGGCGGGACGCGGCCTCGCCATCGGCTCGATGCTGGCCGGCGGGAACGAGTTCTAGTGCATTCCCGTCACCACCCGACGAGCCACTAGCCCCCTGCCGAGCGACCAGGCCCGCCCTTTCGAGTCGGCCGAGCGCGACATAGATCTGGCCGTCGTTCATCGCCTCACCCAACGGTCCGAGCGCGCCGTCCAACATCGCCCGCAGCTGGTAGCCCTGTGAGGGCCCTCTCGCCAACATGGCCAACAAGACCTCTTGCTGCATGCCGGAGAGCCTAACAGTTATGGGTGCCTAACGGTTAGACATCCCAACCCCTAGGAAGGGATGAAGCCGGGGATAAACAAATCCATGTAAGAGTGGTGCCCCCGGAAGGACTCGAACCTCCGACACGCGGTTTAGGAAACCGCTGCTC
>CAZHAC010000161.1:0-5403 GCA_964529765.1 uncultured Actinomycetes bacterium
TGAGCGGCTCGCTCAGGTCGGGCTGGCCCGGGTGGCCAACCGCTTACCCGGTCAGCTCTCGGGCGGTCAGCGGGCACGACTGGCGCTCGCGCGGGCGCTGGCACCGCAGCCGGCCGTCCTGGTCGCGGACGACCCTGCCGCCAGTCTCGACGCGGGCGCCGCCGACGAGGTCTTCGATCTCCTCGAGGCGCAAGCGCGGCACGGAATCGCGGTGCTCATCGCCACCCACAATCCGCGTCCGTTTCGTGAGGGAGCCCAGATCTTCCGCCTGGACGCCGGTCGCGCGCTCGGTCGAAGCGCTCATTCATGACGTCTGGATCGCGGCGGCGATCGCCGGTCCGCAATTGGCGCCGGATCCAGCCGGTGCTTTCCCGTCCCCTGGCCCGTCCGGCCCGGCCGCCGCGCGCGGCGGTCGACGAGGTCGGCGGCAGTTTCGAGGTCGACCGCCGGCTGGTCTGGATTCCGGTCATCAATGTCATCGTGGTTGTCGCCGGCGGCGCCATGCACAGCTGGGCTCGCCAGCTGCGGTTGGCGATGCCGGCCATCGCCACGCTGTGGCTGCTGCTGACCGCGGCCGGGCTCTTCACGGCGGGCGGTGTCGCCGTCCAGACGGCGGCCGGGTCGGAGATCGCCACAGCCGCCACGGTTCGCGTCTATCTAAAAGATGGGGCCAGCCAGGACGAGGTCGACGCCCTTTCGTCAAGCCTCTCCAAGCGGCCTGACGTCCGGTCGGTCGCCTATATAAGCAAGGAGAAGGCGCTCGATGAGGCGCGCAGCCGTCCCGGCCTGACCGAGCTGGCCGGCCTGGCCGACGGCAACCCTTTCCCGGCCAGCCTCGAGGTGCAGGTCGACAACCTTGGGCACGTGCCGGCGGTGGTCGATGCGGCGGCTGCCGGCGGCGCCGCCGACCCGGTGCGCCCGACCTCCTACGACCCCGACGTCTATCACCGGCTGCGCCGCGCGATCCTGGTCGGCTGGCTGGTCGCCGGCGGGGCCGTGCTGCTGCTCATGGTGGTGGGCTTGCTGGTCGTCTCCAGCGCGATGCGTGCGGTGGTGATCGCGCGGCGGGCGGAGCTGGACAGCATGAACATGGTGGGGGCGGCGCCCTGGCTCCTGCGCGGGCGGATCACCTTAGAGGGCCTGCTCTCGGGTGCGCTCGCGGGCGCCCTGGCCGCGCTCGTGCTCGTTGCTCTATACGACGCCGCCAACGCGATCGACGCCCGCATGCTCGCCTACGCACTCCCTGGGGTCACCCAGGGCGTGGCCTCCTCGATCGAGCTGGGCACTCTGGCGACCGGAGCCGGCATCGCCGTGATCACCTCGGCGGCGGCGTTCCGGCGGAGCCTCGGGTGAGCCGCGGCCCAGTCGCCCGGCAGGTCACCTGGTCGCTGGCCGTCTTCTGCGTGCTCGCGCTGGCGGCGCCGGCGGCCACTCCGAGCCCCGGTTCACCGGCGGCGCCGCCTGCCTCGGCAGCCAGCGATTCCCAGCTCGCGCAGGCGGCGCGTGACCAGCTTGGCGCCAGCCTGGGCCATGCCATCGATGTCCAGGCCGGTCTCGCCACCTCGATCTCAGCCAACCGCGCTCGAACCGATCAGCTCTCACGCGAGGTCGCAGACGACGCCGCCCGCGTGCAGCAGCTTGACGGCGAGATCGCGAGGCTCGACGTGGAGATCTCATCGACGAGCGCCCGGATCGAGGTCGAGCGGTCACAGGTGGGCGAGCTGGCCAGGGTTTCCTACACGCGGCCGAGCTCTCTGCTAGTCGAGCTGGCGGCCGCGCGCAGCCTCGGCGACGCCCTCAGCTGGGTCAATTCACTCGTCCTGGCGGCCGGGCGCGCGGACGCGATCTCGAAGCGACTTCGGCAGGATCTCGCGCGGCTGCAGAACGACGAGCAGCAGCGGATGCAAGACCGCGAGCTGGCGCAGAGCCTGCTCGACCAGGCGACCAACGCCGCCGGTGACCTCCAGCAGCTGCTCTCGGACCAGGAATCGGCGCTCGGTGAGTTCGGCCAGTGGATCGAGGAGGCGCGGGCAGCGCTCGCCAAGCCCGCCACCCCAGACGCCGCCCAAACTGCCCGAGCAGTGGCGAACCTGCTCGTGCAGCGGGAGCGGATGCTGAACGAGAACCTGGCGGCGGCCGAGGCCCTGCGGTCGGTGCTGCGAGCGCGGCAGCCATCGATCAGCGCGCTGGCGCTGCACCTCACCAACGCGCTCCCGCTGGCCTGGCCGGGGCGAGCGGCCAGCATCACCCAGCCGTTCGGGCCGACGAGTGTTTGGTTGGAGCCCGCGTTCGGCCCCTACCCGCACTTCCACTTTGGAATCGACATGGTCATCCCCGACCGGCAGGTGATGGCTGCGGCGGCGGGCATCGTGCTTGCGGTCGGGCACGGGGAGACCGGTTACGGAACCTTCGTGATGATCGATCACGGGTCGGGGATGGTGACGCTGTACGCGCACCTCGACTCGGCCGCGGTCGAGCCAGGGCAACGGGTCGATGCTGGTACGCCGATCGGGGTCGAGGGGTCGACCGGGCTCTCTACAGGGCCGCACCTTCATTTTGAGGTGAGGATCGGTGGGCAGGCAGAGGATCCCCTGCTCCACCTGCCGGCGCTCGGCGCGCTTTAGGAGGACCCTAGTCGTCGTCGAGCTCGGCGCCGGTCTCTGGTTCTCGGGGAGCGGCCAGCGATCCTCCGTCGTAGGCCGGCCCGCTGGCCATCGTGAAGAGCTTGGAATTCGGGGCCGCCGGCGAGGGTCGCAGCGCCGACCCCCAGGTCCACACCAGGACGATGAAGAGCAGGAGGAGGGCGACGATCGCCCATGCGCGAAGTGGCGTCAAGCGCGTGGAGCGGACGTTCATGGCGGTCCTATGCGAGCGTAAAGGCGGAGCAAACGGGCGTCCTGATGCAATCAACCCGCCGCGGCCCTTCGTTTAACCCACGTGGCCGTAGTCGGTCGAGTACATGCGCTGGCGCGCAACCGGCCCTGCGACGATACGTCCTGACAGGGAATGGCAGCGGAAGGCCTCTTCGAGCTGGTCGCGAATCATCGTGGATACCGCATCGATCGGCGCCGGCCGGGCTTCGAGTTCACCCCCATGCTGCTCGGCAAGGTCAGCGCCTACATCGCGTACCGTCCGGGCGAGCGGCCCACGATATTCGCCTTCATGTACCGCTTCCCGGAGGTGCTGCCGCCGCCCCGGCCCAGCTTTGACGAGGGCAAGCTCGCGGCCGCTGCCGTTCGAACCATCCAGGAGCTGATCGATCAGGGCTTCGCCATTGACGGCACCGAGCGAACCTTCGAGCTAAGGGGTGGGGAGTGGGTCGAGGTGGCCGAGGCGCGGTGGTGGATCGGCGTCCATGACCGAGGAACGCAGGGCTAGCGGGAGTCCTGCAGCTAGGCGGCGGCTTCGACCGCTCCCAGAAGCGCCTCGGCGAACTCGTGGTCGGGGATCGAACGCCGGGAGCGGACGCGCACTTCGACGGTCAGGCGGCGCTGAGAGGCGTCGAGGGCGCGGGGGCGAACCTCCAGCACCGTACCGTCCGGGAGGGTCTCCTGGAGGTGCTGCCTGACCGACCCGATGGTGCCGCCCTCAGGCAGCTCGACCTCCAGCTCGGCCTGCAGCGGCAGCCCGCCGACCACGATCACCGATTGAATGACGGCGCTGTTGGGCATCCGCAGCAGCTGTCCGTCGGCGGTGACGAGCGTCGTGTAGAAGGCCCGCGCGTCGATCACGGTTCCTTCGTATTCGATGCCGCCCGCGACCGCGCTCCGAACCCGGATGGTCTCGCCGATCGTGAACGGCCGGCTGGCCAGGATGACCAGGCCGGAGAAGAAGTTGCCGAGCGAGGCTTGGGAGGCGGCCGCGACGACCACGCCGAGGATGGCGCCCCCGACCAGCAGGCCGGAGATGTTCAGACCGGCTTGGGAAGCGATGAACAGGACCAGCAACGCGTAGAGCGACCAGCTGGCCAGGTTTCGCCAGAGCAGCCAGCGTTGATCGCTCACGGTGCCGAAGACGCCCTCCACCGATCCGCGAATGGAGCCGAAACCGGCGGCCAGGGCGACCAGCAAAAGCAGGCTGCGATAGGCCTGGTATTCCGCCTCGTTGCTGAAGGGCCTCTGTCCGGCCGCGATCACCGCAGCCACGACAACAGCCGCGGTCAGTCCGGCGCGAATGAAGGCAGATCGATGTTGAGGCATGCGCGTGCTCCAGAGCGTGGGCATCGCTTTCCCACTCTAACAGCGCCTCCGTCGCCGCTAGAGCCCGGCCGGCTCCAGGGTCAGGTCGCCTTCCGCGAAGCGTTCGAGCCGGAGCGGCCGCAAATCGAAGGTGTCGCAGCGGCCGCGCGTGACCAGCTCTGCAATCGCCTGGCCGGCCGCCAGTGACTGCATGACACCATGCCCACTGAAGCCGGCGCACTGCAGGAAGCGAGGGTGGCCGGGAGTCGGGCCGATGATCGCATGGCGGTCGACCGTCTCCGGGTAGAGGCCCGCCCAGCACTTGCGGGTGTCGATCGCCGCCGTCTCCAGGAAGGGGAACCGGTTGCCGACCCGGTCGGCGATCTGAGCCAGGTAATCGAAGTCGAAGGCGGTCGATGTCGACGGGGGATCGTCGGGATTCGAGAACATGATCGCGCAGCCCGGGCCCTCGCGCCGGGTCAGGAGCCGGGTGTCGAGGTCGACGCACATGGGGATCCGGGGCGGAAGTCCACTGATCGGCTCGGTCACGGCGGCGTTCCGCCGGTAAGGGACGACGGGAACTTCGATGTTGAGCATCTCGCCGATCTCGGCAGCGAAGGCCCCCGCCGCATTGACGAGCCACCGGGACTCGAAGCGCTCCTGCTCGGTTTGCACCGCGAAGCCGCTCGCGCTCTCCGAGATTGCCCGAACTTCAAGACCGAGGTGCATCTGGACCCCGAGGCCGCGCGCCTCGCCGTAGAGGGTGGTCGCGATCTCGTGCGGGTCGAAAAAGGCGTCGCCGGCCCGGAAGCTGGCCAAGCGCAGACCTTCCGCCCGCACGAAAGGCGCGATCGCGAGCGCCTGGGCCGGGGACAGCAGCTCGACGTCGAGTCCGCAGGAACGCTGTACCTCGTGAGCCCGTTCCAGGTAGCGCTGGCTCTCTTCGGTTCCCGCCAGGAACAGGTAGCCCGCCTGCACGAAGCTCTGGAGGTCGCCGGTCTCGCGCTTCATTTGCGCGTAGCCGTCGATCGTGAACCTGGAGAGCTGGACATTGGTAGCCGTGCCCCACTGGGCTCGCATACCGCCTGCTGCGCGGGCTGTGGAACCCTGGCCGGGCCCCTCGTTGCGATCGAGAACGGCGATGTGACCGGCGCCTTGCTGCGCCAGCGCTCGCGCGACGGCGAGGCCGACGGCTCCGGCGCCGACGACCAGGACGTCGTAGCGC
>CAZHAC010000162.1:0-5393 GCA_964529765.1 uncultured Actinomycetes bacterium
ACCTCTACGTCCGCGACCTCGGTCTTCGGAAGGTCACGGCCAACCTGATGGGCATTTAGATGAGTGACAGCGATCGGGAGGTGAGGAGCTAGATGGCGGCGCCGGTGGGTTTCTTCACCGACACCTCGATCTGCATTGGCTGCAAAGCGTGCGAGGTGGCATGCAAGGAGTGGAACCAGCTCGAGGGCAACCCGCCCAACCTGCTGCTCGACTCCTTCGACAACACCGGGCAGCTTGATGCTCAGAACTGGCGGCACGTCAGCTTCATGGAGACGGTTCCCAACAACAACGGCGGGGTCACGCAGCCGACGGCGGCCGGCGGCCAGGCGTTCCTGATGATGTCGGACGTCTGCAAGCACTGCCAGCACGCCTCCTGCATGGAGGTGTGTCCGACCGGTGCCATCATCCGCACCGAGTTCGACACCGTCTACATACAGCAGGACGTGTGCAACGGCTGCCGCAACTGCATCTCCGCGTGCCCCTACGCGGTGATCGGGTTCTCAGAGAAGACGGGCACGGCGCACAAGTGCACCCTCTGCTACGACCGCCTGCAGGCGGGCATGACGCCGGCCTGCGCCAAGGCCTGCCCGACCCAGTCGATCCAGTACGGCACGCTCTCCGACCTCCACAAGGCGGCCGACGCGCGGCTGGCGGCTCTCCATACGCAGGGCTACACGAACGCCCAGCTCTACGGCCGTGACAGCAGCGTCTACGGCGGACTCAACGCCTTTTTCCTGCTCATGGACAGGCCCGAGGCGTACAAGCTGCCAAACGCTGCCAACGCGGTCCTGCCTTCGCGCAACAACCTGCCCGGGTACCTCGGAGCGCTGGTTACCGCGGCGTTCGCCGTTGTCGGCGGGCTGATCGCGTTCCGGCGCCGGGGCCAGACTGCTCCTCCGCCTCAGGGGAATGGCCCGAACGACGCCTCGAGGGGGGACACGTGACGTTCCTGGCCGCCGAGCACTTCACCCGCCCCCCCGCCTGGGAGTGGTGGATCCTCCTTTACTTCTTCTTCGCGGGGATCGCGGGCGGTTCCTACGTGATCGGGACGATGCTCCGGCTCTGGGGCGCGGCGGGCGACCGGCCCACCGCACGGGTGGCTTTCGTCGTCTCGCTGATTACGGTCGCCGTCTGCCCGATCTTCCTGACGGTCGACCTCGGTCGCCCGGATCGCTTCTGGCACATGCTCATCGACTCCAGTACTGGAAGCCTGGCCTTCACCGCGCGGTCTCCGATGTCAGTCGGCGCCTATGCGCTGTTGGTATTCGGGCTTTTCGCGTTCGTGTCTGCCGCCGGCTCTTTCCTGGAGATACGCGGGTCTGTGGTCCGCTTTTTCTCCGGTCCCCTGGAAACCGGCTGGATGATTGTCGGCTCGGTCCTTGGTCTCTTCGTAGCCGGCTACACCGGGGTGCTCCTCGCGGTCTCCAACCAGCCGGTTTGGTCTGACGCCTGGCCGCTTGGTGGACTCTTCCTGGCCTCCGGTCTGTCGGGCTCGGCGGCCCTTCTCGTCCTGCTGGCACGCTGGCGGCGGGAGCTGCAGCCCGGCGTCGAGCGTGTGGAGGGAGCCGACCGCCTCTTCCTGGTCCTGGAGGCGGTGCTGGTGATCGCATTCCTGGCCACCGTCGTGCTCGCAGGCACCATAGCCAGGCTCGTGTCCCCGGTGATGGTCATACTCTGGCTGCTGGTGCTGGCGGGACTCGCGGCGCCCTTCGCTCTCCGCGGCCGTGCCTCTTGGCTGTCCTGGTCGGCGATCGCGGTGCTGGTCGGCGTCCTGGCGCTGCGCGCGGTGGTGATCTTCGGCGCGCAGACCTAGGTGCGCCGTAGCCGTCCGGAGCCGGCGGCGGGGATCTATTGGCGCGCCAGCACCGCGGACGCCGTTTGTTTGATGAGGCTGGCTACTGCGGCTGGCTGAGATACGTAGACCGAATGGCTGCTCTGGGCCTCGGCGACAGTCGATCCGGCCCGTTGGGCCATGGCCCGCTGCACCCGCGGCGGGATCATCCGGTCTTCGGTCGCGACCAGGTACCAGCTCGGCTTGGTCCGCCACGCGGGTTCGGTGATCGACCCGCTGAGGGCGTCCACGCCCCAGGGGACCTGCGAGTCAGCCATGAAAGCAGCCAGATCAGCAGGCACGTCGGCCGCGAATGATGCGTGGAACTTTTCCCGATCCAGGAACAGGAATCCGTTCTTTGGCGGCAGGATCGGTGGTACGGGCTCGCCGGGTGCTGGATTGGCGATGAGCGTGTTTACCGACTCGCCCCTGTCCGGCGCGAACGCTGCGATGTAGACCAGGGCGGCCACTTTATCGTCGGTTCCCGCCTGGGTGATGACTGCTCCGCCATACGAGTGGCCGACCAGCACGACCGGGCCCTCTTGCGCGTCGATGATCAGGCGCGTTGCGGCGGCGTCGCCCTCAAGCGACAGGGTCGCATTCTGCACCACGCCGACGTGATAACCGTCCTGCTTGAGCAGGTCGTAGACAGCCCGCCACCCGGACCCGTCCACGAAGCCACCATGCACCAAAACGACGTTCGCCGCTGCTGAGGTCGCACTCATGATCGCCTCCTCTACCTCCGGTCTGCAGGATGAGGGTGCCTGCGACAGTTGGAGCCGGCGAAGGGAATCGAACCCCCAACCTACGGTTTACAAAACCGTTGCTCTGCCAGATTGAGCTACGCCGGCGCGGGCGTCGTTAGGAGTCTACTCACTGTCCATTCGAAGGACCGCGCGCTGGAGGCTGGAACGCGTGCGCCAGACCCGGGTGGCGGGGTAGAGTCGATGGCAGATGTCGACTGTCGTGCGACGCCCGGGCGAGGGCGAGCGACACTCGGTCGGTAAAGCCGAGGTAATCATCAAGGCTGCCGGCGCCGACACCGCCGGCTCCTTCTTCCTGGGCGAGACGGTTGCGCCGCCGGGATTCGCCGGGCCGCCTTTGCACCGCCACGAGAAGCTGCACGACATGTTCTACGTCCTTGAAGGGACGCTTACGCTGCGCCTCGAGGACGAGATCCTCGAGGCTGGTCCGGGCACCTTCGTCAGCGTCAGTCCGGGTACCGCTCACACTTTCGCCAATCCCGGCGAAGTGCCGGTGCGGTTCCTCAACTTCAACACTCCGGCGGGCTGGGAGTACTACATGCGCGACCTTGCCGCCGCCTCCAAAGAGGGTCTGCTGACTTCGGAGCTGATCGGGTCGATCGCGTCGCGGTACGACTTCCGCCGGGTCTAGCAGGCGGCCAAAGGAAGCTATCCTCCCCTCGATGCCCACAGCCGATGAACTGAAAGCCAAAAAGGGTCGCCAGGTGACCCTGCACATGAGCGATGGGACGGAGGTCTCCGGGACCATCGTCGGCACGCTCGACGCCGCCGACGGCATGGTCGTCGTCGTCAACCGCGCCGATCAGCCCGGCGCTCGCTTCAGCTGCAACTACCAGCAGATCGAGTCCTACACGACTTAGCAGGCCGACGAAGAAGGGCTTCGGGCCTTCGGCCTCGTCGGCGCTTCGGGGCCCATGCGGCCCATCTTCGGGCTTATTTCCTGCGCTCCTCGCTCACGCACCGCTGGGTGCGCTCGCTCCGGTGCTCGGAAATGCGCCCGAATCTGGACCACCTGGATCCCCGAATCACTCGACGACCCTTCTTCATCACCCTGCTGCTAGCGCACCGCTGGGGCGCCGGCTCCCGCCGCCACGGCAGCGTGCGCCTCCTCGGCCGGCCGCTCGGCGAGCTTGCGGAGGAACCGCTCCGAGGGCAGCAGGAGCGCGATAGGTATCGTCAGGACGACGACCAGCACCTGGAGCGCGAGGGCGGTCTGGAGCCCCCAGTGGTCGGCCACGGCCCCGGTTATCGGGACGCCGATGGCGCCGGTCACGAAGCCCAGTCCCATGATCAGCCCGCTGGCAAAGCCCGCCCGGCCGGCCATCAGCTCCTGCGCCAGCATGAGCGTCAGGGGCGCGGTGGAAGCGGCGGTGACGCCGACGAGCACGGCCCAGATGAATCCGGGGATGCCCGGCAAGGCGACAAAGAGAACGACCGCCGGCACCGAGGCCAAAAGCGTCACCAGGATCAGAGCGCGGCGACCGAAGCGGTCGGCCAGAGAGCCGGTGCCAACGGTGCCCAGGGCGCTGGACAGGACGACGGTCGTCGCCAGCGGTCCGTAGAACCAGGGCTGGTAGCCGAGCTGGGCGTACCAGGTCGGCGTGTATGCCTGGAGCGTTGTGGTTGTCCAGCTTCGCGAGGCCATGATCGCGATCGTCGCCACCAAGGGAATCAGGGGGACGGCCCTCAGGGAGGACCGCGCGCCCCGGGCCCGACCGGCCGCCGAAGGCACTCGCATCGCGAGGAGCAGGAAGGCGCCGATGGCGAGGCCCGGCACGACCAAGGTCGCCGTCCCGCGCGGGCCGAAAAGCCCGAAGATCACGACCCCGATCAGGGGACCGGCCGCGACGCCGATCGTGCCGCCGGTTACGTAGACCGACATCGCCATGTTGGCGCCACGCTTGGGGAGCAGGCCGCGCACCGTCACTGCGCCGAATGGGTGGAAGGCGCCTGAACCGAGCCCGGAGAGCGCGGCGATCGTAACCAGGATCGGGAAGCTGGGGGCGAAGCCGACGAGGGCGAAGGACAAGGCGGTCCAGGCCAGCGCGAGGCCCGTGAATCGGGTTCCGAAACGGTCGGCGATGACTCCGAACAGGGGCTGCGAGATCGACGCCATCCCGGTGTAGGCGAGGCTGACGAGACCGACAGTCTCCAGGTTGAGGGCGAAGCGATGGATCAGGAGGGGATAGAGGACGGGGAGGACGCCCACGTAGCTGTCGACCGTGAGGTGACCCAGCATGAGGGTGACCAGGCCACGGTTGCGGAAGACGTCGACCAGGCCGCGCACCGCTCAAAGATTAGTGATCTTCGCCCACGGGCTTCGTCCAGTGCAGACAAAAGAAACGCGACCGGGCTTGCGCCCGGCCGCGCCGTCAATCAGTCACTCGTACGTCAGGGTCGATCCGGATCGACGTGGCCCGGACCGTGCTCGCCGGTGTCCTCGACGACGTCTTCGCGCACATCGCGGACAGTGTCCTTGGCGTCGCCCCACTGCTGGCGGGCCTTGCCCTTCGCCTCTTCACTCTTGTCACCGGTGATCCGGCCCTTGAGCTCTTCGGCCTTGCCCTGAATCTTGTCCTTCACAGGCTGCCTCCTTACCTGAACTACGAGGTGAACTATCGAAGGAACAAGTATCAGGTTACCGAATAGCGACGCTATAAGAAAAGTGGCCGTCCAGGATGCTGGTCGAGGGCCTGCCCGTTCCGGCTACGCGTGGTGGAGGTGTGGGTGAAAGACCTTGACAGCGCGGCCGCGGAACTTGTCGCAGCGCCAGCAGAAGACGACGTCGTCAACGCCCC
>CAZHAC010000163.1:0-5371 GCA_964529765.1 uncultured Actinomycetes bacterium
GTGATGGACCTCGAGAAGGCGCTCGACCCGGCCGCCCCGAAGGCGCACGCGAACGCCGCAGACAACATCGGCTGGGACGCCACCTTCACGGGCGGTGACATTGACGTCGCCTTCGGCAAGGCGGAGGTCCAGGTCAAGCAGCGAATCATCCAGCAGCGCCTGATCCCCAACGCCATGGAAGGCCGCGCGGTCATGGCCGACTATGACCCGTTCTCCGGCGACCTGACGCTCTGGACCTCAACCCAGATCCCTCACCTCATCCGCTACTTCCTGACCAGCGCCCTGGGCATGGCGGAGAGCCGCATCCGGGTGATCGCGCCCGCGGTCGGCGGCGGTTTCGGAAGCAAGCAGCGGCCCTACCCCGAGGAATACCTGGTGGCGGCCGCCTCGCGCCTGGCGGGCCGCCCCGTCAAGTGGATCGAGACCCGCACCGAGCAGATGCAGACGACCACGCACGGACGCGGTCAGATCTTCGACATCGAGGTGGCGGCCCGGCCGGATGGAACGCTGCTCGGACTCAAGATCAACCAGCTGCTCGATGTCGGTGGCTACCAGGGTGTGTTCGGGGCCGTTCAGTGCCTCGCCATCCTGGTCGGCGGTGGCTGCTACCGCTGGCAGGCCGTGCACGGCCGGTCGATCGGGGTGCTCACCAATCGCGTCTCCACCGACCCCTATCGAGGGGCGGGCCGGCCGGAGGCCACGCACCTCGTCGAACGCGCGCTCGACCTGGTGGCGAATGAGATCGGCATGGACCCGGCGGAAATCCGGCGCAAGAACTTCGTGCGCGACTTTCCCTTCGTCAACAACTTCGGCCTCAGCGTCGACTCCGGCGCCTACGACAAGACCCTCGATCGCGCCCTCGAGCTGATCAACTACGAGCAGGCGCGGCGGCAGCAGGCCGAACTGCGCGCACAGGGACGCTACCTGGGAATCGGTCTCGCCACCTATCTCGAGATCTGCGGTTTCGGCCCCAGCAGCGCAACCGTCGGCGCTACCGGCGGCATCGCCTTCGTGGAATCGGCGCAGGTCCGGGTACTGCCGACCGGCTCGGTGGCCGTGTTCGTTGGCACCCATGCCCACGGACAGGGCCACGACACCACCTTCGCCCAGATCGCGGCCGACGAACTGGGCCTGCCCATCGAGACGATCGAGTTCCGCCATGGCGACACGGCCGAAGGCCCGGCCATGGGCCTCGGCACTTACGGCAGCCGGAGCCTGGCGGTTGGCGGTATGGCCGTCTACAAGGCCTGTCGCGTGGTGGCCGAGAAGGGCCGGCGGATCGCCGCCCAGGTGCTCGAGGCGGCCGACGAAGACATCGTCTTCGAGGCCGGCCGCTACTACGTCAAAGGCAGCCCGGAGAGGAGCAAGACGCTGGCCGAGATCGCTTTCGCCTCCTACGGGGCCGGCCTGCCGGAGGGCATGGACCAGGGGCTCGAGGCTGTCAGCTACTTCGACCCGCCCAACTTCACCTGGCCCTTCGGCGCTCACGCCTGCGTGGTCGAGGTCGACCCCGCCACCGGCGCCGTTGACGTGCTGCGCTACGTCGCGGTCGATGACTGCGGCAACGTGATCAACCCGATGATCGTCGAGGGCCAGCTCGAAGGCGGCATTGTCCAGGGCATGGCCCAGGCCCTCTTCGAGGAGGCGATCTACGACGAGGACACCGGGCAGCTGAAGACCAGCTCTTTCACCGACTACCTGATACCGACGATGGGCGAGGTCCCTGAGCTCATCTTCGACCAGACGGTCACGCCCAGCCCGACCAACGAGCTCGGGGTCAAGGGGGTCGGCGAGGCGGGCACCATTCCCGCCTCAGCCGCGGTCATCAACGCCATCTGCGACGCGCTCTCCCCGCTCGGAATCCACCACGTAGACATGCCGGCTACCCCTGACCGCCTCTGGGCCCAAATCAACAGCGCCCGCGGTGGTTAAGAACTGGCGTTGTTAGGCATTGTTGACCTAACGGCACGGCGTCCGCGCGTGTAAATGCGCACAGACCAGAGCACCGGCGGCCTCTGGCTTACTACCGGGCGCCTCGTGACCGGGGCGGCGATTCTGGCTCTGGTGGCCGGTCTGATAGGTGGGGTACTCGGGGCTTTAGTCCGCGGCGGCCTCGAAGGCTCCAGGTCGCGGCCGGCGGCCTTTGCCAGCAGCTGCGATGTGACGGCCGCCGCGGCACGCCTCCTGCCCTCACTCGTGACGATCAACGTGGGCGGCCCCACGTCGGCGGGGACCGGTTCCGGCTCTGTCCTGGACAAGGAGGGGAACATCCTTACCAACGACCATGTGATCGCGCCTGGTCCAACCGGAGGCGCCATCACGGTCAAGTTCGCCCGGGGCCAATCCGGTACACCGGCGAGAGTCGTCGGACGCGATCCGTCGACAGACCTGGCGGTGATCAGGGTTCAGGGCAGCTCGAACTCGCTGACGCCGATCCAGATCGGCGATTCGGCTGGGCTCGTGGTCGGACAGCCGGTCGTGGCCGCCGGATCGCCGCTCGGCCTGAACAGCACAATCACTTCCGGCATCGTCAGCGCACTGAGCCGCTACATCAACGTCGGGCAAGGGGAGCGCCCGAGCCTCCTCGTCAACGCCATTCAGACCGACGCCTCAATCAATCCCGGGAACAGCGGCGGGCCCCTCACTGACTGCTCCGGCCGTCAGGTTGGCGTCAACTCGGCGGGAGCCCAGGTGCCTACGGCCGAAGCCGCCGGAGGCAGCATAGGTCTCAACTTCGCTATTCCGATCGACTTCGCCAGATCCGTGGCCAGCCAGATTATCCAGACCGGCCATGCCACTCACCCAATCATCGGTGTGCTGGGCGTGAGTGTGACCGAGGAGATCGCCAGGTCAGCCGGACTGCCTCGGGGGGCGCTGGTCGACCAGGTGATCCCGGGCCTGGGTGCCGCGAACGCAGGCATCCGGCCGGGCGACGTCATCACCCGTATCGGCTCGACCGGGGTCAACAGTGTCGATCAGATGATCGTCGAGATCCGAAAGCACAGGGTGGGAGACACTCTCCACGTCGCGTACGTTAGGGCAGGCTCTACTCGTATCGCGGACGTGGCCATAAGTGAGGCCTGACGCGGCGATCAGCGCCATCACGAACTGAACCATGGTCGCAGCGCCGTCGCTGTCCCAGTGCTAGCTGCTTAGCGCTTGCGCCACATTACTGAACACATTCTGAATCTGGTTCCCCATTGTCAACAGGATCACGATCACCACCACAGAAGTGAGCACAAGGATCGCCAGAAATGCCAGAAGGGTTAGGGCGATGGCGACTGCGTTGCCACTGCCTGTCCCTGGTGCAGGGACGATTCCGGGAGGTGCCTCTTTTCGGAGCACTAGAGTGCCGGGGCTTGCCTCGAGGCGGCCGCCCCATTCGGGCATGGCTGAGGATAGGGTCTTGCTCCACCAACTTCATGCCGGCATTTCAATACACTACTGTTGTGTTATGTTAGCTGAGGTCTGCTGGAGCCCTTAGGAAGAGGAGAAGTCGGGATGAGGATCTTTGCCTACGACACCTTTCGACCGGGCACAACGATGGAGACGGTGGAGCCGTACCTTCCGGAGGAGGTGGCTAACGTGTGGCGCCTCTGGAAGGCGGGGATCGTCAGGGAGAACTACGCCCGGGCCGATGAGCCGGGCGTCGTGATCGTGTTCGAGCTGGACAGCGTGGAGGAGGCGCGCCGCTACACCGACGACTTCCCGCTCAGCCGGGCAGGCTTGATCGAGTGGTCCTTCATCCCCCTGGAAGCCCCGCTCCCGATCGAGTCCCTGTTCCGGCCCGACGTCGACGTCAGCGAGCCCTACGACCGCACGCCAGCGGTCACCTGAGGACCGAGATGGAACACGCCTACGGACTCGACATCCCGATTACGCTCGATGAGGTCAGCCGCCCGGGGCGCCTGGCCCTCCTCGTCTACGACATGCAGGTGGGCGTCATGCGCCAGGTCCACGACGCCCCCCGCGTCACCGCCCGGGCCGTCGACGTGCTGCAGGCGGCGCGTCGGAGCGGTGTCCGGACCTTCTTCACCAGGCACATGTCGCTGCCTAACCGAGTGGCGGGCGCCACGCAACTGCGCACCGCGATGGCCTGGCAGCGCGTCGTCCACGCCGACCAGGTGACCCCGAGCTTTCCGCGCGACTCGGCCCAGTTCCAGCTCGTGCCCGAGGTGACACCCACCAGCGACGAGGCGATCCTCGACAAGATCGCCATGTCGGCCTTCGTCGGCACTCCTCTCGACATCGTGCTCCGGGACTGCGGGGTGAGCGCGATCGCGATCGTGGGCGCGGCGATGGAGGTCGGCATCGAGCCAACAGTCCGTCACGCGATGGATCTCGGCTACGTTCCGATCGTCCTCACCGACGCCTGCGGCGCCGGCAACCCTTCAGCAGCGCAGCGATCCCTGGACGCACTTGGCTTCACGGGCGGCTCGTTCCAGACCGACGCCGCGACGCTGTGCGCCCTGCTCGGGGCGGGAGCGGGAGCCTAATAGAAGAGCCGGTGCGACCGAGAGCGGCCGGGCGCGCACGAGACGCCAGCATCGACCGGCGGGTGTTGACCGTCGCCGCCCGGCACCTCGCCCGCTACGGCTACGAGGCGATGTCGCTGGCGGCGATCGCCCAGGACGCCGGGACCACCCGGCAGGCGCTCTATCGTCGCTGGCGAGACAAGGCGGAGCTGGCCGCGGCGGTCGTGGCCATGCTGACCGATACCGCCAAGGCAGTCGCTTCCGACGACCCCTTCGGCGCGCTGGTGGCGGAGCTCTCGGACTTCGAGCGTGCTGTCTCGCGACCGGGACGCCTTTCGCTCGTAGGGACGATGCTCCAGGACACCACCGATCCCGACGCGCGCGCCGGCTACCGCGCCGGCGTCATCGCTCCGCGCCGGCGCCGCCTGCGCGCCATCCTCGAGCATGCTGTCGAGTTGGGCATGATCGACCGCGAAGCCGACCTCGAGGTTGCGGTGACGATGGCCACCGGGTCCTGGTATGCGCGGGAGCTGGCGGGAGAGCCGGCGCCCACTAACTGGCCCCGGCGAGCCGCGCTGCTGGTCTGGCGCGCGGTCGGCGGCCAGCCCCCGCAGACGCCTCAGCGGCCGTCCCCTGCTGGGCCTACCAAGGCCTGAGGGAGCCCGTCGACGCCGGGATTTGGAGCGGCCACGAGGTGATTCGCCACCAGGTGAAGGCTGGCCGGGGCAGGATCCCTGCGTCGGACTCCAACCGTGCCAGGCAGACTACGGTTACGGCCGGTTCTCTTGCGCAGGTCGTCTGTTAAGAGTCGACGCTCGAACGCCTGTTCGATAGAATTCGGAGATGCTCGAGGAGCGCCTCCAGGGACCGCCGAACCCCAGCATCCTGCGCGTCCT
>CAZHAC010000164.1:0-5290 GCA_964529765.1 uncultured Actinomycetes bacterium
TCTACATCTATCCGCCGGCGTCGACGACCAAGCGGCAGCAGCTGAAGATCACGCTCGACAGGCCCCTCGACCAGCTGGCCAACGGGGACGGCTTGACCTTCAACGCCCCCCCGAACAGCGCCTTCGTCATGTACGGCGGGGGTCCCGGGAGCGACAACGCCCCTGGCGATCCTACCTTCGGTGGTGTCGCGGTCAAGGACGAGGCGGGGCAGGTCCATATCTTCGCCATACGCTGCCCACACCTGGGCTGCTCGATTCAGCTCCAGCAGGCTTCACGAAACTTCCAGTGTCCGTGCCACGGCTCGCAGTTCAACCTCGACGGCGGCGTGACCCACGGGCCGGCGGTGGCTCCCCTCTCCTCTTTGAAGTGGAGCCCTGGTCAGGCCGGTAACGAGATCACCGTCGAGGGCATGCAGATTCCAGGACTGGGCTAGAAGATGGCTGTCATACCGCATCCCCGCCAGATCCAACTCGCGGTCGTCAACTGGCTCGACGAGCGATTTCCCTTCACGAGCTCGGTCGACGAGGCGCTCTATCAGCGGGTTCCGAACTACGCCAACGCCTTCTATTACTGCTTTGGCGGGATGGTCTTCATCCTGATCATCTTCCAGATCGTCAGCGGGATCTTTCTGAGCTTCTACTACATCCCCGACGCGACCGGGAACCCCGCGCCCTCATACACGTCGGTGAACTACATCATGAACCAGGTCTATTTGGGCTGGCTGATCCGGGGGGTTCACTTCTGGTCGGCCAACCTGCTCGTGATCATGATCGTGCTCCACATGGCGCGGGTCTTCTGGACCGGGTCCTACCGGGCCCCGCGTGAGCTCAACTGGATGGTCGGCGTGGTGCTGCTGCTGGTCGTGCTCGCCTTCTCGCTGACGGGGTACCTGCTGCCCTGGGACACCAAGGCCTACTGGGCGACCGCGGTCACCATCCAGATCGGCGCCTCGGCGCCCGGCCTGGGCCCGCTCATCAAAGCGATCGCAATGGGCGGACCGACGCTAGGCCCTAACACCCTCCAGCGCTTCTTCACCCTCCATGTGTTCATCCTGCCCGCGCTGGTGGTACTGCTGATGTACGTTCACTTCCGGCTGATCCGCCAGCACGGCATCTCGCAGCCGCTGTAAAGGAGGCGAATGGCGTGAGCGAGCAGAACCCAGAGCAGAACCCCGAGCGGAACCCCGAGGAGACCAATCAGGTCGCGGTCACCCAGTGGGACGGCTTCCTGCGGGATGGGCCGGGCGCGGCCACCACAGCGGTCGTGCCCCTGGTCGACGTCAATGGTCACGGCGCCCACACACTCGAGCCGCCCTACAAGCGGATGCCGATCGGTCCCGATCACATCCTCTATCCGATCATGATCGGCCTCGCCCTCTTCCCCATCCTGATGGGCGCCGCCGGCCACCACCTGGCCGACGACATGCCCGAGGAGGACACGCACCCCTTCTTCCCGGACCACTTTTGGCCCTATCCAATTATTGCGGTGCTGATGCTGGTGACGGTCGGCCTGATGGCCGCCTTCGTCCGCCAGAACGAGATGCTCGAGCAGTCCGCCGACCCGCGCGCGGTCGTCCTGCCCCGACCGGACTGGTACTTCCTCTTCCTGTTCCAGTTCCTGAAGCTGGGGCCCGAGCTGATCATGTCGTTGGTCATCCCACCGCTGGTGGTGGTCGGACTCCTGATCTGGCCTTTCATCGACAACCTGGGCGGCCGGGGCCTGGCGCACCGCCTCGGCTGGTCGACATGGCCCGTCCCCGGCCGCAACATCATCACGGGCACGGGATGGATCCTCTTCCTCGGGTTCATCGTGCTGCTGACGCTCTGGGCTCTGGCCGGCGTCACGATCTTCGGCATCACCGGCGGCTGATCCGGGGGCTCGAACCCGTTGTTTGGCTGGCTGGCGCTGGGGCTTGTCGTCGGTTTCGCGGCCGGTTTCGCCGCCGCCTGGTACCTGCTGCAGCGGCGGCCGGTGAGGGCGGCGGAGCAGGCTGCCACGCCGTCGCTGGCTCCCGAGCCGGACCTGGCCGAGCCGATCTCGGGCGGCGGCGAGCCCGCTGCCGAGCACCGCCTGGACGAGCGTACCGACGAAGAGATAAACCAGGCCCTCGATGCGACCAAAGGCTTGCTTGACGAGCTCGAGGGTCGTTACCGCGGGCGGACCGCGCCGGGCGAAGACCAGGCGGAGCGACCGCGCCGGCGGCCCCGCCCGCGCGCCTAGGCGTTAACTCCCCGGCGGGTCGCCTACTCGGCGACCAGCCGGCGCAGCCGCTCCTGTAGTTCGCCCAGCCGTTCGAACTCGACCATTGTGGGCCGGGTCCGCTGGCGCTCGGGGAAGCGCGCCAGCTGCAGCGCATCGACGATGGCCTTGACCTCGGCCCCACTCAGCTCGACTCTGAGCTTGCCCGTGGATGGCTCGGCCGGCCCTTCGGCAACCGCCTGTGGCCCGTCGGCTGAGTCTTCTGGGGCCTCTTTGCCCTTTGGTGGAGCGGGCCTGGTTGGGCGGAAAAGCTCCTCCGAACCGCCGAGCCGCGCCCGCTTGAACTGACCCATCGCGCGAAAGCCTACCCGACGACCAGCATCCGGACCTCGCCCAAGGCTCAGACCTTCTCGGTCACCCGGTACTCCAGGTACTTTCCGAGCAGCAGCCGGGTGTGTGCCTCGAGCGCGGGCAGCACGCTGAGCATCAACCCCACGATCGGGTAGGAGAGGTACTGCGCGTACACGAGCGCCTTGCGAACCGGATTCCAGGAGGCCGGCTTGGGCGGGAGCATCAGGTGCTCGAGCAGGATGAGCACGATCACGGTGGAGATCGTCGCGCTGAGGACCGTACTCGAGTACGACCACAGGTTTTGCCCAAAGTCTGTGATCGAAAAGTCCACCGAAACCCAGATCGGGATCGAGGCCCCGAACATCAGGAACACGGGCAAGAAGATCCAGTTGAGGTGGTTCAAGAACAGATTGGCGAACGTGCGCACGCGGAGCCAGAGCGGGATCTCGGGGTGCTTGAAGAACCGGTGCAGAACGTAAGGCACATCGGTAATGCCCCACGCCCAGCGCTTGATCTGGTTGTACTGGTTCAGGTGCGTCGACGCGTAGTCGCGCGACTGCGGTGAGTCGCCATAGATGGGCAGCCACACCGACTTGACGCGGAACCGAGCCCCAAACGTGAAGAAGGCCTTCCAGTAGAACCGGGAGTCCTCTGGAATCACGTCTTTGTCCCAGTACCCGACGTCATCGCAGAACTTCAACGAGCACGTGTAAGAAGAGAAGGCGACGAGCCGGTGCGGTCGTGAGTGCAGGTACATCTGCCACTGGGATGTCGAGCCGGACATGACGCGGACAGCTGTCGGCACCTCCCAGATGTTGTTGTGGAAGAGCGGCACCGGCTGCCAGATCGTGTAGTCGCGGAGCTCATAGGCGGCGTGGTGGTAGCTGATCCACCCGAAGTACTGCGGATGGACCCGATAGTCGGAATCGAGGTCGGTCAAGAGCACCTGCGCCGGGTCGTAGCCGAGTCCGACCAGCGTCTTGTGCATCCAGCGCCCGCCCCAGTTCATGGCCGCCGACTTGCCGGGCACCAGCGGCGGCTCCATCGGGTCTTTGATGTGCCAGAAGCCCGCCACCTGGTCCCCGAACTTCTCCTTCAGCCGCGCCACGTTCTTCCAGCCCGGCTTGTCGGTCACCCGGGTGATGATCCCGACCAGCTTCCGTTCCTTGGGATAGTTGGCGTCGACGATCGCCTGCAGCGTCTTCTCGAGTACGTGATAGGGCTCGGTGTAGGTGGGGATCACGCACAGGTGGTAGTAGTCGAGCGGGTGTGGCGCCCCTTCGATCCGGGCCACCGCCGCGCACCTCTCGAGCCAGTCGGTGCGCATGTCGCGGCGCATCTTGAAGTAGGTCGACCAGACCCCGGTGATGACCAGGAACGACCGGCAGAACCAGTAGACGTCGAAGATGAGCACGGCGATCGCGACCGCCAACGCACCGTCCGAGGCGAAGGCGATCGGAATCCACGCCGGTGCGAGCAGGAGGAGCCAGGTGACGAGACCGGGCGCCGCCTCCAGCAAGCGGTCACCCAGCTGCCGCAGCGGGGAGGGCGGGGCAGCCTGGATGGCGGGCGAGGTGGTGGCCATCCCGCCGATTATGGCGGGCTGCCCAAAGGCGCACGCTGCCGGAATGAACGGGCCATTGGCGTAGTTTGATGAGGCATGAGTAACCTCAAGAAGTTCGAGGAGGCGTCCTTCGACCAGGAGGTACTCGCCTCCGACCGTCCCGTCCTCGTTGACTTCTACGCCGATTGGTGTGGTCCCTGCAAGATGATGGCGCCGGTGATCCATCAGGTCGCCGAGCAGTACGGCGGCCAGCTGACCGTCGGCAAGCTCGACGTCGACCACGCGCAGTCGATCGCGATGCGCTACGGCGTGATGGGCATTCCAACGCTTGGCATCTTCGCTGGCGGCAAGATGGTCGACCGGCTGGTCGGCTACCCGGGCCCGGCGGGAGTCAAGGCGTTCGTAGAGAAGAACGTCAACGCCAAGGTCTGAGCCTGAAGGACAGCCCAGGGAGTGGGGTCGCGAGAAGCGACCCCACTTTCTTTGTATCAGGGGCACTAATTACCGCGCCCCCAGTCGGTGGTCTCACACCCAGCGGTCTGTGTGCCTCACACCAAGTTCCGCCGGCGCCCCTCGTGTGCCGGTGCCGTGGCAGAGGCCTCTGACCGCTTCCTAGCATTCGCCCGTCTGCCCGACGGTGGAATCGAATTCAGCTCAAACCCTGGAGGAGTTCATGGCCGTAGAAGTAAGTGGAAAGCCGAAGACGAGCCCCAGCGAGGTACTCGCGAAGGCACGCCAGGCGGGCATCCAGGTCGTCGACGTACGCTTCGTGGACCTCGTCGGCACCTGGCAGCACTTCAGCATCCCGGTCGGCGAGCTCGAAGAGTCGACGTTCGCTGACGGGCTCGGCTTTGACGGGTCCAGCATCCGCGGCTTCCAGGCGATCAACGAAAGCGACATGCTCCTCATGCCTGACCCGGACACGGCGACGGTCGACCCGGTGCTCAAGGTCCCGACGATGTACATCGTCTGCGACGTCTTCGACCCGCTCAACGGCCAGCCCTACAGCCGCGACCCGCGGTTCATCGCCAAGAAGGCCGAGTCCTACCTCGCCTCGACGGGCATCGCGGACGTCAGCTACTGGGGTCCGGAGGCTGAGTTCTACATCTTCAACAGCCTTCGCTTCGACCAGAACATGCACTCGGGCTACTACTTCATCGACTCCGAGGAAGGCA
>CAZHAC010000165.1:0-5274 GCA_964529765.1 uncultured Actinomycetes bacterium
ACCGCTCCAGGGAGCGCGCCGACTCCACGATCGGCGCCACGTGCTCGGCGTCGGCAGGATAGATGCCGTCGGCCAGAGCTTCCGCCTGGCCGCGGATCACCGAGAGCGGCGTCCGGAACTCGTGGGCGACGTCGGCCAGGAAGGCGCGCCGGCGGCGGTCGTCCGCGCCCGCACGCCGGCGCATCCGCGCAAGGACCAATCCGGCAAGAGCGAGTCCCGCGGCCAATACGAGCAGAAAGGCGAGCAGGACGGCGACAGCCAGGACGGCAGACGTCTGACTAGCGGCCAGTAGGGTCGCGAGGAAAGCGGTGAGAACGGCGCCAAACAGGAAGCCGACAGCGAGCGCCAGACAGCCCAGTCGAAGAAAAAAAGTGGGCGGACCGCGCCGGGCCCAAGGTGGCCGGCGCCGGGGAGGCCAGGGTTCGCTCTCGGGCCACCAGGGCGGCCGGCCAGAGCCCCATGGCCGTCTTGACTGGCCTCCTGGCATCACTCCCTCAGATCGGCGAAGCGATAGCCAACCCCGAAGACGGTCTGCAGGTAGCGGGGCGCGGTGGGGTCGACCTCGATCTTCCGCCGGATGTTCTTGACGTGGGCGTCGATCGCCCGTTCATAGGACTCGATCGCGACCCCACGCACCGCCTCCAGCAGCTGCCCCCGGCTGAAGACGCGCCCTGGCTGGCGAGCCATGAAGACGAGCAGGTCGAACTCGGTCGAGGTCAGGTCGCTGACCGGGCGTCCGGCAATCCGTGCCTCGCGACGCGTCGCGTCTATCTCGACCTCCTCCCCGACCCGGACCATGTCTCCGGCCTCGAGAACGCCTCTGGTTCGCCGCAGCACTGCGCGCACGCGCGCGACCAGCTCCTTCGGGCTGAAGGGTTTGGTCACGTAATCGTCGGCGCCGAGCTCGAGCCCGACCAGCTTGTCGGACTCGTCGGCGCGAGCGGTGAGCATGATGATCGGGACTCCGGCCGTCCGCCGGAGCTCGCGGGTTACGTCGAGGCCGTCCAGGCGTGGAAGGCCAAGATCGAGGACAACCAGGTCCGGCTTGCGAGTGCGCGCTTGCCGGAGGGCGCCCGGACCGTCGGTGGCCGTGTCCACGCTGAAGCCCGCGTGTTCGAGGTAGTCGCGGACGAGCCGGAGGATCTCCGGCTCGTCATCCACCACCAGGATCGCAGCCAACGTTCCCGCAGGCTACTGCGTGGGCCGGTCAGTGGGCGGCTGGCCCTCATGAGCGCGGCGATGCCACTCGTCGAGCCGTCCGCCACCCGGCCCGCGTCCACCCGCGCCATACCACCAGCGGCCGGGGCGGAACACGAAAAAGATGAGCAGCAGGAAGAAGAGCAGGCCGAAGAACGGGAAAAAGCCGAAGAAAGGAAAGAAGCCGAATCCCCAGCCCCAGTGCGGGCCATAGTACGGGTAGCCATATCCGGGAGCGGGAACGGTGTTCGCGGGCAGGCTCCGGATCTGCTGGCTCAACCCATCGTGCAGGCCCCACTGGTAAGCGCCGACGCCGACGCCGACCGCGATGACCAGGGTGAGCACCGCCCAGAGGATTACAAAGCGTCTCATCGAATTGCCTCCTTTCAGGATTCCGATGAGACCGATGTTCCGCCGAGGTTGTGAAGGAGGGGTGAAGGCGGTTCGGAGGCTTAGCGGACGGGCGCCAGGCGCGCGATCGCGTCACGAGCCATGAGCACGGCGAGTGCCAGCAGCGCCGCAATCGGCGAGATCGCCGCCGGCGCCAGGGCTTCGGTCAGGTTGATCGCCAGCGCCGTCCTCACGCCTGGTCATGATCGGGACCAGTTGTCAGGGACTTGTCAGCGGTCCGGCAAAAGAGCTAGCCGGCGGCCGGCCGGGGGCTGCTGGGAGCGCTCTCGTCGGCGGCCGTCGTTTCCGGCGACCGCCGGCCGAGTCCGAGAGTTGCCGCAGACAGCAGCGCTCCCAGCGCCAAGGCGCCGACTGCCCACCAGGGGCCGCTGATGCTGGCCGCCCATCCGATCAGCGCGTCCAGCGAAAAGCGGCCGGGACCGGTCGCCGCGATCGCCACCGCGGCCGTAAGGATGAGCAGGTTGAACTCGTATCCGCGCTTGGTGTTCCAGAAGCCGTTCTGCCAGTGCGTGGTCGCGATCGCGTTCAGCATCACCACGATCAACGCGAGAGTGGCCAGCGGGGTGGCCAGGCCGATCGCGAGGAGCAGGCCGCCGGCGAACTCGGCGAGGGCTGCGGCGAGCGCCATCAGGAGCGGCGCCCGGAAGCGAATTCGCGCGAACCCCGCCGCAGTACCGGAAAGCCCGCTGCCGCCGAACCAGCCGAACAGTTTCTGGCTGCCGTGCGCCGCCATCAGAAGTCCAAGGACGACTCTCAGCAAGAGGATTCCGAACGACATCATGGCCTCCCGGACTAGGATTCACTCCGATTCAAGCATCGGCATGGAATATCGTAGTTGCTTCGATTATAGGAGTAGACCATGCCTGATTACGGACACGACCTCGCGTTCGGCACCTTCATCACTCCGCAGAACCAGCGGCCGCAGGACGTCGTCGCCCTCGCACAGCTGACCGAGCAGGCCGGGCTCGATCTGGCCACTTTCCAGGATCACCCATACCAACCGGCGTTCCTGGACACCTGGACGCTGCTCTCGTGGGTGGCCGCCCAGACGCAGACGCTACGGGTCGCGGCCAACGTGCTCAACTTGCCCCTGCGTCCGCCCTCGGTTCTCGCACGGGCCGCCGCCAGCCTCGACCTGCTCTCCGGCGGCCGGCTCGAGCTCGGCCTCGGCGCAGGCGCCTACTGGGACGCCATCGAGGCGATGGGCGGCACGCGGCTCTCGGGCGGGGAGTCAGTGGACGCGCTGAGCGAAGCGATCGACATTATCCGCGCGATCTGGAACGCCTCGGAGCGGGGCGGCGTCAGGATCGGCGGCCAGCACTACCGCGTCTGGGGCGCCCGGCGCGGTCCGGAACCGGCGCACGACATCTCCATCTGGTTAGGCGCCGTCAAGCCGCGCATGCTCCGGCTTATCGGGGAGAAGGCCGACGGCTGGATACCCGGTAGCAACGTCTGGCAAGGCGACCTGCACGCTGAGCTCGACCGCGGCAACCAGATCATCGACGAGGCCGCGACGGCGGCCGGTCGTGACGAGCGCGAGATCAGGCGGCTGCTCAACGTCCCTGGCGGTGCACTGCCGGGGGTGCCGGCGGACTGGCCTGACCAGCTGCTGCCGCTCGTTCTGGAGCACGGCATCGGTACCTTCATCCTCTGGGCCGACGATCCCCGCTTGATCCAGCTCTTCGGGCAGGAGGTGGCCCCCGCCCTGCGCGAGGCCGTGGCGCGAGAACGGAAGGCGGCCGGCACTCGCAGCGCCGAGGCTGTGCGCGGCCCAAAAGCCCTCGCCCTCCGGCTTGAGGGCATTGATTACGAAGCGCTCCCCGGGCAGCTGGCGAAAAAGGCGGTCGAACCCGGCGACAAGCGCTACGCCAACGTCCGGTCGACCTACATGCGCAGCGGGTCGCCGGGACTGGTGATCCAGCCGGAGAGCGTGGACGACGTGATCGCGTCACTCGCCTTCGCTCGCGAGCAGGACGTCCCGCTCGCGATCCGGAGCGGCGGCCACGGCATCAGCGGCCGCTCGACCAACGACGGCGGCATCGTCATCGACGTTGGCAAGCTGAACCAGGTCGAGGTACTCGACCCCGCGACCGGCCGGATCCGGCTTGGACCCGGCGCTCGCTGGGGCCACGTCGCCGAGGCCCTGGCCCCGCACGGGCTGGCGATGAGCTCCGGCGACTACGGTGACGTCGGCGTGGGTGGCCTGGCAACCGCGGGTGGACTCGGCTTTCACGCTCGCAGATACGGCCTCACGATCGACCACGTAGTCGCCGCCGAGGTGATCCTGGCCGACGGCACCTTCGTCCGTGTCGACGCCGAGAAGGATTCCGAGCTGTTCTGGGCGCTGCGCGGCGCGGGCGCAAACTTCGGGATTGTCACGGCGTTCGAGCTCGACGCCTACCGGCTGAGCCAGGTCGTCTACTCCTCCATGGTCTTCGACGCCGGTGATACCGCCCGTCTGCTGGAGCGCTGGGGCCGGATTGTCGAAGCCGCGCCGCGTGGGCTGACGAGCTTCCTCTACCTGCTCGCAAGGCAGTACGACACGCCGATCGCCCGGCTCGTCAACGTCTACGCTTCGGACGACACCGAGGCGGCAGTCGCGGCGCTGACACCGCTCCTCGAGATCGGGCCCATCCTCGAACAGCAGGCTTTTCTCCTGCCCTACGCGTCCATCGTCCCGTCGTCCGACAATCAGCACTACGGGGGCACGACCCGGCCACTTGTCAGCAACGGTTTCGCCGTCCACCTGACGCCGGCGCTGAGCGAGCTCCTGGCCGACGGGCTGCGGATCCCGGTCACGACCTGGATCTCGATCCGCGCGGTCGGCGGCGCCGTTAACGACGTCGACCCGACCGCCACCGCCTACGCCCACCGCCATCAGAACTTCAACGTCAGCTCGGTCGGCCTCGGCTCCCGTGAGGAGCAGTTCCACGGGCACTGGGACGACCTGCGCGCCCACCTCGACGGTCTCTACTTGAGCTTCGAGACCGATCAACGTCTAGAGCGCCTCCAGGAGGCCTTCCCGGAGCCAACATCGAGCAGGCTGCGCCGGCTTAAGGCTCGGTACGACCCCGACAACGTGTTCAACCAGAACTTCCCGATCCCGCTCGCAGAGTCTGCTACGTGGTCGGTAGGTGCTCCTCGGCCCACTGACTGAGCTGCTGCAGGGCCGGTAAGACCGCGCGACCGTGATCGGTCAGCGCGTACATGACGGCGAGAGGTGGCCCCTCGGTCACGGTGCGGGTGACGAGCCCGGCGCCGCACAGCTCGGCCATGCGGTCGGAGAGCATCGAGTCGCTGATTCCTTCCGTTGCGCGGGCGAGCGCGCGGAAGCCCATCGGCCCGTCGCTCAGAGTACCCAGCAGCACACCTGTCCAGCGTTTGCCGAGAAGGTCGAAGGCCCGGCTCAATGCCGCGTCTCCGCGCAGACATGCCTCGCGGTCAATGCGAGCGCGCCCGCCGGACGAAGTCGCCACGGTCAGATCATATTGACCTCGTAGCGGCTTCGGAACTTCAAAGCTACTACTAGGCTCGGAGTAGCCGGCTATTCGAAGGCGCGCGGGTGGTCATTGAAGTAGCCGGTGCGGTCGAGGTGGGCGCGCTCCCAGGCGATCACGAAGCGGCGCCAGGTCTCGCCGGTCTCGTCCCGGCTCGTGAAAGCGTGCT
>CAZHAC010000166.1:0-5244 GCA_964529765.1 uncultured Actinomycetes bacterium
GCTCAGCATTGGCCGCCTTCGGTGCCTTCCACATGTCGTTGAGCACGACGGCGGCAAGCAGCATCGCGGGCGCCAGGATGAAGCAGATGCGGCCGATCGGCGTCTGCAGCATCGCAAAGGCGTAGCCGAGCAGAGGAATGTGGAAGGCGTACTTGAGGCCGGTTCCCTGGGCAGGGATGAACCAGTCGTCGGAAACCCCGTTGGCGTCACCCTTGGTGACGAAGCTGCGTGTGTGCGTGGCCGGGTCGGTGGCCATGGAGACGACCCGGTGGGTGACCAGCTGGCCGGCGTGGCCGGGTCGCTGGAAGGTGATGATGTCGCCGACCTTGATCGTGGAGGCGTCAGCCTGGGTCAGGACCACCTCCGAGCCGACCGGGATCGCCGGCGCCATCGAGCCCGAGAGCACCGTGTAGACCCGGTAAGGGAACACCAGCGGACCGACGTTCACCGCCAGCATGGCGGCGACCGCGACGACCAGGATCACCGTCACCGCGTGGTTGGCCAGGCTGTTCAGGCGCGACCAGAAAGTCGACTTTTGGCGGGGTTCGAGGTCGAGGGTGGGGAGCTCCTGGGTTGGGAAGGTCAAAACGGCGCTCATGTTAGCTGTGCCTTTACCGCCTCTGGCCTAGGTCTGGCTCAGGTACCAGGTGAAGTCGAAGTTCGCCTGGCGACCCTGGACCTGGTTGTTGGCGGTTTGCGGCAGCTGGAGCGCGATCGTGAAGTAGCGCGCCGACCCGCTGCTCAGTCCGCCCGAAAGGAGGAGCGCGTTGGCAGAGCTGTTGTGGCCGCCCGTGAACGTGCTCAGCGTGGGGCTGGTGGACTGGAAGTTGCAGGTGGTCGCGCTGGCCGTGGTGCCGTAGGCGCAGCTGGCCGCCGTCGCGTAGGTGCTGCTGGTCCACTCCTGGATGTAGATCTGGATCTGCGCGCAGGGATCACCGCCGGAGTAGTGGAAGGACTCACTCGGATTGTCGGCGGCCGTGCAGGCGGTCGTGAACAGGCCGAGCGTGTTGGCCGCGATCGAGCCAGCGTTCTTGACCATGGCCTTCATCGTCACCGGCGGGTCGCCTGGCTTGAGCGAGGTGGGGGTGAAGTTGTTCGCCGAGCAGCTCGAGTTGACGTTGCCGTTCGTGAAGCTGATCGGGGGCGGCCCGCCCGTCGAGTAGCAGTCGGTCGCCGTGCTGGCGTTGATCTCGTCGAGCAGGACGAGCGTGCCCGTGGAGAACGTGTTGTTGGGGTTCGCCGTCTGCGCCGTGAAGGTCGCCAGGGTGCCCGAGGCGAGCGTGCCCACAGTCGCGAGCAGCATGGTCGCGACCATCAGCTTCTTGAATGTCGCGTGGCTCGCGCGCCTGGCCGGCGCCGCGCCTCGAGGACTGGTCGGAAGCACGAGCGCCTCGGGCGCCTGCTCGGCCAGGGCCTGAAGGAGGCCCGAGTGACGGCTGTGCCGCGGCCCGTTGAGGCTGGCGGGGAGGAGTTCGGCGGGGGGGCGCATCGGTCAGCGTCCCCCCTTCCGGATGATCATGTTCCTTCTGTCAGCTCAGGGTTTTAGTAGGCGACGTACCAGTTGAGGTCGAAGGTCGCGTCGCGGCCCTGGACGCTGTTGGTGGCGCTGGGGTCGACCTGGACGAAGACCTTGTAGTAGTGGAAGCTCTGCGCGCTGAAGGGCGTCGTCAGAGCGAGCGCCGAGGCCGCGCTCGGGTAGCTGGAGGCGAACGTCGCCGCCGTGTTGGCGCTGTTGAAGCTGCAGGCGGTAGTCGACGAGGCCGGGTAGACGCAGGAGCTCATGGCCGTGGTGAAGGCCGAGTCGCTGTACTCCTGGATGTAGAGGTCGAGCACACCGCAGAGGCTGCCGGTGCCGTGGTACGTCTCGCCCGCGGCGTTGGTGTCGGTGCAGGCGGTGGAGAAGACCTTGTAGGTCGACGCCGCCAGGCTGCCGTCGTTCTTGATGGCCAGGGTGCCGGAGGCCGACTGGCCGGGGCCCTTGGTGGCCACCGTGAAGAAGGCGCTGCAGCTGCCGTTGCTGTTGGTGTTCGTGTTGCCGCCGCCGGTCGACAGACAGGCGGTGCCGCTGTTGGCGCTGTTGCTCAGCACCAGGGTGCCCGTCGAGACGCTGTTGCCGGCGTTGGTCGTCTGGGCGGTGAAGGTGGCGTAGGTCCCTACGCCGACGGTCGCAAGGGCGCCGATCACGAGGAGCGTGACCAGAGCCTTCTTGGTGCGGTCCATGGTTTCCTTGGTTTCCTCCTTCTCGTCTGGGTTTGGGTGGGGTTTGGGATTTCTACGAATGAGTCCCGGTTGAACGATCGGCAGTATCCGAAGGGGAATTGGGAAAGGCAACGAGTTAGACGCACTTCCGTGCACTTGTGGGGTCCAGCGCTTGGAATTGCGGAGCGCCTGGGCGCTCTTCGGCGCTCTTTGGCGGTTGCCCGCTTGCTCAGCGAGTCATAGGGCTTGCGCTTTCGTGTGATGTTGCTGGGTCGTGAGCGGCGTCATTTCGGCGTCATTGCCGCGTTGTGGCGGCGTCTCGGCGGCGTCGTCGAGTTGGCGCGCGGACTATAGCAGGCTTTTAGACGCCTGTGGTGATCCCTCTGGCATAGGCGATGAGGACGATCCAGCAGGAGGCGGTCAGGATCGCCGCTTCGGTGTCTCGCGCGCGGCGCGCGGCCCAGAAGTAGACGCCGGGCAGGAAGAAGATCGCGAAGATGCCGTAAACGACGTGCAGGAGCTCACGGGGGCGGCCGCCGACGGCCAGGCTGGCCACGCCAAAGGCGCCCTGGACGGCGGTAAGGCCGACCAAGAGCAGGTAGCTGGAGCGAAAGCCGCCGCTCAGCTGGCGCCGCCGGATGAACTGAAAGCCACCCCACAGGCCGAGGAGCCCGGAGAATAAGAGGAGGGCGATGGCGAAGCGCTGGTGGAAGAAAGCGATCGTGGCGAGCACTTCGGTCGCGCATCAGCGTAGCTGGTGACGGGGTTCGAGGTGTCGGGGCGCCGGAGAGGGGCGCCGGCCTGGGGGTAGCCTGGACCGGCGCCCGCGGGGTTGGTTGTGAGCTGGGTGAAGTTAGTGGAAAAGACCGGCGAGGCCGCCGATCACCAGCAGCGCGAGCAGCGCACCGCCGGCCGCCCAGCTCAGGGCGGCACCAGCTCGGCGCAGCCGGCGCAGTAGGCGCTGGCGGCGGAACATCGCCACGCGGGGCGGGATTCCAGGTGCGAGACGGGCTGGACGGGTGAAGTCGATGACGTACAGGTGGGGCTGGTGATGTCGCGGTCCGGGGGCTCTCGTGAGACCCGGCGATCGTTTGCTGTTACCGACCTGAACTGCCAATCTCTTCTCCTCGTATACGGGTCGGCTGCTGGCCGCTTGCATCACTGTAGCACGGGATGTTTCCTGATAGCAATACTGTCAAGTTAGGCGATGCTTTACTAGGATGTCGCGGGCTATGAAGGCGGGGCAAACGGGGCCAGACACGGGACAAGACGGCACCCTGGAGGTCGAGGTCGTCAAGGCTGTTCGGTCGCCGGTGGCGCCGTCTTTTCTGCGCTCGGTGCTGCGGGCCGCCTGGGGGGTGGCCTGGGGGGCCTTGCCTTCGCAGCCCTTCACTTCGGGTTCTTTGTCGGTTCGGCTGACCGGCGATCGTGAGCTGCGGCGGTTGAACCGCCAGTTCCTGGGGATCGACGAGGTGACGGACGTGCTCTCGTTTCCGTCCGGGTCGCCCGGATATCTGGGCGACATCGCCGTCTCCTGGCCGGCGGTGGTTCGGCAAGCTGCGCTGTTCGGACACGCGGAGAAGGACGAGCTCGCGCTCCTGTGCGTGCATGGGCTGCTCCACCTTTTGGGTTGGGAGCACGAGACCGCGGAGCAGGAGCGGGCGATGTGGGAGGAGACGTTCCGCTGCCTGGCGGCGGCCGGGGTGACCGTCGCGTTCGGGCGGCTGCCTTTGCGTGGTGGGGGGCTTGGGCATCCTCCCCCCGTCGCCTTCGGCGACTCCCCCCTGCGCTCCTAAACTTGGGGGTCTCGTGCCCGTGCTTCGCCGGCCGGCGGGGCACGCGTGTGTCTCTTTTTGTTTGCCCTTGAGTGACTTATTGATCGTGGGCCTCGGTAACCCGGGGAAGGAATATTCGGGGACGCGCCACAACCTCGGCGAGGAGTGCGTGCGCGCGCTCGCTTCCCGGATGGGGGCGGCGGTCGACCGGAAACGGTGGTCGTCGCTGGTCGGGTCGTGCTCGCTCGACTCGGCTCGGGTGTGGTTCGTGCTGCCCCAGACGTACATGAACGAGTCTGGGCGGGCGGTGCGTTTTGCGATTCGCGATCTGGGCGCTTCTCCGTCTGACGTGTGGGTCGTGCACGACGAGCTGGACCTGCCCCTGTGCCGGATGCGGATCCAGTTCGGCGGGTCGGCGGCGGGGAACAACGGCGTGCGCTCGCTGATCTCGCACCTGGGGACCGACCAGTTCTGGCGTTTCCGGGTGGGGGTCGGAAAGCCGGCTTCCTCCGCGCACGGCGTGCAGCACGTGCTGGGGCGCTGGACGCGGGCGGAGTCGGAGCGAGTGCCTTCGGTGGTTTCGGGCGTTGCGGACGCGCTCGGGCTTGCTCTGCGGGAGGGGTTGGCGCGGGCGCAGGAAATTTACAACCGGTCTGGTGCTTTGGGGTGTGCTGAGCTAGCGTGACGGCGTTATGGGAACGGGTGTTCGAAGCGGTGGCGGGTGGCTCAGATGGCTTCGCCGCGGATTCTTCGGCTTCTTCTGGGATTGCGTCCGGGCGGCTCGCCCGGGTGCCGCGCGCGGCCTGGCCGGTGGTGGTCGGGTCCCTCGCGCGCGCGTCATCTTTGGCCGGACGGTCTTTGGTCGTCCTGGCGCCGGCGCCGGAGCGCTTCTTCGCAGACCTGCGGCCCTGGCTCAGCGGCTCGCCGCCGTCATACGTCTTCCCAGAGGTCGCGGTCTCCTTCCTCGACCGGCCGCCCGCCTTCGATCCGGCGGTAGCACGGCGGCTCGAGGCTCTCGCGGCTTTGGCTTCGGCGTCGCAGCCGAGCGTGGTCGTCTCCTCGCGCAAAGCGATGATGCGGACGACGGTTTCGCCTTCTGCTCTGGCGGCGACCACCGTCGCGCTCCGCACGGGCCTGCGGGCCGATCCGGTCGCCCTTGCGGAGAGGCTCGTCGAGCTCGGGTACTCGCGCGAGCCACTGGCCGAGGCGCAAGGACAGTTCTCGCTGCGGGGCGGGATCCTGGACGTGTTCCCGGCGGCGGCCAGCGCGC
>CAZHAC010000167.1:0-5190 GCA_964529765.1 uncultured Actinomycetes bacterium
CTGGCGCTTCGCCTTCTCAGGCTTGCGGGTCACCAGGTGCCGGAAGACGGTGTCGGAGATCTTGAGGGTCGCCTCAAGCTCCGCCACCCGCTCGGCCGGGAGCGCGAAATCGGTGAGCACGTAGTACCCCTCCCGCAGGTGGGCGACTTCGTAGGCGAGCCGGCGGCGTCCCCAGACGTCACTCTTGGAGGGCTCGCCGCCAAGGTTCTTGATCAGCGTCTCCACGGTCTGCACCGCTTCATTGACGGCGGTGTCGTCGAGCTCGGGACGGACGATGTAAAGGATCTCGTAGTCGCGAAGCAAGGCATTCCTCCTTCCTATGGGTATTCAGATCCGAGGCAGCGGGCGACTTCCGGCCAGGACCAGAAAGGACCTCGGTATTCTATCAAGCGCCCTGCCGGGCCCCGTACTAATCCATGAGTAAGCGGAAGCAGAAAGAGTCCAGCCTGCGCGATGCCGCGCGCCGCCCCTCCTCAGTAAAGCGGTCCGAGGGGATCCCGGTGCTGCCGGCGGCGGTGCTGCTCGTCCTGCTGGCTATCGCCGGCGCGATGGGGATCATGATCGCGACGAGCCGCGGGCCGTCGGCGAGTGCGGTCAACGGCATCACCTGTGACAGCAGCGAGCACATTTCCAGCACCGACGTCCACTATCACGCCCACCTGTCGATCCTGTACCAGGGGAACGAGCTGACAGTCCCGGCCCAAATCGGCATTCCCAGCGACCAGAGCTGCATCTACTGGCTTCACACCCACGACACAACCGGGGTGATCCACATCGAGGCGCCCAAGGACAAGGCCAAGAACTTCACGCTGGGCGACTTCTTCCGCGTCTGGAACAAGAAGCTGAGCACGACGCAGGTGGCCGACATCAAGCTCAGCGGCGACCAGAAGCTGGTGACCTACGTCGACGGCAAACAGCAGCCGGACGGGTTCGACCCGAGCACGATCAAGATCGGCCGTTACACCCAGATCGTGCTCGAGATCACTCCACCGTCGGTTGACCCGCCTCCTTCCTATACCTTCCCGCAGGGCCTGTAAGCAGCACGCGTGCCTCCCGCGCCAGCTCGGCCGCGAGCTGCAGGCGGCCCTCGCGTTCCGCCTCCGCCGACATATCGAGCAGGTCGCGCGCGCTCGGACGGTAGTGCGCTCCCCGCCGGATTGCCCGCAGGCGGCGCAGCCGGTGGCGGTCGCCGGCTTTGCGAATCGAAGCCTCCTCGGCGTCGAGCAGACGGTCTGACTCCTGGCGCCGGCCCAGAGCCCGCAGCGCCTCCGCCGCGGCCAGGCGCGCATCCGCGCCCAGGGGCCATTCAGAAGTGTTCAGGACAGGCTCCAGCAACTCGAGCGCCTGCTGGTAGTGGCCGTACAGGAGCTCAATTCGCGCCCGCTCGACGGTGATTTCGAGCTCAGGGCGCGTCGGCGCGCCGCTGAGCAGGAACTCCACGCGGGAGCCGAGACGGGTCGCGATCACACGCAGCACTCGGGTGGAGGGCTGGGCCTTGCCCGTCTCCACCTGGTGCAGGAAAGCCCGCGAGAAGTCGCCGCCGGCGACCTGGGCCAGGCTCATGCCACGTTCCATCCGCAGCCGCCGAATCCGGCTGCCCAGGGTTTCCTCGTTCATACAACCCCCCCTAGAGGTAGGCGCGCGGGTCCAGGCTGCGAGGGAGGGTGGTGAAGTTTCTGAACGAGTCCCGGGTAATCAGGCCGGTGTCTTCAATACGAACCCCACCCATTCCGACAAGGTACAGCCCTGGCTCCACCGTGACCACGTCGCTGACCTCGAGCGGGTAGTCGAGATCGCGGAGGAAGGGCGCCTCGTGGACATCGAGGCCGACGCCATGCCCGAGCGAGTGCGTCATGCGCGGCCCGTCCCTCCGACCCTCGAAACCCGCTGTGTAGGTGCCGAAGCCCTGCTCAACCAGGACCCGGCAGGCTGTCCGGTGCACGTCCCGCCCGTTGGCGCCGGGGCGGATCTCGGTGATCGCCGCCTCCAGCGCCGCCTCGCAAGCGGCGTGCATCCTCCGCACCTCTTCTGGCGCCTCGCCCACGACGACGGTGCGCGTCAGGTCGCCGTGGTAGCCGGAGGTCTTCCCTCTCGGAAATATGTCGATGATGATGGGCGCGTTGGCGCGCAGCTGGCCCTCGCCCCGGTAATGGGGCAGGGCGGACTCGGGCGAGCCCGCGATGATCATGTCGCCGCCCGAGTAGCCGATCTCCTGGAGCGCCGCCTCCGCGCGGGCGAAGAGGCGTTCTGAGGTTAAGGGCCGGCCGTCGAGCCACAGCATGCCGTCGTTGATCTCGGCGACGGCGAGGTGGGCGATCACCTCCGCGCAGGCAGCTTCGGCGGCGCGCTGCGCGGAGTGGATGAAGCTCTGCTCCTCGCCCGACTTCTTGCGCCGCTGGGCGATGAACAGCTCTCGGTCGACCACCATCTCGACGCCCGCCGTGCTCATCGCCGCGTAGTAGCCGACCGGCTGCTGCGCCGAGATGCGGACTCCGCTCACACGACGCTCGGAGAGCACCCGGCGAGCGACCGCCGACCAGGCGCCGATCAGGTCGCGCGACTCCTCCCAACCGGCGCTCCGCCTGTCGACCACGGTCCGGACTTTGGCCTGGCGAAGCGCGCGCTCGTACTCGAGCTCCGGCGTGATCAGCAACTGCTCGTTACCGAAATCGAAATAGAGCCCCTGCTCGAGGTCGATACCAGTGGCGTACAGCCAGTCGGCGTCGCTGTGCCCGCTGGCGACCAGCATGAGCGGCTGCGTCATCGCCTGTGTCATGGCGGGCCGCGTCATTTAGCCGCGCTCCTTACCGGCGCCGCGGGCTGGAGCCGGCGTTCGATCGCGCTCGCGAATAGGGCGGCGAGCGCGGCTGGAGCCAGGGTTTCCACGTCAGCCTCGACTTGAACGGCAAGGCGCGGGGGCAGCTGGCCGCGCAGCAGTCGCAGCTGCTGCTCGTACTGAGCGGCCAGGCTGATAGCCGCTCCCCGGCCGTCGAGGTCGAATCGCTCCTGCATCTCGTAGCCGTGGCTCCACCTGACTGAATAGCCAAGATGCCGCAGCCGTTGGAGGTCTCTGAACAGCGTCCGCTCGGAGACGCCGGCGCGCGCCGAGAGCTGTGCCGGAGTCAAGCCCGGTTCCCGGATCACGGCGGAGAGAATCGCGAGGAGGCGGGCAAAGCGGCGTGCGCGACCCACCGATCCTCAGCCCGGGTGGCCCTCCCTACTATCAGCCGATCTCTTCCCAGGTCGAGCCGTTCGACTCGAACGGGTCGGCCTCGGCCTCACCGTCATGCCCCACCTTCTGATGGAAGCGGCTCGCGATCATCTGGTACGCCATCGCCTTCGGAATCCCCAGCTTGGTGAGGGACTTGACCTCGTCGGCCATCACCTTGTCGCGCGCAGACTCGATCGCTGCGAGCACCTCTTCTAGAGTGGCAGTGCGCTTGCTTGCCATGGGGCTTCTTATCCTACCTATAACGTCCGCATAGACTTATCGGACGTGCCCGGGTACGCGCCGGAAAAGATCCGGAACGTTGTGGTGGTGGGCCACTCGCACGAGGGTAAAACGACCCTCGCGGAAGCGATGCTGTTCGCTACCGGAGCCATCCAGCGGATGGGCTCGACCGACCAGGGTACCGCGGCTCTTGACTTCGAGCCCGAGGAGCAGAAGCGGAACATCTCGATCAACCTCGGGATCGGCCACGTCGAGCACAACGGCTTCAAGGTCAACATTCTCGACGCCCCCGGCTTCTTCGATTTCGCCGGACAGGTCGCCGCCGGGCTCCGGGCGGCCGAAGGGGCGCTGCTGGTAGTCAGCGCCCAGCCCGGAGTCTCAGTCGGCACCGAGGTCGCCTGGGAGCAGCTGAACCGCGTCCGCAAGCCGCGCCTGGTCGTGGTCACCAAGATGGAAAAGGAGAACACCGACTACTTCGGAACGCTGGACGCCATGCGCGAGGTTCTCAGCCCGAAGCCGGTGGCGCTGCACCTCCCGATCGGGTCGGAGGCGGACTTCCGGGGTGTCGTCGACCTCCTCCATAAGAAGGCTTTCGTCACCACGCCCGACGGCAAAGGCGCCGAGGCGGCGATCCCCGAGGACATGAAGAGCCTGGTCGAGCAGCGCTCGGAGGAGCTGGTCGAGGCCGCCGCCGAGGGCGACGACGAGCTGCTCGAGAAGTACCTGGAGGAGGGGACGCTGACCGACGCCGAAGTCGAGCGGGGCCTTCGCGAAGGCATCGTCGCCGGCAAGGTGGTGCCCGTCGTCTGCGTGTCGGCCGCCAAGATGCTGGGCGTACGGACGCTGCTGACCGCGGTCTGCGATCTGCTGCCGCCTCCCGCAGGAGATTCCGCCAAGCCGGCCCAGGCCTTCGTCTTCGGCACGGGCGGCGACCAGTTCGGGCGCATCAGCTACTTCAAGGTGGTCAACGGCTGCCTCAACTCGGACACGCACGTCAACAACGAGCGCAGCGGCGACGAGCGGCTGGGCTCGCTCTTCTTCCCGCGCGGCAAGGAGCACGAGAACACGCAGTCGGTGTGCGCCGGCGACATCGGCGCCGTCTCCAAGCTGGCACATACGCTCACGGGCGACACGCTGGGCGACAAGGGAGTGGGGCCGCTCCCGCTATTGGAGCTCCCCTCGCCGATTTACTCGCTGGCCGTCCATCCCAAGTCACGTGGCGACGAAGAGAAGATCGGGACCGGCCTCGCGCGGCTCTCTGAGGAGGATCCCACCCTGCACGTCGAGCGGAACGAGCGCACCCATCAGCTGCTGATCTCCGGCTTGGGCGACGTGCACCTCGACGTCACTCTGGAGAAGCTGCGCCGCAAGTACGGCGTGGAAGCGGTCACCGAGGTCCCGCGGGTCGCCTACGAGGAGACGATTTCAGGTGCCGCCCGGGCGGAAGGCCGGCACGTTAAGCAGTCGGGCGGGCACGGGCAGTACGGCGTCTGCACCATCGAGGTGGCGCCCACCGGCCGCGGCGAGGGGTTCATCTGGGAGGACAAGATCTTCGGCGGCGCCATCCCACAGAACTTCCGACCCTCGGTCCAGAAGGGCGTCGTCGACACCATGGCGCGGGGCGTCGTCGCCGGGTACCCGATGGTCGACGTCAAGGTGACACTGGTGGACGGCAAGTACCACACGGTCGACTCTTCCGACATGGCCTTCCAGATCGCCGGCTCGCTGGCGATCCGCAA
>CAZHAC010000168.1:0-5130 GCA_964529765.1 uncultured Actinomycetes bacterium
GCATCCAGGGCGACCAGCTGCGGGTGACCAGCGCCAGCAAGGACAACCTGCAGGCAGTGATCAGCACCCTGCGCGACGCCGAGGACATCCCGGTTCCCCTGGACTTCAAGAACTACCGCTGACCGGCCTGCCGGGGCGCTCCTCCTTCTCGCAAGCACCGACCTAGACTCCGAGGCATCGCCACCGCCGCGCGCGTGACTCACGGCGACCTTCCGCTGGCGATCGCCGCCAGCGTCGAGACCGCTCAGGAGGCGGGCCTCCAGTACGTCTCCGACGTCTTCACACCGGGTATCCGGCGGCGGAAGGAGGGCGACCACTTCGTCTACATCGACGCGGACGGCCGGCGGATCCAGGACGAGGCCACCCAGACCCGGATCCGCAAGCTCGCCATCCCGCCTGCCTGGACCGACGTCTGGATCTGCCCGCTCCCCAACGGCCATATCCAGGCGACGGGTCGCGACGCCCGGGGCCGCAAGCAGTACCGCTACCACGAGCGCTGGCGAGAGGTCCGGGATGCGACCAAGTACTGGCGGCTGATCGAGTTCGCGCACGCGCTGCCAAGGGTCCGCGCGCGCGTCCGCCGAGACCTGAGTCTGCCGGGGCTCCCGCGCGAGAAGGTTCTGGCGACCGTCGTCAGGCTGCTCGAGACCACGATGATCAGGGTCGGCAACGAGGAGTACGCGCGGCAGAACCACTCATTTGGCCTGACCACTCTCCACCACGACCAGGCGGATGTGGAGAGTGACGGCAAGCTCTGCTTTTACTTCCGTGGCAAGAGCGGCAAGGAGCACAACGTCGAGATCAGCGACCTGCGCCTGGCCGCGATCGTCAAGGAGTCTGAGGAGCTGCCCGGGCAGGAGCTCTTCCAGTACGTCGACGACAGCGGCAGGCGCCACCACGTCCACTCCCACGACGTCAACACATACCTGCGCGAGACCACTGGCCAGAACTTCACCGCCAAGGACTTCCGGACCTGGGCGGGGACGGTGCTGGCGGCCCGAGCGCTTTGGGACCGGCCGCATTCCAGCTCCCAGGCCCAGGCCAAGAAGAACATCGCCGTCGCGATCGATGCGGTTGCCAGGCAGCTGGGGAACACCCGCGACGTCGCTCGCAAGAGCTACGTGCATCCGGCGATCGTCGACGCCTACCTGGATGGCAGCCTGGGCGAAGTGGTGAAAGGCGGCCAGCCAATCCGCGCCGCACGCCAGGGCCTGCGAGCCGACGAGGCCGCCGTCCTCAACCTCCTCGAGCAGCGCCGGAAGCGGAGCATCCAGGCGGCACCGCGCTCAACGCCGGCCGCATAGCAGGGTGGTGATGTTCCGGCCTAAGCTCATCGACCGTGCGGGTGATTCCAGCTCTCGACCTCCGCGGTGGGCAGGTCGTGCGTCTGCGCCAGGGAGACTTCGCCCACGAGAAGGCTTACGGGCGGGACGCCGTTGAGCGCGCCCGCGAGTACGCCGCTGCCGGCGCCGAGCGCCTCCACCTGGTCGACCTTGACGCGGCTGCCGGAGCCGGTTCCAACCGCGACCTGGTGGCGAGGGTTGTGGAGAGCGCGGGCATCGAGGTCCAGGTCGGCGGGGGCGTGCGTTCGCCGGCCGACGTCGAAGACTGGCTCGCCGTCGGGGCGGCCGGGGTTGTCATGGGCACCACCGCCGTCCGCCAGCCGGGGATCCTGCGTGAGGTCGCGGATCAGCATCCGGGTCGCGTGCTCGGGGCGCTCGACGTCAAGGCCGGCCGCCCCGCTGTAACCGGGTGGACGGCAGTCGAGGAGCGCGGGTTGGAAGCGCTGCTTTCGGAGTGGGAGGCGGCGCCGCTCGGGGGAGTCATCCTGACCTGCATCGATCGCGACGGCACCCTGGCGGGTCCCGACCTGGAAACGCTGCGCCAGGTGCTCGAAACGACCCGCCACCCCGTCACCTATTCCGGAGGAATCGCGTCGCTCGGCGACCTGGAGGCGCTCAGGCAGGCGGGCGCGGAAGCGGCCATTTTGGGCAAGTCACTCCTCGAGGCGCGTTTCACACTCCGGGAGGCGATCGCTCAATGCGCGTAGCCGCGCTGGCGGCCTGCTTACTTCTGCTCGCGGCCTGCGTCGGCGACAGCGGCGCCGTGGACGACAAGGCGCTGCATTCCGACGTCGCACAGCACCGGCAGGACGTCGAGGTGACGTTCGACGCCACGGTCCTCGACAACCCGATCGAGTCGGGCAGCCATGAGCGGTTCCATGTTCGCGCCGGTTCAGGCGATCTGCTCGAGGTCGACCACAACATCCAGCTGGCGGCGTTGGTTCCGGCGAAGCAAGGTGACCAGGTCGTCATCCACGGCCGGCTCTACATCGACCCGGGTGCTGCCGGGGTGCACTGCACGCACGCGCACACCTCGAGTGGATGCCCGGAACCGGGATACATCAAGCTCGGCTCGCATACTTACGAGTGATGTGTGACGGCAGCTCGCATGAGCACGTGGGGTTCGTCGGGCTCGCCACGCAACCCGGGATTCCGTTCGGCCGGCGCATTCGAATGATCGCGGTCAACCTCGGCCGCCGAGTTCGGGGCGGGCGCCTGCATGACTGCTGCGGAAACTACGGGGAGCCTGGCTGTTGAAGGAGCCTGGAAGAGGCCCGTGCGGCCGGACTGATCGAGGAGTAAGGAAAACCCCGCGGCCCCCTCACCCTGTTAGGTCTTTCGGGCGACCTGGTAGGCGGCGGCCTGGGCGACCGGGCGGATGACGACCTCGTCGATGTCCACGTGGGGCGGCCGGGTGACCACGAACTCGATGACGTCGGCCACGTCGTCGGCGGTCAGGGGCTCGACCCCCTTGTAGACGTCATTGGCCGCCTTCTCGTCCCCCAACCGGACGAGGCTGAATTCGGTCTCCGCCATCCCAGGGTCGATCTCGCTGATCCGGATCGGTTCGCCGTTGAGCTCCAGACGCAGCGTGCGGGAGATGGCACGCACGGCGTGCTTGGTGGCCGAGTAGCCGGCGCCGCCCTTGTAGTTCTCAAACGCCGCGATCGAGCCGAGGTTGACGATGTGGCCGTGGGGTGCCTGGCGGATCAGGCGCAGGCACTCCCGCGTCATTCGCAGCAGTCCCAGCACGTTGGTTTCCCACATCCCGATCCAGAATTCGTCCGGGGTCGACTCGACCGGCGTCAGTCCCAGGGCCACACCCGCGTTGTTGATCAGGACGTCGATCCGCCCGAACCGGCTGTCGATCTCCTCGACAAATGCCTTGATGCTGCCCGAGTCCTGGACGTCAAGGGGAAGCGCGATGGCGCCGATCTCGGACGCCAGCTTTTCCAAGCGCCCCATCCGCCGCGCGCCGGCGACCACCTCGAAACCGGCGCCCGCGAGCCGTCGAGCGGTTGCCTCGCCAAAGCCCGAGGAGGCCCCGGTGACCACCGCGATGCGTGGTTGGGTACTCACGTTGCGGAGCGTACCCTAGTTTGTGATTCATGCTGGACGTGGTAGTGGGCGTGCTCGCGGGCGTCCTCGTCATCGCCGGGATCGCCGTTATCGCGGGCCCTGCACTGCCCCGCTTCTGGCGCCGCGTGTGGAGCGCTGCCCGGCGTTCCGGCACGTCACTGCCACAGCCGGTGAGGCCGCCCGGGCCGGCGGTCCCCTCCGAACCGATGGCCGGCGGCCTTCACCCGACGACCATGCGGGCGTTGACCGCGGCGGCGCGCGCCTACAGCCTGCTGCGCGCTCACGGAGAGGACCGCATTGCCTTCGAGCTGCGCGCGGCTGCACGCCTGGTACGCGGCAGCGAGTCCAAAGGCCTGCTGGCGCTGGCGTCGGTGCTGAAGTCCATGCGTGACGTCGAGTTCGCCGACAAAGACGCAGCGGAGCGCTACACCAAGCTGGTGCGGGAGCTGAGCGAGGCGGTCAAAGACCGCTCAGAACAACTGGAGCTCCTCCACTTCTAAAGGCCACCTCCCCGCAGGATTCTTCTAGTTGGCCCAGACCAGGGAGCGCTCCGCCCTGATCGCTTCGATGCCTTCGGGTGGCGTGTGAGACTCGAGCAGGAACTCCGGCGCCGGGCCCAACACCATCTGGCGGCGCCAGAGCACGGCATCCGGCGCAAATCGCGCGTAGAAGTCGGCGTAGGACTCACCCCGCGGCTTTCGCAGCCAGTGGACCGACCACTCATGAGGTTCCGGGACGCCGCTCTGGAGGCGGTAGAGACCACCAGCACCGGTCGCCCAGCGCGCAGCGGCGTCGTGGGCCGTCCGCAAACGCGGTGACACCGCCACCTCGTTGAGAGGATCGAGGGCGAACGAGCCTTCGAGCAGGTACCAGTCCTCGTAGGCGTTGTCGACCGGGAGCCAGCTGGAGCCCCGGATGCGATACGCGTAGGAGCGGACGAAGCCCTCCGAGCCGGCCAGCTTGAGCTCCGCGTGAAAAGCACGCAGCGCCGTCTCGTAGAGGCCGCGGTCGGCGTGCTCTTCCGGCCAGTGCCAGAAGACGTATGCCAGCATGGTCAGACAGGCTGCCAGGGGCGAGACTTCATGCCGGCCGCCCGGCCCCGCTCCACCATCACCGCCGCCATCTTGCGTGAGGCCTCGTCGATCATCTCGTCGCCCAGCATCACGGCCCCCGTCGCTTCCGCCTCTGCCGAGTGGGCGTAAGCGTCGATGATCGCCGAGGCCTTGTCGAAGTCATCCTGAGAAGGGGCGAAGACCTCGTTCAGGACCTCGGCCTGGGCAGGGTTGAGCGCCCATTTGCCGTCATAGCCGAGCGCCGCCACCTTGACGGCCGACGCCCGGAGCCCATCCAGGTCTCGCACCTGCGCGACGGGTCCGTCGACCGCCATCAGGCCATGAGCGCGCGCCGCGACGAGGATCCGGAAGTGGGCGTAATGGAAGAACTCGCCCGGGTAGCCGGCCGGCGTGCGGCCGATCGTCAGCTCGGGAACTCGCAGGGTCGCCATGAAGTCGCCGGGACCGAAATGGAGCGCTCGGAGCCGCGCTGACGCGCCGGCGATCCTGGCCACGTTCTCAAGGCCGAGCGCGCTCTCGATCTGGACGTCGAGCCCGATCTGGCGCTCGAGGCCATGCTTGGCGGTCAGCTGCTGGAGAAGGATGTCGGCGAAGTGCACGTGCTCGGGCCCTTCCACCTTCGGCAGCACGATCGT
>CAZHAC010000169.1:0-5114 GCA_964529765.1 uncultured Actinomycetes bacterium
GACAAGGAGCTGCGCGCGCTGTATTCGATGATGGCCTGTGGAGTGGTCGTTTGGGACGGCGAGGGCCGCATCGTGGAGATAAACGACAACGGCCTCGCCTTTTTCGGCGTCTCACGCGACCAGCTCGAGGGGGGTACGCCGGCCGAGGCGGCCGGCTACCGCAGGCTGACCGAGGACGGCGCGCCGCTGCGCTGGGACGAGCGCCCGATGATGATCGCGCTGCGGACCGGAACTCCGGTCAGGAACCACGTCATCGGCTACGAGAAGCCGGACGGCGACGTCTTCTGGCTGCAGTTCGATTGCGTTCCCGTGCTGGACGGCGATGGACGGATACGCCGCGTGATCGGCTCCTTTATCGACATCACCGCCATCAAGCGAGCCGAGGCGGCGCGCCTGGAGAGCGAGGCCAAGTCGCACTTCGTCGCCGCCATGAGCCACGAGCTGCGCACACCCCTGAACTCGATCCTCGGCTTCACCCAGCTGCTCGAGTCGGAGACGTACGGGCCGCTGACCGAGCGTCAGCGGCGCTACGTGGCTCACATCAGCTCCAGCGGCCGCCACCTGCTCTCACTGGTCAACGACGTCCTCGACCTGTCCAAGGTCGGGTCGGGTCACATGAAGTTCTTCATCGAGCCGGTCGAAGTCAATTCGCTGATCGCCGAGGTCGTTGGGCGGGTGGTGCCGCTGGCCGGTGGGCGCTCGGTGATCGCCCGGCCGTCCACCCGATCTGCGGCAGGCCTCCTCGCCCGGGCCGACAAGGGGCGGCTGCAGCAGGTGCTCAACAACCTGCTCTCGAACGCCATCAAGTTCACCGACGAGAACGGCTCAATCGAGGTCGAGGCCCGGCGGCGGAAGCGCGAGGTGTTGGTCGCCGTTCGCGACAACGGTATCGGCATCGCGCCCGAGAACATCGAGCGAGTCTTCGAGGAGTTCACCCAGTTGGACGACTCGCGCAGCCGCCGGGCGGACGGCACCGGCCTTGGCCTGAGCCTCAGCCGGCACCTGGTCGAGCAGATGGGAGGCCGCCTTTGGGTCGAGAGCGAGCCGAGCAAAGGCAGCTCCTTCTACTTCTCGCTGCCGTCCGCCTAACCAGGCCACCTTCCCCGACTTACCCCAGCTTCGCGAAATCCCGGCCTAACTGCCCTCCGCCGGTACCGCCCGCCCGGGGGACGTTGCCATGCTAGATGGGCTGTCAAGAATTCGTTAACAATGAAGTGCCTCTACTCGGGATGCGACCGCGGATCCGGCCTCCAGCACGCCGGGATGTCCGCATCGCCCGCGGATCCGCTTTCGCCGTCTCGTCGCCCCCCGCCATCCCTAGCCGGGCGGCATCGTGGCCACCACGTCCCCGTAGACCCGGTAGCCGCCGCTGGAAACGCCCAGGAAACCGACCCGGAACGAGCTTCCCAACGTAGCTGTGGGCACGTGATCGAAGACGACCCAACCTTCCGTCACCGCTCCCGCCGCCACCACCTGGGGTAGCGGATCACCCTCCGGGTAGTCCGAGTTCATCAGCGGCTGGCCCGGGAAGGCGGCCACGGCCACCGGCCACCACTCCATCGTGGAGTCGCCGTCGTTGACCAGCCTCAGGTGTACGAAGACACGCTTCTGGCCGGCATCCCGCACGACTCGGTCGAAGGTGATCGTGACCGGCCCCATGGAGCTCGACGTCGCCACCAGCTGCTGGCGACCCGACGCCGGCGGCACCAGCGAGGAATGCCGCTCGACCGAAGTCAACCCCGCCGCGTAGGCAGCGATATCGGCGGCGGCGATCGCGATGTAAGCGGCGAAGCCGGTCAGCGCGAGCATCCGCAGCCGTCCACTCCCGAAGGCGGCTGCTCCACCGTGGACGAGCACCACCGCGATCGCCACCAGCGCCGGATAGACGTACCGGCCCGGCATGTAGCCGCCGATGTGCGAGAGCAGCATCGCCGTGAACGCCCAGAGCGCCGTGCCCACCGAAATCGCTGTGACCACCGCCATGAGAGCCCGCGTGCCGGGTGCCCGCAGCAGACGCTGGATGCCGACTACGGCCGCTACGCACCACACTAGGGCCAGCCCCGTCAGCGGCCGCACTATCGGCAGGGTGTCCCAGGGCTCACCGCTCCAGAAAGTGGCGTAGCCGTTCTTGAAGCTGATCGCGATCATCCTGGGGGTGAGCACGTTCTCGCCGAAAAAGCTCCCGAGCAGCTGGTCCGCCTCACGGGTAGCCAGGGGGTGACCGTAGAGCGCCTCGTTCAGTGCCAGCCAGGGCATGAACACGGCGAGGGCCGCGGCAGCGGCTGTCGCCGCCGGGACCAGGCAGTGAACGAGCGAGGTGCGGCGGGCCACCCAGGGCCACAGGAAAGCGACCGCCAGGCCGATTACGAGGCCGGCCGCGGTGAGCTTGGCGAGCACGGCGAGGCCGAACACGACGCCCACCAAGGCCGCCAGCCGCAGCGACCAGCCGCCGCGCACACCGAGCAGAGCAAGCACCGTGAGAACGCCGCCGAGCACGGCCGCCAGGGTCTCGTTGGTAACCGCGGTCCCGTTCAACAGCATGCCCGGAACCAACGCGGCCAGCGCGGCGGTTGCCACCGCCCGTCGCCCGTTCGCCACCACGAGCAGTGAGGCGATGGCCGCCAGTGGCGCCAGGGCGGCGACCAGCATGGCATTGAACAGGCGCACAGCGTAGACCGCGCCGAGCGTGCCGCCGGCCGACTTCCCCGCCAACCAGAAGGGAGCCGCAACCAGGTAGAACAGCGGTGGCTGAGCCGCCTCGTAGGAGTAAGTCCATAGGTGGCGTGCCGTCCACTCCTTGAGCGCAATCCCGCTCACGGCCGGCGGCGGCGTGAAGTCGCCGACCCCCTGTTCTGGTGGCACCGGCTCCTCGCCTGGCAGATGCCAGCGGTAAGTGCCAGTCTGGTTCATGACGTCCAGGATCAGAGCGCTGATTCGGGTCTGGCCCTCGACCGGCCATTGCCGCTGAGTGATGTGCGCGATGTAGTCGGCGTGCTGTGCCTCGTCGACCCGCGACCACACGGGCTGGACGACCGCCATCAGAAGGGCCGGCACCAGCGCGGCCGCGTAGGCTAAGGCCAGCCTCTGGGCGAGCGAAAGCGCGGCGAGCTGGTCAAGGAGTCGAAACCGGCCGCGCGCGCGCTCTAGCTCAAGGCTGATAGCGGCGCTCCCTCATGAAGTTAGTTCTAACGCATCAGATGCTCGCGCATTAACTCCCAGGCTTCTCGGGCCTCGGCCACCGACCCCTCGTCCTCGATCGTTGAGATGTCGCCCGGATCGCGATTCAGCTCAGAGCTTTGAGCGCGCGGCGCATGATCTTTCCGCTCCTGGTCTTGGGCAGCATCCCAGCGCGCCCCCTCCTGGAGGGCCTTGACCCGAGGGAGTGATCAGCTCCATTTGCGGAGACTGGTTCCCGCATCGCCGAATGTCGCAGGTAGCTTCACCTACATGAGCGACTACGTGTTTGAGGGCAAGCTGATCAAGGTCCGGGTGACCGACGGCAAGGAGATCGTCGAGCATCCGGGCTCGGTTTCCGTGGTCCCGATCGACCGCGACGGCAACCTCGTACTGGTCCGCCAGCACCGGCCGGCTGTCAACCAGGACGTGCTCGAGATCCCTGCGGGTACTCGCGATGTGCCGGGCGAGCCGCCGGAGGAGACGGCGCGCCGCGAGCTCGAAGAGGAGTGCGGAATGCAGGCCGAGCGGATCGAGCACGTGGGCTCGCTGTTCCCGAGTCCAGGCTATACGAGCGAGCGGCAAGAGGTCTTCATCGCGACTGGGCTCTCAGGCGACGGCGACGTCGTCCGCGTGCCCTTCAAGGAGGCGGCGAGCCTGGCCGCGGAGGGTGACCTGGCCGATATGAAGACGGTGGCGGCGGTGCTCCTCGCACTGCACCGAATCGCCACTCCGGGATAATCACAAGTCCAGCTCATGCGGATCTTCTCCGGCATTCAGCCCACGGGCGCCAAGCATTTCGGGAACTACAGCGGCGGCTTCCGCCAGTACGTCGCGACCGCCGAGGGCAACGACGCCTTCTTCTGTGTGGTCGACCTGCACTCGATCAGCGTCGCTTACGACCCCCAGGACCTCCACGAGCGCTGCCTGGACCTGGCCGCTCTGCTCTTCGCGACCGGGCTTGACCCCGACCGTTCGACGGTCTTCATCCAGAGCCACGTCACCGCTCATGCCGAGGCCAACTGGCTGCTGAGCGCGGTAGCGACGGTGGGCGAGCTCCGACGTATGACGCAGTACAAAGACAAGGCCGCCCAGCAGGAGTCGGTCTCGGCCGCCCTCCTCGTCTACCCCGTCCTGATGGCTGGGGACATCCTCGTCTACCAGACAGACGCGGTACCCGTCGGCGACGACCAGCGGCAGCACATCGAGCTCGCGCGCAACGTCGGCGAGCGCTTCAACGCACGCTTCGGGCAGACGTTCAAGATCCCCCGCGGAATCCACCCGGAAGTCGGCGCACGGATCATGGACCTCCAGGACCCCGAGCGGAAGATGTCGACCACTGGCGGCACCGAGTTGGGGACGCTGCTCATGCTCGACCCACCCGACGTCGTGGCCAGGAAGATCAAGTCCGCTGTCACCGACACCGGACGCGAGATCCGCAAGGCCCCGGACAAACCGGGCATCTCGAACCTCATCGACATCATGTCGGTGGCCACCGGCCGCTCCCCGGAGGAGATTGAGCGCGAATACGAAGGTCACGGCTACGGCAAGTTCAAGCAGGACGTCGCGGATGCCGTGATCGCGCTCCTGGCCCCCATCAGAGACCGCTACAACCTCCTACGGGGCGACCAGGGCGAGCTCCTGCGCCTCCTCGCCAAGGGTGCCGACAAGGCCCGAGAGGCGTCGGCGCCGACGCTGCGCCAGATGTACGACCGCATGGGCTTTGTAGCTCCCTCCCCACGAGACTAGGAGTTACTCCTCCTCCCCGCGTGGCGGGGAGGTCGCGCGATCGGGCAGCGGGCGCGCGGGTGGGGCATCGCGACACAACGCACTCGACACCACTCCACGCATCGACAACTCGCATTGCCCGCGTGGCGACGGACGAGCGTGAGGGGCTACTTGAGCAGGTACGTGTCGCCCAGCTCCGCCGACCCGCTGTA
>CAZHAC010000170.1:0-5018 GCA_964529765.1 uncultured Actinomycetes bacterium
GGCGAAGTAGTTGCGCGGCGACATCAGCGCATACGGCGTGGGGTTCACCGCCGGGTCGCCGTTCGGCGACGGCCACGTGCCATTGCGGTCATGCAGGCGGCGGGCGTTCTCGCTCTCGTCGCTGCTCACGGGCGCATACAGCACGACCGCCTTGATGCGGGGGTCGGTGACCATCAGGATTTGCGACACACCCCCGCCCTGGCTGTGGCCGACCACGGCCACGCGTGTAGCGTCGGCCTTGGGAAGGCTGCCCAGGGAGGCGATGAGGTCCATGTCGGTGATCGCGATCTGCTGGTTGGCCGAAAGGCCGGGCTCGCCAGGTCCGGACCCTTCATAGCCGACGTAGTTCGGCGCGATCGCAATCAATCCGTGGGCGGCGAGAGGGTCGCCGAAGATGCCCGAATCCTGGCCGATCCAGTAGCGCTCGGGTGGGATGTGCCCGTGGTTGACGATGACGACCGGAAAGGGGCCGTCGCCGTTGGGAATCGAGATCGTCCCGGTCATCGGCTGGCCGCCACTCGTCCAGCGGACGTGGTATTTGACGAAGCCCTCGCCGGCCCACATCCGGTCGAGGACGTCGATCGTGCCGGCCTGGGGGCGGGACGCGCGCACGCGGAGGGCATCGATCGAGTAGGGCGGCGGTGACGGCTTGAGCGCCGGAGTTGACGAGGCTGCCGGCGTCGAAGAAACGACGGAGCGGGGCTTGGCCAGCGGGGAGCCGGCGGCGCAGGCCGCGAGGAGGAGGGTTACCAGGAGCGCGCCGGCACCGCGGATCACCTCGCCCCCGATCCTGACACGGAGAGACCCGCCATATCTGCAGGCACCGGTGTAGGAGTCCGACCGGACAGTCCGCGTGGGCCGAGCCGGTCATCACGGGACGTTTGCTCTAGAGACTCCGAGCGGTGCCGCTCCTACACTCCCGACCGGACACGATTTGGGTGGGGGAGCGAACATGAGACGTTTGGTAGTGGTTGCCACCACGCTGGCTCTTTGCTTAGTTTCCGCGGCTCCCGCCGCAGCCAGCAGCGAAGGTCACGGTTACCTCGCCTTGGGCGATTCGGTCGCCTTCGGCACCAATCCCCTGCTCAACCCGGCCAACGCCTCGAACTTCACCGGATACCCGGAGATCGTCGCCGATACTCTCGATATCGAGGACGTCAACGCCAGTTGTCCTGGTGAGGCGACAGGCGGCTTCATCTCGTCGACCGGCCTCGACAACGTGTGCCGGCCCTACCGCGCGCTCTTCCCGCTGCACGTCGAGTACACGGGCACGCAGCTCGCGTTCGCGGTCGACTACCTGAAAAACCACCCACGCACGCGGCTGGTGACCATCGACCTTGGTGCCAACGATCTGTTCCGACTGCAGAAGAACTGCGCCTCCGACCCCAACCCGGCTACCTGCGTCGGCACCGACCTGCCAGCCTTCCTGGCCAACATGGAGGCCAACCTGCGGACGATCTTTGCGGCCCTACGAGGCACCGGCTATACGGGCCTGATCGTCGCCCTCACCTACTACGCACTCGACTACAACGATGCCGCGTCGACGATTGCACTCAACAATCCGATGATCGACGCCGCGTCTCACTACGGCGTGCTCGTCGCTTCGGGGTTCGACGCCTTCAAACCTCTGGCGATTGAGGCGGGCGGCAGCTCATGCAACGCCGGCTTACTGATCCGGCTCAGCCTGACCAGCTGTGACGTTCACCCGACGTCGCTCGGCCGCGATTTACTGGCCGCAGCCATCGTGAAGACGATCGCGGCCAGCTGTCCGGGCGGCGTCGAGGGCTGCCTGGATCGCAATCGCGGCTGACGCGGGGAAGCGCTGTGCCGACCGCGAGGACACCGTCGATCACCGTTCTTCGGAGCTGGACGAGGTTGGCCGTGATCGCGCGCGCAGCCGCTTGGAGATGAATGTCATCAGGACCGGCAGCAGGAGCAGCCAGACGGCGGTGAGTGTCGCCAGCGGGTTCGGCAGGGTCCTCGTGTCCGCCATGCTCTGGTAGGCGCCCCAGCCTCCGAACAGCGACCATGCCAGCACCGAGACCGCGGCAGCCACGACCATCCAGCGCCGGTAACGTCCGTACAGGTTTGGCATGTAGACGGCCACCCGGCCCATTACCGTGTGCGCTGTAAGTCCGCTCAGTGCCAGCCCGCTGGCAACCGCCGCGATGCCGATCGCCAGGCGGAACTCAGCCAGATGCTGGATGACGAAAGCGGCTCCGTTTACGGCGAGCAGGCCGATCGGCGCCGAGACCCCGATCGCCGCCAGCGCGATATCCAGGACCCGGTGCCTCCACGCTCTCTCTGGCCGCTGATGAGGCCCGCTTGCCGCGCTCATGCTGCTCGCCTTGCCGGCTCGCATGCGGTGATCTGGAATACCCCACCCAAAGCGAAGCGTCTACGAACGACAGACTAGCGCGCAGCCGGTGGCCTTTTTGTGACGTCTTGCTGAGAGGCGGCCGCCTCAACACCCTTCAGGCGATGACGACCGCCATGTCGCCGAGCGCGCCATACGTCATTTCGAAGGTGGCGCCGTCGAGCCAGGCCTGGCGGCCGCCCCAGGGATTGTTGATGAGGACGCTCCGGCCGTTGACACCCACGACCACCGAACTGTGCTCGTAGCCGTGGTAGTAGGGCACCCTGGTTCCGTCCCAGGCAGTGTACGTGTAGAAGCCACCGGTCGGGGCATAGCTGCCGCCGCCGTAGGCGTGCCAGATCACAACCGGATGGCCCTGCAGCACCGCCTGGCGGACCTGTTCGGGACCGATCGATCCGGCCGCCAGAACGCCGGCGCCAAAGGAACTCGCCGCGCGCGCGATGGTCGGGTAGTAGGTTCCGTACCCGGTGTTGTTGCGCTCGCTCCCGTCGGGGCTGCCGACGAAGCTGGTGTAGGGGTTGCCCCAGCGGGCGACGGTCCCGTTCGAGTTCATCTGCGCCGGCCGGCTGTCGATGCCGATCGCCGACAGGATCTGCGACTCCGACACGTTGATGCCCCGGCTGGCCAGCGCCATCCGCAGCGAGGCGGCCTCGCAGCTCAGTGCGTGCTGCTGGGCATAGACGGGCACGCTCAGCACCCGGTAGCTCGGGGGAGGAGCGGAAGGAGGCGATGGAGGCGCAGGTGCCTGGGCGGGCGGCGCTTTCGGCGTCACCTCGTCCGAGGTGACGGGCTGTGAGCTGGCGTATTCGGAGACCGCGACCACCGAGAACCGGTACGCGGTGCCGTCCTGGAGGCCACCAACCTCGACCGACGTCGCTGCCGGGTCGGCTGGGACCGGGGTGATGGCCGGGTCGGCGCTGATCAGGTAGCCCTGGACGCCACCCTTGCCCCCGAACTCCGGCGCGTTCCACGTGAGCTTGGCCGAACCGTCGCCGGCGTCCACCTTGAGCGCTCTTGGTGCGCTCGGTGCCAGCTGAACGGGGAAGCCTTGCGCGGCCAGAACAGCGCCGGCGGCAGCCGGCGGGCGGCCGGCCGCATGTGCGCTCACCGAGGGAAGGGCGAGATTGCCGCAGCCCGCAACTGCGGTCATCACGAGTGCTGAGGTGCCGATGGCGACCAGACCACGAGCCGTGGTGACAGCTTTCGATACGGGTGCGCTATGCAAGGTCGAATCTCCTCCTCGCCCCGCTAAGAGGGCGCCACGGATCGGTCGCTTACGACAGAGGCTCGGCACCGACTTGACAGTCGAACCTAGCGGCCAGCCTAGCAAGGGGGGCACCGGCGTTAGCAAGGCCTGGCTTTACATTGAGGCTGAACCGAGGGTCGCTGCGTACTCTGAGGACGGCAAGCCGCTTGACGGCGTGCTGCTGTACGCCCAGAGAGCAAGTGGCTTCGGCGGGTGGCCTAGACGAACGCCTGAGTGCCGGTGATCTCCTTGCCGATGATCAGCGACTGGATGCTGTCGGTGCCCTCGTAGGTGAACACCGCCTCCATGTCCGCTTGGTGCCTGGCCACGTGATTGTCGAGCAGGATGCCGTTGCCGCCGAGGATGTCGCGTGCCTGAGCCGCCACCCAGCGCGCTTTACGAGCGTTGTTCATCTTGGCCAAAGACGCCATGCCGGGGGTCATCTTGCTCTCGGCCGCCAGGTGAGAGAGGCGCCAGCAGATCAGCTGCATGGCGGTGATCTCGGTCAGCATCCGCGAGAGCTTGCTCTGCACCATCTGGAAGCCGGCCAGCGGCTTGCCGAACTGGCTCCGCTGCTGCGCGTAGTCGAGCGCGGCCTCGTAGCAGGCGACCGCGTGGCCGAGCGACTCCCAGGCGACGCCGTAGCGCGTCGCGGTCAGGACCTTCCCGGTGTCCTTGAAGCTGCGCGAGCGGGCAAGCCGATTCTCGAGCGGAACCCGGACGCCCTTGAACTCGAGCTCCGCCTGCCAGACGGCCCGCTTGGAGATCTTCCCGGTGATCACCTCCGCCGAGAGCCCTTTGGCCGGCCGTTCGACGACGAAGCCGCCGACATTGCCCTCTTCGTCGCGCGCCCAGACGATCAGCAAATCCGCGAAGGAGCCGTTGCCGATCCACTTTTTGCGGCCCTCGATGACCCAGGAATCGCCGCTCCGGCGCGCGGTCGTCTCCAGGAGCAGAGAGTCAGAACCGTGCTCCGGCTCGGTGAGCGCGAAGGCGCCGATCTTTTCGAAGCGCGCCATCGGCGGCAGCCAGCGCTTCTTCTGCTCCGAGGAGCCGAGGATCGCGATCGATCCCATCGCCAGCCCTGAGTGGACCCCGTAGAAAGTGCTCACCGATCCGTCGCCGCGCGCGAGCTCCATGCCGACCAGACCGGCCGCCACGGGTGAGAGGCCGGCACACCCGTACCCCTTCACGGTGCCGCCCGCTATTCCGAGTCCCGCAAGTCGCGGGACCAGCTCGAACGGGAACTCGGCGGCCTCCCAGTAGCGGTTGATGTGCGGGATGACGTGCTCATCGCTGAATCGGCGAACGCGGTCGCGGACCGTTCGTTCCGCGGGCGTCAGCAGCTCGTCGACGAGGTAGAAGTCGGTGCCGCCGCGAGCAGGTGCTTCCGGG
>CAZHAC010000171.1:0-3043 GCA_964529765.1 uncultured Actinomycetes bacterium
ACCCCTACCTGGCGCTGGCGACCGCGCAGCTGCACGACGAGGCCGACGGCGAGCATCGCTACCGGCACGCGCTCGAGCACGGGCTTCTGAAGGTCATGGCCAAGATGGGCATCTCCTGCGTGTCCAGCTACTGCGGAGCCGAGGTCTTCGAAGCGCTCGGGCTGGGCGCCGAGGTCATGGAACTCTGCTTCCCGAACGTCCCCAGCCGCATCGGCGGCCACTCGTTCCCCGACCTCGAGGCGTCGCTGCGGCAGTGGCATGCCGAGGCCTGGGAGCAGGAGGTCAAGGCGACCCCGGATGAGCTCGCCAAGGCCCTGATCGATCACGGCCGGGCGCGCTTCCGGAAGGCCGGCGAATTCCACGCCTACAACCCGATCGCGGTCCGCTCCGCCCAGAAGGCCGCCCGCGAAAACGACGCCGAGGCCTACGCCAAATGGCGTGAGCTCTCGAGCTTCGGCCGTGAGGAGCCGCAAGAGCTGCGGGACCTGCTTGAGATCCGGCCCGCCCCGGAGCCCGTCAGCCTGGACGAGGTCGAGCCGGCCGAACTGATCCGGACGCGCTTCATCTCGACGGCGATGTCGTTAGGCGCCCTCTCGCCGGAGGCCCACTCGGCGCTGGCCGTCGCCATGAACCGAATCGGCGCCCGCTCCAACTCCGGCGAGGGCGGCGAGGATCCCGACCACTACTCCGACAGCGGGCCGAGGCTTGACAACAAGATCAAACAGATTGCCTCGGCTCGCTTCGGGGCCACCCCCGCGTACCTCAAGCGGGCGGAAGAGCTTGAGATCAAGATCGCGCAGGGCTCCAAGCCCGGCGAGGGCGGCCAGCTGCCCGGTATCAAGGTCACTTCCATGATCGCGCGCCTCAGGCACGCGCAGCCCGGCATGCAGCTGATCTCGCCGCCACCCCACCACGACATCTACTCCATCGAAGACCTGGCCCAGCTGATCTACGACTTGAAGTCCGTCAACCCGCGAGCGCGTGTCGGCGTCAAGCTGGTTTCGGAGGCGGGCGTTGGCACGATCGCGGCCGGCGTCGCCAAGGCGCATGCGGACTACGTGCTCATCTCCGGCCACAGCGGTGGCACCGGCGCCTCGCCGCTCTCCTCTATCAAGGGCGCGGGCGTGCCTTGGGAGCTGGGGCTCGCCGAGACGCAGCAGATACTGGTCGACCAGCGCCTGCGCGAGCGCCTGTCGGTCCGCACGGACGGCGGGATCCGCAGCGGCCGTGACATCGTGATCGCCGCCATGCTCGGCGCCGAGGAATTCGGGTTCGGGACCGGCGTCCTGGTCGCGCTCGGTTGCGACATGGCTCGCCAGTGCCATCTCAACACCTGTCCGACCGGTATCGCTACGCAGCGCGAAGACCTGCGGGCAAAGTTCACCGGCAAGCCGGAGGACGTTGTCAACTACCTGACCCTGATCGCGGAGGAAGCGCGCCAGTACTTGGCGCTGGCGGGCGCGCGCTCGATCGAAGAGGTGGTCGGCCGGGTTGACCTGCTGTCCGCGATCGAGCATCCAGAGCTCGACGTCTCGTTCGTGCTCCGGGAATCCTCGGACCCCTCGCTGCCCCGGCGGCGGCTGTGGGCGCACAACGGGCCGGAGCCGGAGCCGACGCCTCCCAGCGGTCCGATCGACAACTCAAACCGAGCGGCGGGCGCCGGGCTCGCCTATGAGCGCCGGCAGTGGCGGGGCAGCGCCGGGCAGTCGCTCGGCGCCTGGCTCGACGAAGGCGCCGAGATCAGTCTCGAGGGCGAGGCCAACGACTACGTCGGCAAAGGCATGGGCGGTGGCGTCATCGCTATCCGGCCCTTCACGGACGATTGCAGCACGCAAACGCCGGTACTAGCCGGCAACACCTGCCTCTACGGCGCCACCGGAGGCCATCTCTTCGTCGCCGGTCGTGTCGGCGAGCGCTTCTGCGTCCGCAACTCGGGTGCGGTCGCCGTCGTCGAGGGTGCCGGCGATCACTTCTGCGAGTACATGACCGGCGGCGCTGCCGTCGCGCTGGGCCCGGTGGGCTGGAACGTTGGCGCGGGAATGACGGGCGGCGTCGCCTATGTCCGCGAGTACGCCCAGATCAATGCCGAGCACGTGATCGCCCGCCCGGTGCCGGCTGAGGATGCCAGCGAGCTGCGAGCTCTCGTCGAGGAGCACCTGACCCGAACCGGCTCCTCACGCGCGTCCGAGATGCTCGCCGACTGGCCGTCAGCGCTGGCCGGCTTCCGGCAGGTCGTGCCGGTGACGGTCACCGAACCGGCGCCCGCGCCGGCGCCAGTGGAGAAGAGCTCGGAAGAGGCGACCGAGCCTCGCGCCTAAACATCGCTCGGAGGCGGCAGGATCCCCATCAGCCTCCGGGTAGAGCTCGCCGGCGTGGCTTATCGGTAAAAGGCCGCGAAGCGGGGTGAAACAATCAGCGACGATGGTTCGGGAATCCTCCCCTCCCCGATTCCTGCTCGTCGGCGGGCGGCTTTGCCTGGATTTCTGCAACACCATCCGCGATCGCTCCGGCCGGCCGGTCGAGTACCTGACCAGCTTCGTCGACCTGGTCGGTTGGAGCTGGCGGGCGGGCATCCTCAATGCCGAGGAGGCGGCGCGCCTGCGCCGAGCGGCCAAGCGGACACCGACCGCCGCGCTTGCCGTCCTCGAGCGCGGCCTCGCGCTCCGCGAGGCCCTGCACGCCATCTTTGCCGCCGCCGCCTGCGGCGGTACGCCCGATCCGGAGCCGATCGACGTTCTCAACTCGGAGCTCGGTCGGGCGATGGCGCGCTCTCAGCTGGTGGCTATCGACGCTGGCTACACGTGGGTCTGGGATGAGGGCGGCCGAGCCCTCGACAGCATGCTCTGGCCGGTGGCGCGGTCGGCGGCCGACCTTCTCACCTCAGGCGAGCTGCAGGCAGTCCGGCTGTGCGCAGGCCGGGCCTGCGGCTGGCTCTTCCTGGACACGTCGCGCAACCGCACCCGCCGCTGGTGCGATATGAGCGTCTGCGGCAACCGCGCCAAGGCGCGCCGCCACCACCAGCGCCTCCGCTCTGGCGCGGCTT
>CAZHAC010000171.1:3143-4978 GCA_964529765.1 uncultured Actinomycetes bacterium
TCTGCGATCTGGTTGAGGGTGGCCACCATGGCGTCGCCGAGTGAGCGCGCCGTCCGCCGAGTGCCCTCCCGCAGTTCCGGATCCTGCAGGACCCGGTTCACCGACTCCATGACGGAGTCCGCCGCCCGCCTCAGCTGATCCGCGTCCGCCTGCGTGCGCAGGTTGCGAGCGAGGTCCTCGAGTTCGGTCCGAAACTGGCTCCACGCCTCGTCTGCCTGTGTCATGTCTCCAATTCTGCCGCCGCCCGAACCCGGTCGATCAAGCGCAGGTTGGCGATCGAGTCCGCGACCGGCACGGGAGCGGGCTTGCCTTCAATAACAGCGGTGGCGAACGCCTCGACCATCAGCTGATAGGGATCGTCGGGATCCCGCCAGGCCGTGAAGGGCTGCTCGATGCGAAGTGTGTGGTCGTCGAAGATGATCTCGAGCGCCTGGTGCTCGGGCGACTCGAATGAACCCCAGGCGAAGGCGGTCTGGCCGGCCGGAAACGCCAGTGCGGCGCCGATCGTCATGTCAACGCCCGTGGCGCCCAGCCGCGCGACCGCGGCCACCTCGGCGGGCTCGCCGAGCAGCCAGCGGCAGGCGGAGAGGCAGTAGCTGCCGACGTCCAGGAGGGCGCCGCCACCCAGGTCGGGCCGCAGGCGATAGGTCGCGGGAGCGTCGATGCGGAACCCGAACCAGGCCGACAGGTGGCGGATGCGCCGCTCGCGCGCCAGCTCCATCTGTCCATGCAGGCGAGGATGGAAGCGGTACATCAGGCCTTCCATCAGGAGCCGGCCCGCGGCGGTGGCCGCGTTCGCCATTCGCTCGCCCTCGGCCGCGGTCATGGCCAGCGGCTTCTCACAGAGCACGTGCTTGCCGGCTGCCAGCGCCCTTTCCGACCACGTCGCATGCAGGCTGTTGACCAGCGGGATGTAGACGGCATCGACCGCGGGATCGGCGAGCACATCCTCGTATGCAGCGTAGGCGCGGGCGATTTGGTGCTTGGCGGCGAGGCTCTCGGCGCGCTCGGGCTCGCGGCTGGCGATCGCAACCAACCGCCCATTGGCGGAGGCGGCGATGGCGGGGAGCATGGCACGGTCGGCGATCCAGGCCGCCCCGAGCACGCCCCAGCCGAGGCGCTCTATTCAGTCACCTCCACGGCGGCCCCGGTCGCGATCGAGCGGGCCGCGGCCTCCATGACGACCACATTCCGGCGCGACTGTTGGGGCGTGACCGCCAGCGGTTCGCCGAGGACCAGGTGATCACCGAGGTTGCGGTAGAAACCGTTGGCCGGTCGCGGCAGTAGGGAGAGCACCTCACGGTGCGCGTCACCGTTGCCATCGGGCCGGTGTACCGTCACCACTGCCGGCGCTTCCGCGGGCGCCAGCCGCTCCTCAATCAAATCCCCGGTCCAGGCCCGTGACTTCACGTACTCCTGCCGCCAGTCACCGGTGATCGCACCGGCGGTGCCCAGCAGGTACCACTTCGGCTTGGCTGCGGCCGCGATGTCGCTCTGGAGAAACGTCGCTTGGGCGCCGTCGTCGAATGTGACGTCGACGCGCACGTGATCGGCGTTGGTTACGTCGTGCCAGACGCGCTTCTGAGCCTGAGCCGCCACGCGGCACACGGCGCCCGGGAAGAGTAGAAGCGTCCAGTCGAAGTAATGGGATCCCCAATCGAAGATGGTGCCACCGGAGATCGGCTCGTGGCTGTGCCAGTACGAGCAGGGGTGCGAAAAGCCTCCGATGAAGGACTCCATGTAGAAGAGGTCGCCCACCGCGCCCGAGGCGACGGCGCCGCGGAGGGCGGCGAAGTCCGGGTCCCAGCGGCGGCTCTGATAGACCGTCAGGGAGC
>CAZHAC010000172.1:0-4932 GCA_964529765.1 uncultured Actinomycetes bacterium
TCAGCGCGTTGGCCAGCCAGTTCTTCGACTGCTCGGGGTTCTGCTCGGCGGCGATGCCGACGAAGCCCCAGTGGATCGGAATGCCGATCGTGTAGACCTTCTTGCCGCCGACTGTCAGGGGCCCGAGGCGCTTGGTGACGAGCGCCGCCACCGTCAGCTGGCCGCGCTGGCTGGTGACCTTGACGGCGTCGCCGTTGGCGATCTTGAGCTGCTTGGCGAGCTCCTCCGGCACCTCGACGAAGGCCTGCGGCTGGAGCCCGACCAGCAGCGGTACGTGCTGAGTCACATAGTGTTCGTGCTCGGTCAGCCGGTAGCTCGTCGCAATGTAGGGGTAATCGGCCACGGTGCCGAAGCGGCTCTTGCGGCCGGCCGCCTGGTCGTAAAGGAACGCCACCGGCGATGCGCTCTGGTTCGGGTGGAGTGGATTCGGGATCGGCGACTCCACCGGTTCGTAGTGCTCCGGAAGCGGACCGTCGTTGAGCGAGTTCGAGAAGAGGCGGCCGACGCCTTCGCCATTCATGATGAAAGGCAGCCAGGCGCTCGGATCCTCGGTCAGCGGCTTCATCGTGGGCGGGTAGTCGGGGACGTCGCCCACCCATTTCGAACCGTCCCACTGGATGCCCGCGCGTTTCGGATCCCAGGGTTTGCCGTCGAGTCCAGCTGACGCCCGGTTGTAGAGGATCCGGCGGTTGAGTGGCCACGTCCAGCCCCAGTTGTGGAAGAAGCCGAGGCCGGTCGGGTCGTTTTTGGCGGTGTCCTGGACGCCGTCGCGGCGCTTCATCAGGTTGCCAGAGTCCGGGTAGGAGCCCGTGTAGATCCAGTCGCCGGCGGTCGTCGTGCCGTCGTCCTTCAGGTTGGCGAAGGTCGTCATCTGCTTGCCGGTGGTCAGGTCCTTGCCGTTGATCTCCTTCGCGATCTCGTCCAGGTCCGGCTTGAGAGGATCCTTGTAGTCGAAGGTCAACGCGTTGATCGGATCCGGGAACTTGCCGCCCTGCTGCTTGTAGAGCGTCTTCACGCGGTTGAACAGGTCGGCCATGACCCAGTGGTCGTGTCGGGAGTCGCCCTCGGGCGGGATAACAGCGTCCTTCCACTGGGACAAGCGGCCACTGTTGACGAAGGAGCCCTCCTTCTCTATCCAGTGCGTCGCGGGCAGCATGAAGACCTCGGTCTGGATCTCCTTGGGGTTCATCCCAGGCGCATGCCAGAACTCGCTCGAGGTCGTTTTGAGCGGGTCCATGACGACCAGCCACTTGAGATTGGAGAGCGCCTGCAGGACCTGGTTGCTGTCCGGACCGATGCTGGTCGCGGTCATCCCGCTCAGGATGACCCCCTCCATCTTCCCCTTCAGCGCCTGGTCGAAGATCGAGATCCAGCTCGAGTTGGACGCTGGTTTCGGGATGAAGGGGTAGGCGAAGTCGTTGTCCGGGGTCGCCGCTGGCCCGTACCAGGTCTTGAGCAGCGAAACCAGGAACCTCTTGTAGTTGGTTCCGAAGAAGTTCCAGGAGTTGGGGTCGTTCTTCTTGGGCGCCGCCCCATCGTTGTACTGATCGACCGTCTGCCACGCCGGATCCGGGATCTTGAGGTAGCCGGGCAGAATCTCCCACGAGATCGCGTGGTCGGTGTTGCCCTGGATGTTGGCGTGCCCGCGCTCGGCGTTCATTCCCCCGCCAGGCCTTCCGATGTTGCCCAGCAGAAGCTGCAGCAGTGCCCCGGACCGGATCAGCTGGACCCCTGTCGTGTGGTGTGTCAGGCCGACGGCGTAGACGATGGTCATCACCTTGTCCGGGCGGCCCATCTCGCCGACGGTCCTGGCCACCTGGAGGAACTGGTCCTTGGGGATGCCGGTGACCTGCTCGACCATCTCAGGCGTGTAGCGCGAGTAGTGCTGCTTCGTCACCTGGAATACGGACCGTGGGTGCTGCAGCGTCATGTCGCGCGCGGCATTGGCAGTCGGAGCGCCCGACTCGTCGGTCTTCATCTCGTAGGACCACGTCGAGATGCCGTAGGTGCGCTTTGAGGGGTCGTAGCCGCTGAAGAGCCCGTCGCTGAACCCGTAGCCCTCCTTAACGAGGAAGGAGGCGTTCGTGTAGTTCTTGACGTATTCCTCGTGGAAGAGGTTGTTCTGCAGCACGTAGTTGATCAGGCCGCCGAAGTAGGCGATGTCGGTGCCGGTCCTGATCCGCAGGTAGGTGTCCGCCATCGCCGATGTTCGCGTGAAGCGCGGGTCGGCGTGGATGATCTTGGCGCCGCCCCCGTTGCCCGGCCCACGCTGCGGATCGAGCTTGGCCTTGACAAACCACTGGAACCCGACCGGGTGCGCCTCCGCGGGATTGGCGCCGTTGATCAGGATGACGTCGGCGTTCTTTATGTCGCGCCAGTGGTTGGTCATCGCGCCCCTTCCGAACGTGGCCGCCAAACTGACGACCGTGGGCCCGTGTCAAACGCGTGCCTGTTGCTCTAAGTGCACCAGGCCGAGCCCGCGCATCAGCTTGGTCGCGAAGTAACCCTCTTCGCTGCTGAAGGCGGCCCCACCGGCGAACGCGATGCCCTCCGTTCGGTTGACGGTGTTTCCTTTGGCGTCCTGGGCGACAAAAGTCCGGTCGCGCGAGTCTTTAATGTTGCGGGCGATCTTGTCGAGGACGAAGTCCCAGGACTTCTCTTGCCAGCTGCTGGCGCCCGGCGCTCGGTAGAGCGGTTTATCCACCCGCCGAGCGGAAGTGGCGAGCTGCATCGCAGTCGCGCCCTTGGGGCAGAGGCGGCCCTCATTGACCGGGCTGTTGGGATCGCCCTCGATCTGGAGCAGCTGCGTTTTACCGCCCGGGCCTGTCTGGGTATAGGCGACCAGCGAGCACCCGACCGCGCAGTAGGGACAGACGCTGTGCAGCTCCTTGGCGCCGGCGATGCGGAGGTTGGTAGCCACGGTCCGCGCCTGCGCGAGGTCGAAACCGAGCCCGGTGGCACCAAGGGCGGCGCCCGACGCCGCGCCGATCTTGAGGAAATCACGCCGCGAAACCTGCGACATTCACGCCCCTCCGTTCGGACCGCTATCGATCGAACCCAGACCGACAATAGATCGGCTGGCCAAGGGCGTCAAATCACGGTTCCGACCAGAACCGGCCCGCTAGAGCGGCCTATACTCAGCTTCCCATGCTCCCCGTCGGGGTCGAGCTGCCCGGCGATTTCGAGTCGGCCGGCGAGTGGCTGGCGGACGCCCAGGCGATGGAGGCGGCAGGAGCTGAGGCGCTCCTCGTCGCCGGCGGTCCCCTCGATCGGCAGGCGCTGCTCGCCGCCCTGGCCGCCGTGACCTGGCGGGCGGCTATCGTCGCGCCGGACGCATCACCGACCGTTGAACTGCTCGCCCGCGGCCGGCTGCGAACCGAGCCGGCCGAGTCATGGCATCGGGTGCCCGAGCCAGAGAACCGCGCGCACTGGCGCGAGCTCCACGAGAAGGCCGTGCAAGCGGGTGCGACGGGCGTGATCGTCCCCATGTGCCCGCGCCTCCTCGACCTGCTCCGCAACGACGACGTGGAGGACGACCGCTCCGACCTCCAGCTCGCACAGGGCTAGCGGCCGCCCCACGTACGCGCGCGTCGCGGCCTCCTTTCCCCGCAAATGCGTGGTCTGCCGGCAGGGCTCGCGCACGTACTCTCCAGCGCGGAATGACGCGTGCGAGCCGGCCGATCTGGTCCGCGCTGGAGGCCGAAAGTATCAGCGGGGACGACGCCCGGCAATGGGTGTCCGTCTACACCAACCTCCTGGCCCTGCTCGACAAGGGGGCGGCTGTCAGCATCGGCGATCGGAGCGGGAATGACCTCGTCGGCGTGGGTCTGGAGGAGGTTCGAGAGCGGCTCGACTTCTGGCAGAGCCGCCTCAACGGCGCCGCCGCCGCCAGCTAGCGGCCGGACGCCTACTCGGCGCACGCCGGCGCGAAAACGGCGGTACAAGATGAGCTGGTGGATGCTGTCCAGGCCTTCAGCGACCTGGTGACCTTGCCGGACGACGAGATCGATCTCTCCCGCGCGGCCGCGATGGTGGCCCTGCACGACTATCCGGATCTCGACCTCGACGCCATCGACGCCAGCCTCGACGACCTGGCTGCCGGCGTCCACGACTTTTCGACGCTCCACGATCGCCTCTTCGCCGAGCTCGGCTTCACAGGCGACTCCGAAACCTACTACCAGCCCGACAACTCCTATCTGCACCGCGTCGTCGAGCGCCGGCGCGGGATTCCGATCACGCTCTCGCTGGTCGCCTTCGAGGTCGCCCGGCGCGCCGCCGTGCCGCTCGAGCCGATCGGAATGCCCGGCCACTTCCTGGTCCGCGATCCCGTCTCGGGCGTCTACGCCGACTGCTTCAATGGCGGCCGGCTCATGGACGAGAGCGAATGCGAGGTGCTTTTCCGGGCGGCGACGGGGTCCGGCGCCGATGTCCCGTTCGGTCCATTCCTGCTCCCTGTATACGGGCGCGCCCACGTTCTGCAGCGCATCCTCGCCAACCTCATCCTCGTCCACCGAGTGGCCGCCGACCCGGCCGCTCTCGAGTGGTTCCTGCGCCTCCGGCTGGCGCTTCCCGAGGTGACCAAGGAGGACATCATCGGGCTGGCGGAGGCCGTCGCCGAACAGGGCCGCACGCGGGAGGCGGCGCTCGAGCTCGAGAACTGGGCCGAGCGCAGCCCGGACCTGAGGCCGCCGCTGGCCGCGGCTGCCCGGCGCTTGCTGGCGCGGCTCAACTAGCTCCCTCGCCGCTCCCTTAACAAATATTGGCGACTTCCTGATTTCGCTTGATCTTGGTTACCGTCACGCTGCCATCTGGGGGAGGAGCCTCGGGCTCCCAGAGAGGTCAAGTTGTCGCAGACATTGAGCCGCGAGGCCGAGCGGGAGCGGCGCCGTACTCACCTCGAGGCGGCGACTCTCAACGCTCTGCACGAGCTGG
>CAZHAC010000173.1:0-4925 GCA_964529765.1 uncultured Actinomycetes bacterium
GCACGTCGCAGCGACGCCCGCATCAGGGACAGGCTGACCAGCGTCGCGAACTCGTCCATCAGCCGGCGCTGGCGCTCGCTGAAGCCGCTCTTCCTGCGGCTGTAGAAACCGACGGTGCCCAGCGCAGTCCTCCCATCGGGTAGCGGCTGGTCGGCGACGATCGGGATCAGACGTGCGGTCCTGATGTCACCCGAGGCGAGAAATTGGGCGAAGCGGCTTTGCTCCTGGGCAGCGGTGGTTTCCAGCGGCCGCCGCGCCGCCAGCGCCTGACCCACCAGCGCGCCTTCGAGACCGAACTCACGCCCGGCGGCGGAGGACGCCCACGAACCGCCACCACCCGCGACGCGGAAAGTGCCCGGGCGACCGGGATCCACGAGCGCGATGACGCAGTCCGTTTGCGGAATCAGCCGGTGGCCCTGTTCGGCCAGCGCCTTGGAGATCGCGTCCGCGTCTTCCTCGCCGTCGAATTCTCCACCCGACGGGCGCACGGTCTGCCGGAAGACGGCACCCACACTCCGCTCCTCCTCGCCCGCCGCAACCAGGATGGGGCTCTCCCCGAGCCACGGCCGCAGGTCAGTTACAACGACCGCGTAATCGCCGCCGCCGGCGGGCCTGGACGATATCAACACCGGAACCTCGGCCCCGTCCTCCCCAAGCGCGTTGAGGCGCTGTTCGCGACCGAGCCTGGCGCCTGGGAAGATCTCGGCCAAGCCCTTGCCAACGGCATCACCGGCCGGCCGGCCGAGCAGCGCCGCCAGCCGTCCGCTGGTCCAGCCTATCCGGCCGTCGCGGGACACGACCAGCACGGCGTCGCCGATCTCTTCGAGGAGGCCTGCGGCGTCAGTCGCCATCACCGAGCTCGGGGAGAGACAGCAGAAAGCGGCTGCCGTAGCCGGGCGTGCTCCATTCGAGGGTCAGCCGGCCGCCCTGCAGCCGTGCCAGCTCGCGGGCGACATAGAGGCCGAGCCCGGTGCCGGCGACCTGCCGGTTGGAATCTAGCCGCACGAATCGCTCGAATGCGACCTCGTGCTGAGCGGGGTCGATGCCGCTCCCTCGATCCTCGACTTCGATCTCGGCCTGGCCTTTCGGGGCCGCCCGCACCCGCACCCGGATCCATGGCTCGTCCCTCGAATATGCGAGCGAGTTGGAGAGGAGCGCGTCGAGCAGCCGGAGGATGTGCTCGGGGTCGGCGACGACCATCAGCGGCCGGCGCGCGCCCTCGAAGCGGATGGACGCGTTGTGCGCTCGCGCCCGCGGCCGAACCGCCTCCACCGCCTGCCGGGCGAGCTCGTTGAGATCGATTTGGCGCGGGTTGACCACGACCCGGCCGGTTTCCAGCCGAGCCGCCAGCAGGAGCTCTTCGACCAGGCGGCCGAGCTCCTCGCACTTCTCGCGCAGCAGGTCGAGCGGCGCCTTCCACGCGTCTGGGATCTCCCCGAAGCTGCCTTCCGCCGTCATCGAGAGGTAGCCACGGATGACGGTCAAGGGCGTGCGCAGCTCATGGGCTGCCATGTTCAAAAAGTCGCTCTTGAGCCGGTCGCCCTCCGCCACCTGCCCGTACAGCGAGGCGTTGCGCAGCGCCAGGCCGGCGATGCCGGCGACCATTTCGAGCATCGCGACGTCGTCCTCGGTGAAGGGCTCGTCCCGACGCCGGGAGAAAACCAGGACCAGGAGGGGCCGGCTGGCGACGCTCACCGGCACTGCCACCACATTGCGCACCGGGTCGTCGTCGAGGCCGGTGTCTATGCCCTCCACGTGGTAGCCGCCGGCCATCGCCGGGCTTCCGCTCTCGAAGACCCGCTGGACGAGTGCGACGCCTTCATCGGTGCGCATGGCGTCGATGGGGAGAACGGTTCCGACCGGCGGTCCCAGGGTATCCGCGTCCTGGCCGGCGACAATGGACATGCGGCCGTTCTCGACTTGCAGGACCGCCGCCCGGTCGGCGGTGGTCAGCTGCATACCGCGGTCGACGAGCGCGGACAGGATCTCCTCAGGCTGCAGGGACCGGGTCAGGTCGTGCGCCGCCTCGACGACCGCCTGCACGCGGGCGGCCGAACGAGCGGCGGCCGCTGTCAGCTCGGTCCGCTGAAGCAGCAAGCTGGCCAGGCGGCTGAATGCGCTCATCAGCTGACGTTCGTAGGGGGTGAAATAACGCTGCTCGTTGCGGTACCAGCCGAGTACGCCGATTGCGTCCCGACCGTCCGGTAAAGGCTCCCGGGTCCACAGCGGCACCAGCCGCGCTGCCTTGATGTGACCGGCCGCGAGGGTTCGGCGGAGGACGGAGAGGTCTTCGATATGAACGGTCTCGAGAGCTTGGCGGAGCTGCATCGCGCGGCCCGCGACCGTTCCCTCACGCAGCCACTCGCGGCCCACCTGGGCCTCCGCCCAAGGGCCCGAACCGGCGATGATCTGGAAGCTGTCCTGGCGATGGAAGGGCACCAGGCTGAACATCACCTCGGTCCCCGGAAGCATCCGGCGAGCCTCCTCGACGAGCACGCGGGCGAGGGTGTCGGTTCGCTCGATGGCCGCCAGTTCGGTGCCCGCCAGCTGGCGGAGGCCGCTCACCACGCGTGCCAGCGTGCGATCCAACTGGGGCGTCGCCAGGTCGGTGTCGCCGCCGCCCTCGAGCCCAGCGGACAGAGGCCTGATTACCGCCAGCGAGCCGCCGGCGTTCCGCCCACGGATGCTGATCGCCGCCACAAAGGTTTCCCCGTTCCGACGCCGGCAACCCGCGAAGAGGTCGATCGCGTTGCCGTTGCCCAAAGCTAAGGCCTCGCCCGGTTCGGGGGGCTCGACAAGGAGGAGCTCGAGAGGCCGGCCGAGGACTTCGCCCGGCTCCCATCCGAATATGCGTTCGGCGCCTGCATGCCAGCCGGCGATCGACCCCTCGCCGTCGACCTCGACCACCGCGGCCAGAAGTCCCGCCAGCAGTCGGGCCGCCGCCTCCTCCGGTAAAGCGGCGGGCGCCATTGGAATTACGCTGGCGCGACCTCGCGCTGCCCTGCTGACGCCAGGGCTTCCCAGCTGACCGGGATCGTGTACGCCCGCCAGCCGGTGGCCCGCGCCACGGCGTTGGCGACCGCGGCCGGGGCGGGGACAGCCGGCGGTTCCCCCACCCCCTTGGCGCCGTACGGGCCCACCGGAGACGGGATCTCGATCAGCTCGACCTCGATCGCCGGCGCCTGGTCGATACTCGGAAGCTCGTAATCGAGGAAGGACGCCGTGCGCAGCACACCTCGCTCGTCGTAGGCCATCACCTCGCCGAGCGCGCGCCCGAGCGCCTGCAGGTTTCCGCCGTGGATCTGGCCCAACACCTCAGGCGGATTGATCGCCTTGCCGACGTCCTGGACCGCCAGGTACCCGGTCACGCGCCACTCGCCGGTCTCCGGGTCCGTTCGCACCCGGCAGACGTGCACGGTGAACATCGGCGACTGCTGGGTGACCGCCGCCCGGCCCTGTCCGAGCACGGGCGCGTAACGACCGCCGAACTGGGCGGCCAGTCCGGCCAGGTGACCGACGCTGACTCGCTTGCCCGGGACACCCGCCACCGCTACCTCGCCGTTCTCGATCACCAGGTCTTCGACCGACGCCTCGAGCTCCTCGGCCGCAATCTCCAGCACCTGGCGGCGCGCCTCGGCCGCCGCCTGCTGTACAGCCGGTCCGACGGTGTACACGGTCTTACTGCCACCCGCCATACCGGCGTAGGGCGCCGAGGCGGAGTCGCCGGTTTCGATGCGAATCCGCTCGACCGGCACCCCGAAAGCCTCCGCCGCGATCATCGCCATCGTCGTATCGGTCCCGGAGATGTCGGAGTAACCGACATGGAGCGCAAGCGTGCCGTCCGGCTCGACGCGGCAGGCCGCGGCCGCCGGCTCCCGCCCGCCACCCCAGGCGCCGGCTGCGATTCCGATCCCCTCGCCCGGCCCTGCCGGCTCCGAGTAGAGCGCATGCTCACGCGCCGCTTCCAGGCACTCGACGAGGCCGATCCGCGGCCAGGTCCCACCGTCTGGACGGGGATCGCCTTCACGGCTGGCGTTGCGGAGCCGGAGCTCGATCGGGTCGAGATCGAGCGCGCGGGCCAATTCGTCGAGCGCCGACTCGAGGGCGAGGAACGCCTGCGGGGCGCCGGGCGCGCGGTAGGCGCCGACGGGCGTCTTGTTTGTGGCCACATCGGAACCCTTGAAGTCATATGCAGGCACCCGGTAGACGCCGCAGAGCAGCAAGCCGGCCAGCCCCGCGAGTCCGCCCTGACCGGCGCCGTTGTCGAACCAGACCCGCGACAAGAGCCCGGTCAGCCGCCCTTCCGCGTCAGCCCCCACCTCGAGGTCAACCACGCAGGCCGGCGCGCCCCGGCCCATGAGGAACTCCTCGTTGCGAGTCAGAGCACAGGCGACCGGGCGGCCGGTGATCCTCGCCAGGTGGCCGACCAGTGGTTCGAGCAGGCAGATCTTGCCTCCGAAGCCGCCGCCCACCGCCATGGGCACGATGCGGACCGAGCTCATCGGGACCTGGAGGACACCGGCCGTCTCCTGCCGGGTCAGGAACTGGCCCTGCGTCGAGGTCCAGATCGTGAAGCCGCCATCCGGCTCCGGGCGGGCGATCGCGACATGCGGCTCGAGGAAGCCCTGGTGGACCTGTGGGGAGGTCCAGCGTCCCTTTACCACGCGTGCGGCCGAGCTGAGAGCGGCGGTCGCGTCGCCGCGCTCGAAAACGACGTGCGAGGTGACGTTGTGGTGGCGGTCCTCGGTAGCGGCTACCGCTACGGCCGTCCCGTGTGCACCCGCGTCGTCGACCGCGGACTCGCGTTCGTCGAGGACACGCGGGGCACCTTCGGCGATGGCGTCGAAGAGCTCTACCGCGGACGGCAGTTCCTCATAGTCGACGCCGACGGCAGCCGCCCCGTCGGCGGCCGCGGCCTCGGTTTC
>CAZHAC010000174.1:0-4918 GCA_964529765.1 uncultured Actinomycetes bacterium
GGCAGCGTCGTGATAGTGGAGCCAGGGGAGCCTCACACGTTCCTTTCCAGCACGGCCGGTTGATTGCTCTGGATCGTCAGGCGCTTCCTATCTACAATGCGCCGTCGGTGGGATCGATTCGCATTCGCTCAGTGCTGCGAACTGGAGGGTGCTAGTCGCTTCTCCATTTCGACTATCGATTGGGTACGCGAAAATGCCTGACCGGCCCCGCCTTCGAGGAGCTAGGGAAGGCTGCCAAGGAGCAGCCCGCGCTCAAGGGCTAGACCGAATGCGACATATTCGGCTTGTCGGCGCACTCCCCGGGCCGTCGAGGGCTGCCTGCGGAGTGCTGGCGTAGAGTCGAGCTCGGTGCCCGTAGACCCTGGCATCCGCTTCCCCGGCGAGTCCGGCGAGTACCGCCAGGAACGTAACCGGCTGCTGGAGGCCGAGATCGAGCTCCGGCGTGCGATCGAGCGCGTCGCCAGACAGCGGCGCGCGCTGCCGGCGGGCGGGGCCGTCCCCGACGACTACCGCTTCGAGGAGGCCGTCCCCGGCGGTGGTGAGCTGAGGTTCTCCGAGCTCTTCGCGCCGGGCAAGGACACGCTCGTCATCTACAGCTTCATGTTCCCGCGCTCGTCGGGCGACACGAGGCCTGGGCCTGCGGGTGGCGAGACGGCCCGGCTGCCGCTGGCCGAAACCCCATGCCCGTCCTGCACCTCGATCCTCGACTCACTCGACGGCGCCGCGCCCCATCTCGCCCAGCGGCTCAACCTGGCCGTAGTCGCGAAGTCGGATCCCGAGCGCATCCACAACTTCGCGGGGGAGCGCGGCTGGCGGCACCTGCGGCTCCTCTCCTCGCGCAACAACGCTTATAACCGCGACTACCACGCCGAGACGCCGGAGGGCGAGCAGCTGCCCATCCTGAACGTGTTCGTCCGCGACGGCCAGGGGATCCGGCACTCATGGGCTACGGAGCTCATGTTCGCTCCGCGAGATGAGGGCGAGGACCCCCGGCACGTCGACTCGATCTGGCCAATCTGGAGCGTGCTCGACATGACGCCCGAAGGGCGCGGGGCTGAGTCAGACTTCCCGAAGCTCGACTACTCCGCCAGCTAGCCAGTCACGCGGTTGCCGGCCCAGTCCACTTCCCAGTCAGCCAGCTCGACCACGTTCTGGTCGGGGTCGCTGACGAAGATGGACCGGTTGCCGGGCGAGAACTCGACGGGTCCCTCGACCTTGATACCTGTGTCTTCCAGCCGGCGCTGCCAGGCGTCGAGGCTGCCTGGCTCGACATAAACGGCGAAGTGGACGTGGCTGCCGCCGCGGGATCCGGCAATCGCCACCCCCTCGCCTCCTGAGCTGGGCGGCCAGAGGCCGAGGACGGCGTTGCGGCCGATTCCCACCCATGCGGCCTCGCGGGGAGGTGGCCAGCGCTCGACGAGCTCGAGGCGAAGCAGGTCGCGGTAGAAGGCGAGCGACGCCTCCAGGTCCGCGACCTCCAGCACGAGTTCGAGCAGGCCGTTCATGCGGCCATTAGAGCGCTGCGATGCCGGCCTTCGGCCGTATGATCCCAGGTCCATGAATCGCGAAGGGAGGGTTGAGCGAGGCGGTGGCCGGCAGCCTGGGAAGGTGAAGGAGCAGCCGCCGGGCGAGTGGGACGGCTTGCTGTCGCGTTCCCGGGCCAATCCGTCGATGAAGCCGCGGTCTCCCAATTCCGTCAGTACCCGGTCCAGACCGCGCAAGGCACGGTGACGGCCGCGCTCTGAGCGGCCCCGTCAACGGATAGAGTGGAGGGAGTCCGACTCGCCTTTCGGGCTGTCGCCAAGCCCATGGACATGGAGACGGAATCCTGACTGCACTCCAGTGGGTCGAGGTGGCGGTGGGCATCGCCATCATCCTGGTCATCTTCTACGACCTGTTTCAGGCGATCATCCTGCCGCGACCCGCCGTCAACAAGACGAGCCTGGTCCGGCCGTCGCTCCGGTACGAATGGCAGCTGTGGCGCTGGATCGGGATGCGGAGCTCGGACCTGCCCTGGAGAGAGCGCTGGCTGGCGGCCTTCGGGCCCGTCGGCGTGCTCTCAAGTTTCGCCACCTGGCTGGTGGCCTTATGGATCGGCTACGCCCTCGTCATGAACGGCCTTCGCGATCAGTTTCGTCCGGCCGCCGAGAACCTGGGCGACTCCCTGTACTTCTCGGCGACCACCCTGACGCCTCTCAGCTACGGAGAGATCCTCCCGATCGGCGTCGGTGCACGCATCGCGAGCGTGGCGGAGAGTGCGACCGGCGTCCTCGTGGCGGCCCTGGCCATCACGCTGCTCTTCTCGCTCTACTCGTCCTTCCAGGCCCGAGAGGAGATGGTCGTGACCCTTGATGCGATGGCCGGTGCGCCTCCGGCCGGAGTGCAGATTCTAGAGACCGCTCGCAAGCGCGGGCTGGTTCAGGAATTGAGCAGCACCTTCAACGACTGGAAGCGCTGGGCGGCGGCGGTCCTCGAGAGCCACCTCGCCTATCCGATCCTCTTCTACTTCCGGTCCAGCCACGACAACGAAGCGTGGATCCACTCTTTCGGGGCGATGATGGATGCCGCCACTCTCTGCATGACAGCGCTTGATGACGATGCGCAGGGGACAGCGCGGCTCATGTTCACCGTCGGCAATCACCTGGTCGAGGACATGAGCTGGTACTTCGAGCTGCAATCGTCGGACCATCCGTACATCGAGCGGGAGGAGTTCGACGTGGTGCTCGACCGCCTCGAGAAGTTCGGATACCACATCAAGCCACGAGATGAGGCCTGGGCCGCCTTCGCAAAGCAGCGCGCGAAGTATGCGTTCCCCTTAAACCAGGTCTCGGATTGGCTGGCGGTCGTTCCGACCCAGTGGTTGGGGGACCGTTCGTATCTCCCGCACCGGCGCGCGGCGGCCACGCGAAGAAGGCGGCTGTTGCCGATCCGCGCCAGGGGAGCCCGCGAGTGATTACCGCACGCCCTGGTTAGCCCGTGGGGGCGGCGTAGGTGGCTCCGCCGGCGCGCTCGAGGATCCTCATCTCGTCCGCCATCGTGAAGAGCACGGTGGTCTTGGTCGCCTTCAGGTGGCCAGGGGTGACGGCGGCGATGATGGCCGCCGTGGCGGTCTCGTTGTCAGGCGCTTCGTAGATGAGGACACCGTCGTACTCGCCAAAGCAGTAGTAGATGTTGTGGAGCTTGCCGCCGAACTTCTCTACGAGCTGCCCGAAGGCAGCGCCACGGTCTTCGGGCTTCTTCGTGAGCGCGGTCCACGCCTGCGGCGTGTAGGCGAATTGAGTCATGTAGAGAGCCATCGCTGTCCACCCCCTGTTCACCAGATGGCCGCCGCTTTTGAATCAAGGTAGCACCGGGCCTGGCTGAGTCAAGCGCAGCGAACGCGGCCGACACAGACGGGGCCGGCGTAGGGTGGTGAACGGAGGAGATGAACTACCCGGAACTCCTCAATCGGGTCGCCGAAAAGGCCGGCCTCGAGCCGCCGGAGGCGGAAAGGCCGACACAGGTGGTGCTCTCGGTACTCGGGGAAAGGCTGAGCGCCAAGGAGGCTCGCGACCTGGCGAGCGAGCTTCCGCGTCAGGTCAAGCCGACCCTCGAGCAGGTACCTGCGCATGGGCGTGAGTACGGCGCCGGCGAGTTCGTTCACCTGGTCGCGGAGCGCGAGAAGGTGCCCGAGCCGGAGGCGCGCGAGCACGTCCAGGCCGTCCTCAGCACGGTCCGGGAAGCCGTGAGCACGGGCGAGTACCGAGACGTGGCGGCCGAGATGTGGCGCGACCCCGGCTATCGGGATCTGTGGCTGTGGTCGAGGCCGCCCACCCGGATGACGTATGACGAGTTTCTCGAACATGTGCAGGAGCGCACCGGGCTCGACCGCCCGCTCGCCGAACTGGCAACCCAGGCGACGGTCTCGACGCTGGCGGAACGGATCAGCGGCGGCGAGGCCGAGGACGTGGCGGCCGAGCTTCCCCCTGAGCTGCTGAGCTGGATGGCGAAGTCAGCCGAGTACCCGGAGGTCTTCGGGGCCGAGGACTTCGTCCGCCGCGTTCGCGCCAAGGTGCCGGCTCTCCAACCGGAGGAGGCGGAGGACGTGGTGAGGGCGGTCCTCACGACAGTGCGGGAGGTGGTGTCGAGGAAGGAGGTGCTCGACACCTTGAGCCAGCTGCCGATGGACGTCCGGCGGCTGTTTGCGCAAAGGATCGAGGGGGCCGGCCCTTAGCCGGGCGGCGCTTGAGGCTTTACGTGGTCGTGGACGTGGGCCAGCTTGCCGTGCTGGTCGTCCTCCTCGCCCCGGCTGAAGTCATGGCTGTGCTTGAGCTCGGCGTGGTTGTGCTCATGTGTATGCCAGAAGGTTCGATGCTCCCACTCGCCTAGCGCCCCCATCGGGCCGCTCTTGTGGTAGTGGGACACGTGGTAGTGGTCGTGCGAGTGGACCTGAGCCGGGTGCGTGTGCTCAGGTTCCTTGCCCTGGCCCTCGATCTTCTGCTCGACCATGGCTCGTGCCCTCCTCTACGGCTGACCAACTCCGTCGGGACTCCTCTGTCAAGTTACGACGCGGGCTTGAGCTGTCGAGCCGCCTCTCTAAGGACGTCGCGAACCTCCTCGTCGCTCACCTCGTCGAAGTCCCAGTAAGAGCGGCCGACCGCGAAGAAGGGTGAGGGTGTGGTCGCGCAGACGACGTCGTCTACGTAGGCCTGGAGCTCGCGGCAGGTCGACTTCGGGGCGGCCGGGACGGCGACCACGATTTGTTTGGGGTGGCGCGCCTTGAGGGCGGCGATCGCCGCCCGCATGCTCGACCCGGTGGCCAGGCCGTCGTCGACCAGGATCACGACCCGGCCGGCAACATCCGGCGGCGGGCGGCCCTCGCGGTAGGCCTGCTCGCGCCGCTCGAGCTCTCGGTACTCCTTCTCGGCGGCGTGCTTCA
>CAZHAC010000175.1:0-4844 GCA_964529765.1 uncultured Actinomycetes bacterium
CAGCGTGCTCGATGGCCGCTTTGCCGGCGCGCCGACCGTCGTCCTGGGAGCAGTCGAGGAAACCCCAAGGCGGCTCGATCTGTCCGAGTTCGCCGGTGCCGCCGTGGCTGAGGCAGCCCGGGAGATCGGTGACGCGGCGAGCGCCGCGGTGGCGCCGGTCGACGATCTTGCGGGATCCGCGGAGTACAAGGCGCATCTGACCGGGGTCCTGGTCCGGCGCCTGCTCGAGGAGGTGGCATGAGCGGACGCACCATCCGGGCACGCGTCAACGGAACCGATCGCGCCTTTGTGGTCGAGGATCGCACGCTTCTCATCGACGCGCTCCGGGACAGCGGTCTCACCGGAACCAAGTTGAGCTGCGACATGGAGGTCTGCGGCGCCTGCACGGTTCTCGTGGACGGGCTTCCATACAGCGCCTGCACCACACTGGCCGCGGAAGCCGAGGGACGCGAGCTGACGACCATCGAGGGCCTGGCCCGCGATGGCGAGCTGACCGGCGTGCAGGAAGCGTTCATCGAGTGCAGCGCCTTCCAGTGCGGGTTCTGCACCCCGGGCATGATCCTCAGCGCGACCGCCCTTCTCGCGGAGCAGCCTGACCCCGACCGGGAGCAGGTGTTGCACTGGATGGCGGGCAACATCTGCCGTTGCACCGGCTACGCGTCCATCGTCGAAGCCGTGCAGATGGCGGCGGAGCGTCAGGGCAAGGGATGAGCGAGTACCGGATCGCCGGGCAGTCGGTGCCGCGCGCGGACGGCGTCGCCAAGGTCACGGGGAGCGCTCGCTACGCGTCTGATCTGACGCTGCCGGGAATGCTCCACGCGCACGTCGTCCGCTCAAACCGCGCCCACGCGCGCCTTCTTGGGGTGGAGACCGAGGAGGCCGCCGCCAGCCCAGGCGTGGTCCGTGTCATCACTGCCGCCGACCTGGCGGCCCTGGTGCCCTATTACGGCCACGTGGTCCTCGACCATCCGATCCTGGCCATCGACACCGTCCGCTTCATCGGGGAGCCGATCGCTCTCGTCATCGCCGAGACGCCCCACGCAGCCGCCGAGGCGGCCGAGCTCGTGAATGTCGACTACGAAGAGCTGGAGGCCCTGATCGACGCCGAGGCGGCTCTGGTCCCCGAGGCGCCGGTTCTCCACCCGGTTCGCGGCCAGCGGGTCGGGGACGAGGGGTTTGACTCCGGGGCTCCAGAGCTGACCGGAAACGTTTGCGCGCAAAACGAGCTCGGTTGGGGAGACCTCGAGGAGGCGCTGGCGCGAGCGGACCTGGTGATCGAAGGCGAGTACCGCTACCCGATGCTCTACGGCTACGCGATGGAGCCCTACAACGCGCTCGCCGAATTCCAGCAGGGCGACCTAGTCGTCTACTCGAGCGCTCAGCACCCGTACATGGTTCGCAACGACCTCGCGCGCATCTTCGGCCTGCCGCTGGCGCGAGTCCGGGTGATCGTTCCCTTCGTCGGCGGTGGCTACGGCACCAAGTCGTACACCAAGGTCGAGCCCCTGGCGGCGGTGGGCGCCTGGCTCGTGCAGCGCCCCGTGCGCGTTCAGCTAAGCGTGGAGGAGGCAATCCTCACGACGCGCTCCGACAGCGCGGTGATCAGGATGCGATCGGGCTTCACGAAAGAGGGGCGGCTCCTGGCACGTGACGTCGACATGATCCTCAACTCGGGCGCCTACACCGACAACAGCCCGGTCGTGGCGCAAAAGGCGCTCAATCGCTGCTTCGGCCCCTACCGACTCGAGGCCTTACGCGCGCGCGTGCGCGCCGTCTTTACGAACACGGTGCCCGCCAGCTCGCTCCGCGGCTTCGGCGCGCCACAGGGAAACCTGGGCGGCGAGACGCAGATGGACGAGGCGGCGGATCGTTTGGGCATCGATCCCGTCGAGCTGAGGCTGCTCAACCTCGTGCGTCCGGGCGAAGAGATACTGCCCGGCAAGCGCGGCCTGGACGCCGACCTGGCGGCCGACCTCGACCTGCTCGCGGAGTCCCTCGGCTGGCCGAACCCAGGCCCTGATCGCCACGCCGGTTTCGGGCTCTCGGCATCGGATGCAGGCGCTTTCCCGGTCTCGACCGCCATGGTCAGGATTCACGCCGACGGATCGGCTTCCGCGCTCACCGGCGCCACCGAGCTGGGTCAGGGCAGCCGCACGGTGCTGGCACAGATCATCGCCGAAGAGCTGGGACTCAACGCCGACCAGGTGACCGTCGTCGCCTCCGATACCGGGGTCACGCCCTATGAGCGAACGACCGGTGCCAGCCGGACGACTACCCTGGCCGGGCGCGCTCTCCAGGACGCCTGCCGCGACGCCCGCCGGCGGATCAGAGAGGCCGCCGCTGAGGTTGAGCAGGTTGCGGTGGCGCAGGTCGAGGATGCGCCCGGGGGCGTTCGCGTCAACGGTCGTTTCGTGGCCTTTGCGGAAGCGATCAAACAGTGGTTTGGGGCCGAGGCCGAGGTGACGGGCAGCGGGCTCGTGCGTCGCGGTGGCGAATTCAAGAAGATGCCCCCCTTCTGGGAGATCGGGTGCAGCGGGGTGGTAGTCGGGATCGATGAGGAGACGGGTGTGGTGAGCGTCGACCGGCTGACCACCGTCGGCGACGTCGGATTCGCCATCAACCCGGCCCTCGTTCATGGCCAGGATGCGGGCGCGGCTATGATGGGACTCGGCGCTGCTCTCTACGAGCAACTCGTCTATGAAGGCGAGATGCTGGTCAATCCGAACGTTGTCGATTACCGTGTGCCACGGTTTCACGACGTGCCGAGGATGATGGAACAACTGCTGGTGGAGCGCCGAGATGGGATTGGACCCTACGGCGCCAAAGGGGCAGGCGAGGGCGCCGGGAATCCAATCGGAGGAGCCGTGGCGTCAGCCGTCGGCCGCGCCGCCGGGCGTTACCCACGGGAGCTGCCGCTGACGCCGGAACGCGTTTGGAGACTGTTCAAGGAGAGCGATGCCGCACAGGGTTGACCGCGGTGGGTCGGAGAGTGGCGCAACCGAGCGCCTTTCTGCGCTTGCCCAAAGAGCCCGTTCACAGTACATGACGATCGGCGACATGGCCTATTCGGTGCTTCGCGAGGCGATACTGGCCGGCGTCCTCGCACCCGGCGAACATCTCCGTCAGGACGCGCTGGCGGACAGCCTCGGGATCTCCCGGATTCCCATCCGCTCCGCACTGTTCCAGCTGGAGTCGGACGGGCTGATCGAGTTTCGCCCACACCGCGGGGCTGTCGTCAGCATGCTCACCGTCGAGCAGATGCGCGAGATCTACGAGCTCCGGATAGTGCTCGAGAGCCATGCGCTTCGAAAAGCGATTCGGAACATGACGCCGCAAAGGCTCAGAAAGCTGGAGTCGCTGGCCAAGACCCTCGACCGTGAGCACGGCGACGCATTCGTCAGAGCCCGCATCGCCTTTTATCGCGAGCTCTATGCGGCGGACGACAATCCACTCCTTGTGAACCTGATCGAGCGGCTCCGCAGCGACGTCGGTCGCTACTGGCTCCGGCGCCGAGTCGTGGGTCACGAGGGCGGCCACCCGGTGCATGCGGATTTGCTCGAGTTCGCGCGCGAGGGGGATGAGGAAGGCGCGGTGGAGTGGCTGGCGGCCCACCTGGCGAATGTCCGCGACGAGCTGTCGGCGATGCTCGAGCAGGCCAACGCAGCCGAAGGCGAGCTGGCGGCCGAGCCTGTCCAGAACGGAAGCCGCAGGAGTTAGCGCCATTTCTAGCTAGCCAGACTGCCGTCTGGTGAATATGATTCCTGTATCCAATATCCGAAGCGCACAAGGGGTTCCCGCGAAACGCTCGCGTTTCGTGGGGTTGGCGGGAGCACGCAATGAAGCAGGAGCCGGTGCACTTCTACAGCTATGGCTGCCGGCTGTCGGGGCTCTGGCGCACGCCGGACATCGTTGACGGGCCGCTGCGAACGGTCGTCCAGGGCCCAGGCTGGCTGGGACTCAAGGACGCCAGGCTGTACCTGCAGTACCACGAGGCGCTGACCGCCGCCGGCTTGGGCGTGCTGATCTTCGACTATCGCGGATTCGGCGACTCGGAGGGCGACCGCTCCCGGCTGTCACCCCGCATGCAGCTGGAGGACCTCGTCTCCGCCGTCACCTACCTCTCCAGTCGGGACGACGTTCACGCGGACCGGATCGGCGTCTTCGGGAGCGGGGGCACGGGCGGCGGGAACGCGATTCTTCTCGGTGCCACTGACGCGCGCGTACGTGCCGTGGTGAGCCAGCTGCCCGTCGCCGACGGCCGCGACTGGCTGCACCGGATGCGGAGCGAGGACGACTGGCTCGCCTACCTCGGGATGCTCGACGAGGACCGCCGGCAGCGCGCGCTGACCGGGCAGGGCCGACTCGTCCATCCCCGTGAAGAGATCATGGTGCCAACACGCGAGCGCCGCGCGACTGCGGTTAAAGCAGACGTCGACACTCGTATACCAACCGCCATCTCGCTGGCCGCGGCCGACGAGATCCTCGAGTACCGGCCGCTGGCGGCGGCCGAGGGGATGACCACACCGCTGCTGATCGTGGCGGTTGAGGGCGACGCCACCACCCCAACCGATCACGCGATCGCGCTCTACGAAGCCGCGAAGGGGCCAAAGGCGCTCGTGATGCAGCGCCACACCACCCACTACGCCGCTTACGACCGCTACGCCGGGGTCGTCACGCCCCGAATCGTCGACTGGTTCGAGCGTCACCTGGCGGCGGACAACGTGCTCGTCCGGGAGTCGGATGGGCGGGCCGAGAGCCATACCTGGTTCCACGGCTGATCGAGCAACCCTCTGGAGGAAGCCATGAAGTTTGGACTGCTGCTGCCCCACTTCGGTGAGGAGGCC
>CAZHAC010000176.1:0-4779 GCA_964529765.1 uncultured Actinomycetes bacterium
ACGTGTCGATGACGCTCAGATTGGACCCGCTAACGGCGTACAGCTTGTGCCCGTCCGGGCTGAGGACACCGCGCGGCAGCGCCGGGCCCGCGGCCGCCGTCGCCAGGTCGATGGGTACGACGCTCTTCCCCGCCTCGGCGAGGACGTAGGCGATGCCGTTTGCCGCCCGCGGCGTTGCGGCTGCCAGGCCACTTTTAGGCGAAGCGCTGCCGGACTGGCCGCAGGCCCCTGCCAGGAGCACCGGTGACAACAGGACGAGGAGCACCATCGGGAACAGGACAAGGCGCTTCATACCTGACCTACACCGCCTCCCGGCGGCCGGTTCCTGCGCAGTCCGGGGCGCCTACGATTGGTTTCGGGGTCGCCCGTGATACCACCTCCCCGCCGCCCGGCGGGCGGCCGGAGGCCCGAAGGGAAACCCAGGGTTGCGGGCGACTCCGGTCGCACGCAACCGACTCCAAGTCAAGTGCGGGCGACTCCGGTCGCACGCAACCGACTCCAAGTCAAGTGCGGGCGCCCCTCAGCCCCCGAAAAACCGTCATCCGTGGGCAAACGCACGCCCCCAGCGCGAGCAACACCGTGCATCCGTGGGCAAAAGCACCGCCCTGGCGAACCCGGAACCCTAACCCCTAGACTCCCGCGGGTGAACCCCGTCGCCGGCTGCGGCATCGACTTCGGCACCAGCAACAGCGCGATCGCCCTCGCCTGGCGCGACCGCGTCGAGGTGGTGCGCGCCGAGCCCTCGCTCCCCGTCCTGCCTTCGATCGTCTACCTTCACCGCGAGGGCGAGCGCCGTGCCGGACGTGAGGCGGTCGACCGCTTCTTCGCCACCGGGCACGTCCGCACCAGCTGCGGCCACTGCTCGCTGGCGCCCTACGGGGTATCGGAGTGCCTGCAGTTCCGCCGAGACGGTGGCTGCAACGACGCGCGACTGATCAGCGGGGTCAAACACGACCTGGCCAAGTCGGGCTTCACGGGGACCAACTCCTGGTGCACCGACTTCTCTGCGCCGGACCTGGTCGCCGTCGTCCTCGCACGCCTGCGCTCGACCGCTGAGGCGGTCGCGGGTGTGCCGCTGCGGCGCGTGGTTCTCGGCCATCCGGTGGTGTTCGCCGGTGAGGGGCTCGCGACCGACCACGAGCTCGGTCTCGAGCGGCTGGCCGAGGCCGCGCGCATGGCCGGATTCGAAGAGTTCGCCTTCCTCCCGGAGCCAGAGGCGGCTCTGCGCTCGGCGGGCGACGCGGGCGCGGGCGGGGTCACTCTGGCCGCCGACTTTGGCGGCGGCACCTTCGACGTCGCGGTCCTGGACGCGTCCGGCCACGTCGCCAGCCTGGAAGGCGTGGCGGTGGGCGGCGAGCGCCTCGATCAGGTCCTCTTCGAGCAGCGGATCGGGCCGGCCCTCGGTCTCGACTCCCTGCCCAGCTGGCTCTTCAACGAGATGCGCTCCTTGAGCGGCGTCCGCCTGCTTCTCACGGATCCCGGGGTCCCGCCCCTGCTCGAACGCTACGGCGGTGCGGCCGCCGATCTCGCCCGCCGGATTCTCTTCGAAGGAAATGCGCTCGGGTTCTACGGCGCGATCGAGGGTGCCAAGATCCAGCTCTCGAACGCCGAATCGGCGCGCGTGAGCTACCCGCGGCTGGGCGTCGACGTCCCGGTCACCCGACGCTACTTCGAGTCCTGCATCCGCCCAGAGCTGGATGAGGTCCGGGCGGCGCTCCTGCGGGCGCTCGACAAGGCGCGCTCGAAACGGGACGAAGTCGAGGCCGTGATCTCCACCGGAGGCTCATCCCAGATCCCGGCCTTCGAGCGGCTGCTCAGAGAGACCTTTCCCGGCGCAAGGCTCGAACGCCGCCACGCCTTCACCAGCGTGGTCGAAGGTCTGGGCGAAGAGGCCCGACGCTGCTGGGGCGGAGCCGCCTGAGAGCGCCCACCAATCCCGGGTCGGCGAGCGCAATCGCCTCCTCCCAGCCGAACCAGGCCACCTCCTGTGACTCGCCTACGGGCGGGCGCGGATCGGTATCGGGAGCGACGAGCAGATAGCGCAGGTCGAGGTGGGTGTGGCCATGAGGGGCGAGATGCACGTCGACGTGCACGAGCGCCGGGCCGCCGCCAGCGAAGCGAACGTCGAGTCCCGTCTCCTCGGCGGCCTCGCGGACGGCGGCCTCCCAGGGCGCTTCCCCCGGATCGACATGTCCGCCGGGCTGCAGCCACAAGCCCAGCAGCTTGTGCCGATGGAGCACGACGCCCCGGGCGCCGGTCACGATCGCCGAGCCGGTGATGTGCGTCGGATCGGCATCCCGCTCGAACGGGCGCGCGAGCCGGGCCAGCTCGCCGATTACCCTGCGCCGCGCCGCCGTCTCGCGCGCGTCACGTGGCACGTGCTCGACGACGTCGCGGAGGACGCGAGCCCGGAGATCGTCGCCTACGTCAGCTCCTCCAGCTGATCGAGGTGCTCCTCCAGATGGCGCACAAGAATGGTTTCGATGAACTCGCCGAGCGTCGTCTCCGACTCTCCCGACCGGCTTCGGTAAAGGATCGGCTTCTCGAGGTCGTCGGGCGTCACCTCGCTCAGAAGGGCATCCAGGCGGTCGAGGCCGAGCGCGACCTCAGCGCGCAGATCGGCCTCGGCCAGGATCGATCCGCGATCCACACCCTCGCGCCGCTGCTGATTTCCGGCTTCGCCTCTCCCGGCCACCCGCGCCCCGCCCAGCACGGCGCGGGCCTGGTCGGTCCAGAACCCGATCATCTCGGCGACGTGCCCGAGCACGTTGCCACGATGCCACCGCTCGCCCGAGGCCGGGTCGGGCGCGCCCAGCTCGCCGGGCCCGGTCGCCCGGATCCGATCCAGACGGGCCCTGGCTGCCCGCACACGCTGCCGCAGCTGGTCAACCCGATTCATCCCACCGTCCCGAACAGGCGGTCTCCGTAGTCGCCGAGCCCGGGCACGATGTAAGCGCGGTCGTTCAGACCCTCATCGAGGGCGGCTGTGAAGATCTCGACCTCCGGGTGCCGAGACTCGAGCGTGCGCACCCCCTCTGGCGCTGCGACTACACAGATCATGCGCGGGTTTCTGCCGCCGGCCGACTTGATGAGGTCGAGCGCCTGGGCGGCCGAGCCTCCCGTGGCCAGCATCGGATCAAGCAGGAGCGGGATCTTCCCTTCCAGCCGCGGCAGCTTCTGGTAGTAGATCCGCGCCACCGCCGTCTCCTCGTCGCGCTCCAAACCGACGTACCCCACGCTGACTTTGGGCAGCAGGTCGAGCACCGGACCGAGCAGGCCGAGGCCCGCGCGCAGCACAGGTATGGCCACCACCTCGGCGCCGATCAAGGACGCGGCGGCTTCGCGGAGAGGCGTCGTCACCAGCGTCTGCCGCGTGGGCAGAGTCTGCGTCGCTTCGTGGAGCAGCAGCGTGATGACTTTGTTGGAAAGCGAGCGAAACTCGTCGGGCTCGGTCGAGCGGTCTCGAAGACCGGCCAGGCAGTCGGCGACGAGAGGGTGATCACTTACGTGCAGCGGCATCTCTTCTCACCAGCCTCCGGATAGCGTCCACCGCGACCCGTAGCATCCGGTCCATGTAGGAGGGGTCGAGGTGATGGATCTCACCGGCGCCGAGCTCGTCCACGCAGAGCAGGATCACGCCCGCGCGCAAGCGGCGGAGCGAGGAGACGATCATGATCGTGCTCGACTCCATGTCGTTGGCGACCACTCCCGCGCGTTTGTAGACCTCGAGCTCGAGCTCGAGCTCTTCGCGGCGCGGCATCCGGCCGGGTACGAGGTCTGAGTAGAGTGCGTCCACCGAGCGAATGATCCCGAGGTGGTAGGGCGCGCCCGCCTCTTCGGCGGCCTCGACCGCCGCCTGGACCACGTGCGGGTGTGCGATCGCGGGGAAGGCCTTCGGAACGTAGGCATCTGGCGTGCCCTCGGTCCGGACGGCGCCGGTCGCGATAACGAGGTCGCCCATCCTGATCCCAGGCTGGGCGGCGCCGCAGGTCCCGACGCGCAGGAAGGTGTGCGTCCCCAGCTCGCTCAGCTCCTCGACCGCGATCGCCGCCGAGGGGCCGCCGATGCCGCTGGAGGTCGATGAGACGGCTACGCCGTCCACCGTGCCGGTGAACGTGCGGTACTCGCGGGAGAAGGCTTTCTCCTCGGCGCCGTCGAAGTACCTGGCGATGAGGGCCGTCCGGAACGGGTCGCCTGGTATGAGAACGTACTGCCCGACCTCGCCCTGAGCAAGGCCGACGTGGTACTTCCGTTCCTCAGGCACTGGCCGGAAAGTCTACGGCTAGGTGAATCTCAGCTAGGCCAGTTTGTGCACGCCGTCCCGGTCCACCCGCGCCAGCACGTGGGGTGGCCGTGCGACCTCGTGGTCCACGATGCGCCAGGCGCCGGCCAGGCGAGGGGAGGCCGCGACTGCGGTGTGGCGGTCGCGGGCGTGGATGGTGGCCAGAGCATCGCCCTCGGCGACCCAGGCGCCCACGGGCGCGTCGATCACGATGCCGGCCGCCGGATCGATCCGGTCGTCCTTGCGCGTGCGCCCAGCGCCCAGCCCCACACAGGCGAGGCCCACCTCGAGTGCGTCGATGGCCTCCACCCAGCCGGCGGCCGGCGAAGCCAGCGCCACCTGCACCGGAGCCACCGGCAGTCCTTCAGCGAGACGCCCGCCCTGCGCGCGCAGCATCGCCTCGAAGCGCCCCAGGCCCGAGCCATCGCTCAGCGCGACTGACGGGTCCTGTTTCACCCCGGCCAGGCGGCACATCTCGCGTGCGACCGCCACCGAGA
>CAZHAC010000177.1:0-4762 GCA_964529765.1 uncultured Actinomycetes bacterium
ATTCATCTCCGAGCGCACGGTCGCCACGCACGTCGGCCACATCCTCGACAAGCTCGGATTCAAGTCGCGGGCACAGATCGGGGCCTGGCTCTCGTCCGACCGGTAGCGGCTCCGATTCGGCTCGAGTGGAAAAATGAGGCAGTAACACATGCGCCCGGACCGCCGGTCAGCGAGGAGGCGCGGATCGCGCTTTCTTTTCTGCCTCGATCTCCTCGTCCGCGACCCCGACGACCAGCACCCACGCGTTCCACAGGCTCCAGAGCATGATCACCACAACGGTTGTGGCCATGGCGTACAAGCCTGGACCGATCTGGAGCGAGATGCCAATTCCGGTGGCCAATCCGATCAATCCCAGCAGGTGACCGCCGACCGACCGAACAAGCCAACCGCGCGGCATGCGCCATCCCCTGCGCTGCAACAAGAGCAGTTGCTGGCTGCCGACGCCGGCCAAGTAGGCAAAGCCGGCGAACGCCGCTTCGATGCCGAGCCACGGCACCGGCTGACGCACCAGTACCAACAGGCTCAGGACGAGAGCCACCACCAGGCTGATCAGGCTTCCCCGGGCCATGTCTCGGTATCGGGTCGCGGTCGCGATGTACCGCATGTGCAACGAAAGAGCCACGAACAGCAGGCCCGCCAACGCCCCCGCGGCGCTGGCGGTGGCGAGGTAGAAGTCGTGCCACTGCTCCGGCTGGTACGGATCCACCCAGGACCAATTCTGGTCATCGGTCGCGGACTACAGGCCCACCTCTCGTGGACCTTTCAGCGTGCCCCCTCGACCGACGAAGGCAGGGCTTATCGTTCGGACCATGGATAACGAACCGCTCGTTGTGCTCGTCGATTCGTTCCTGGGCAAGGACGAGGACGAAACGTGGCACTTCGAAGGGCGACGCCAGGGGCATCCGGACGTCCGTGTGACGTTCGCGACGCGCGACGAGACGACTGGAAAAAGCATTCGCGACTCCCTCCTCGCCGGTCAGATCATCGACTTCGGCTGTGATCCTGAGTTGGTTGAAGCCGTCGAGGTCGAGATCGACTCCGAGGACGAAGAGGACGAAGAGGACGAGATCGAGGAGCAGGAAGAAGACTATCCGTAGCGACGAGCCTTAGCCGCTCGCTCGGAGCTCCGATTAGGTTCTCGCTAAGCTGTGCCGGCCTGCCGGCTAGCCCGCGCGCTGGGTCCAGTCGCGGCTATCGAACGACCAGGTGTCGGCGAGAGCGGCGGCGTTGGTCTGCGTCTCCGACGCGGCGCCGCCGTAGAGGATGACCAAGCCCGGGCCGGAGGCCATACGCGCCTCGGTGCGAGGCGGCGGCCGGTTGGCGGTGGGGACGGGCTGCCACGACGAGCCCTGCCACACCCAGGTGTCGTTGAGCGTCTGCCCATTGGCATCGGCACCTCCGAAGAGGTAGAGGTGCGAACCGTCATCGCCGAACACCGGGAATTGGCGAACGCCGGGCTGACCGGCAGCCAGCTGCGTCCATTGCCGGCCGTCGAAGGTCCAGGTCACAGGGGTCGAGGTCGGGCTGTTCAGCCGGACCAACTGCCCATAGAAGACGACCCGCCGGCTTACCGGGTCGTATCCGAGCGCGCCACCGACGGCGCTGAAGCCACCGCGCACCGGCGCAGCCACCTGCGACCAATCGGCGCCGTCCCAGGTCCAGGTTTCCGTGCCGTCCTGCGCGTCGACGACCAGGACCGCCTTGCCGAGCGTCGGGTCCCACGTCGCGAGCGCTCCAACGGCCGGCGCCGGTGAGTGCGATGGGTGCACCTGGTGCCAGGTGTGCCCGTCGAACGTCCAGGTGTCGCCGAGCGTAGGGCAGGGGCCTGGCCCCGAGGCCGGGCACGCGCCCTGGCCACCGAAGAGGACGATCCCATGGCCGTCGTAGGCCGCTGTAGCCATGGTTCGAGCCGGCGGCTGATCGCCAGCCACCCGAGCCCAATGCGTGCCGTCCCAGAGCCAGGTCTGGCCGGTCAGGTCGCTCGGGCTAGCGGACCCGAACAGAACCGACGTCCGCGCCGTCGGGGCGTAGGCGAAGGTTGGCCGGATCAGCTGCGGCGACGGGCCAGGCGGCACCGGTGCGCTCGCGGTGGGCGCCGGCGTCGGCGTCTGTTGGCCGATCGGCGTCCGCTGCGCTCCCTGGAGCAGCCGAGGGCCGAGGAGCACTCCGATCACGAGCAGCGCGATCGCGCCCGCCAGCGCGAAGCCCCACGCTCGTGGGGTGTGCTCGCGCCCGCCACTGACCGCGTGCTGGATCGCCCGGTGGCGGAGCCCCGGGTCGGGACGGAGGTCGTACTGCTCGTCGAAGGCCCGGCGCAGGCGGTCGCGGTCGCTCATGCTTCGACCTCCGAGTCCCTCATCTGGAGCCGCAGCCGGCCGATGGCCCGGCTGACCCGGGAGCGAGCCGCGGACACCGAGGATCGCGTGACGGCGGCCACCTCCTCGATCGACAGGTCCTCGTAGTAGCGGAGGTAAACGGCCAACCGATCGTCGGGCGAGAGCCTGCCCAGGGCTCTGGCCAGGTCGCTGCGACCGATTGCCACGTCGTCCGCGCCGGCGGCCGCCTGCCGCTCCGTGTCGGGCAGTCGAATCACCGACCACCAGCGGCTGCGCAGCTGCGAGCGACAGTGGTTGGCCACGATGGTCAAGAACCAGGCCCGGACGTTCGAGTCTGGGCGCAGGCGTCCGATTGCCCGCCAGGCGCGCAGGGTTGCCTCCTGGACCGCATCCTCGGCCTCCGCGCGGTCGCGCAGCATCGTGATCGCGAGCCGGAATGCCGTGTCGACGTGCGGGCCGACCAGCAGGTCGAAGGCCCGCTCGTCGCCCCCGCCCGCGGCGGCGACCAGCTCGTTGTCAGCGCTGGCGCCGTTTTGCACGGCGGCCATTCTCGCGATCACGGCCGGTGCAACGCGCCAGAGGGTCGCCGCGTCGCACCCCGAGCTAAACGGTTACCGCGGGCCCTCTAAACCTGTCTCCGTCACCTCTTCGGGCGGCCCACGAGTATTCCGCGGGAACTATCGATACCCGCGGCTAAGGAGATACTTGGCCCCGGCTTCGAAACCTGATGGGCTCAGTACCTCGAATCCGAACGCACTGGCCAGTCGATCTGTCACGTTGAATGCAAAGCAGACGGCAAGTGCGTCCCGGATCTGCTCAGGCGAAACGTTGGCGACAAGCAACGCGCGCATGTCGTCCGGTGTTACGGCGTGCTCGCGGGTCAGCTTGCCGAGCATTCGCAGCGTTACCCGAAGAGGTTCGTCAATCGGGGCGGTGTCAAGGTTGTCCAGAACGGCGGCCACTTTGGCCGCATCGCGATACGCCATCGCTGCGGTCGCGGTGTGCGCACCGACGCAGAAATCGCACTGGTTCGCATTGGACACATACGCTGCCATCAGCTCGCGATCTGCGATCGACCATGCCGACGGTCCGCGCATCGCCTCATGGGTAAGCTGCTTGGCGGGCCCGCCATAGAAGTCCGAGCGGTAGAAGACCAGTTTCGCGGCGTCAGGCACCGGATGACGAGAGGCCAGGCGGATGATCGTAAACAGCATCTTGGTGCCGATGCTGTAGCCGCTGTTGAGAACCTCAAGACGCATTGCTTACTCCTCGCTCAGCCGCTAGCGCCTCATCCAGAGCTGCAAGCCCGGCCTCGTACTGTCTGGTGGCCTGACCGATCGCAGCGCAGACCACCAGCTCAAAGATCTCGTTCTCGCTGCATCCAGCTGCCTTCACCAGTTCTATGTCTTGGTCGGTCATCTCAGAAGGCCTCTGTGCGACCTTGTTGATCACACCGCGGAGCGGCTCGACCAGTTCGGCGTTGTCAAAGGCACGCTGCCGGCTCGCTTGCGGTGCGCGCCCATCTCCGTCAAGAATTCGCCTGACGAGTCGCCGGTGTGCTGCGCGCACTCTGTCCTCAGACACCATCCGTACCTCAGGCACCTTCAACCTCGCGGGCGACCTCTGCGAAGCGCCTCAGGTAGAGGGGCCACCCGTCATTGCCGGCAACGCCGTCGCGCTCCGCCTCCCATCCACCGCCGTGCCGATCGAGATTGCGGTGCTCGAGCTCGACGCGTGTGCGATCTGGCCCCTCGGAGATGAAGCGCACCTCGACCTCGCTCGTCTTTTCGACATCGGTCTCGATTCGCCAATCCGGGTTGATGTCCCAGCTGATGACGACGCGGTCTGGGGGCTCATATGCCAGGACTCGAGCCCACCGGCACTCGCTGCCGTCGACCCCGCGGTCATACACGTGCCCGCCCACCCGCGGCTCGAACGTCGTCCCGGCGATCTCGGCGGAGAGCAGATTGTGCTCGGGCGGCTTGAAGCTGCCGAAGTCCTCGGTAAAGACTCGGAACGCTCGTTCGATCGGCGCTTCGACCACGATCGAAGACCTGACCACCGTGTCTTCCGTGTGAGTGTTCATCGATCCTCCTGAGTCGACTCCTCGACGGCTGCCTTGTACGCGGAAAGTGCTCTACCCCAGAACCGGTCCAGATCGGCACGAAGCGCGGCCAGACCACCGGGATCGACCCGGTAGATGCGGCGGTTCCCGACGGGCTGATCGACCACCAGCCCAGCCTTCTTCAGCACCCGAAGGTGCTGTGACACCGCGGGACGGCTGATCGGCAACTCTTGCGCCAGTTCGCCGACGGCGCCAGGCCGATCCACCAGCCGCTCGAAGATCGCCCTGCGAGTGGGATCACCAAGGGCCGTCCACCCATTCACTTGGTAAGTCACCACGCACGGTAAGTATACGCTTACCA
>CAZHAC010000178.1:0-4742 GCA_964529765.1 uncultured Actinomycetes bacterium
GTACCGCCTCCACGCTGACCTGGATGCCCACCGCGCCCAGCTGCTTGGCGATCGAATCCGCCACCTGCTGGAAGGGAAAGGCGTCGGCGGTCACCAAGCTGATCGAAAAGTCCTTCCCCTGCCGCTGACGCACCTTTCCGCCCGGCGGCAGAACCCAGCCCGCCGCTTGCAGGGTTTTGGTTGCCTGGACCGCGTCGAACGGGTACTTTCCCGCGCTCTTGGCGTTGAAGGCCCAGTCGGTCGGCGGGATCGGTCCGGGTGCCGGGTCGGCCCGCCCCTCGAGCGCGTCTCGCACCAGCTGCTGGCGGTCGATCGCCTGCACCATCGCCTGCCGAACCGCGGGCGGGTTGAAGTAAACCGACAGATCGGGGGTGAGGTTGAGGAGGACCGCGGCGAAGCTGAAGGTCTTGACCTCGTGCACGGCGAGGTCGGGGCGCGAGGTGAGCGAGCCCAGCTGCGGGAACTGCAGCGAGCCGACGGCGTCGGCCTCGCCATGGGAGACCGCATCCACGGCGTCGGCCAGTGTCGGGTAGCCGCGGAAGACGACCTTGTCGAGATACGGCTGAGGGCGCGCGTTCGGATTCCGGCGCAGAGTCACGACCCGCTGGTTGGAAGAGATGGAGGCGACCGTGAAGGGACCGGTGCCGAAGGCCTGAGCCCCGCTGTGGACGTCCGCCGCCACCTGGCCGACCGGTACATCCTTGAAGACGTGCTGGGGGATGACACCCAGGCGGAGAGCGATGCCGAATGAGGCATCCGGGGCTTTGAGCAGGAAGCGCACCTCGTCGACCGCGGCCAGCTGAACCTCAACCTGCTTCCAGTACTGGGCGGACACCTCGCTGTAGGCCGGGTCCTGCATCAGGTGATAAGTGAAGAGGACGTCGTCCGGACCGAAAGGCTGCCCGTCGGCCCATTTGACGTCTGGCCGCAGCTTGAGCGTCCAGGTCAGCTGATCACTGCTGACGTCGATCGAGCGCGCCAGGTCCCCCACCACCTGCTGCTGGCTGTTGACCTTGGTCAGTCCCCGGTAGACGAGGCTGTCGATCTCGCGGCTGTTGTCGTCGCCGGCGAAGAGGGGGTTGAGGGAGGAGATCGAACCGACCATCGCCTCGACGAAGGTGCCGCCGCGCTGGGGGCCCTGCTTGGTCAGCACTGAGGCCGCGTCGCACGCCGAGCTCGTCAAGGCGACCAGGAGGGTGGCCACCGCAGCGATCAGCGGGCGGCTACTTACGAGTCGAGACCCAGATGTTGGCGACCGAGACGATGAAGAAGGCTACGACCAGGATCCACGTGGTCAGGTAGATCTGGCGTTCGAGCCCCCGCCGGGTGCGGTAACCGCCGCCCAGCCCGCCGTCGCCGCCGCCGATGGTGCCGCCCAGTCCAGTCGCTTTCGGGGTCTGGAGGAGGATGCCGGCCATCATCAAGGCGGCGATCACGACCTCGAGGATGATGAGCGCGCTCCTGACCCTGTCCATCTCTCTCGCCGGAGTTTAGCGGGCTCGGCGGGCCGGGGTTCTCGCCCGGCCCGCCAATCCATTTACCGGTGCCAGCTAAGCGAGCTGACGCGCGCTCCGGAGCCGGGCGTTGATGGCGTCCCAGTTCACCGTGTTCCACCAGGCGGCCACGTAGTCAGGCCGCTTGTTCTGGTACTTGAGGTAGTAGGCGTGCTCCCAGACGTCGACGCCCATGATCGGGATGCCGCCATCCATGACCGGGTTGTCCTGGTTCGGGAAGCCCTTGATGACGAGCTTGCCGCCCGAAAGGTAGGCCCAGCCCCAGCCGGACCCGAACTGGCCGATCGCGGCCTTGCTCAGGGCGTCCTTGAAGCTGGCGAAGTCACCGAAGTCCTGCTTGATCGCGTCCGCGATCTCGCCGCTCGGCTCGCCGCCGCCGTTGGCCTTCATGATCTCCCAGAAGATCGAGTGGTTGAGGTGGCCGCCACCGTTGTTGCGGACCACCGTGCGGACATCCTCGGGAACCGCGTTCAGGTTGCCGAGCAGCTTGACGAGGTCGTCGAGAGTGCTGCCGTCGATCTCCGGATGCTTCTCGATCGCCCCGTTCAGGTTGTTGACGTAGGTCCCGTGATGACGATCGTGGTGGATCTCCATCGTCATCGCATCGATGTACGGCTCCAGGGCGTCGAACCCGTACGGGAGCGCGGGAAGGGTGTATGGCATTTGTTTACCTCCTGAACCTCTTGAACCTAGCGACCCGCCGGCATATGCCCATAAACCTCGGCAACCTTAGCGATCATTTTCGAGAACTCCTGGGGCTTCAGACTGGCTCCGCCCACCAGGCAGCCGTCGCAGTTCGGCAACTCCACGTACCCCTCTACGTTGGCGGCGTTGACGCTGCCACCGTAAAGCACACGCACCCTGCGTGCCGCGCCTTCGCCGATCGTCTGCGCGACCTGGCGGCGGATGACGCGCATCGTCTTGTAGGCGTGCTCCGGGTCGGCGTTGTTCCCGGTGCCGATCGCCCAGATCGGTTCGTAGGCGATCACCAGCCGCGGTGAATCGTCGGCCGACAGTTCGGAGAGGGCGACGCTCACCTGGTCGCCGACCACGGCCTCGGTCTGTCCCGCCGCGTGCTGGTCGGCGGTATCACCCACGCACACGATCACGTCCAGCCCAGCCCCAACCGCCGCCGCCGCCTTGCGGGCCACGTCCTGGTCAGTCTCGCCGAAGTGCTGGCGCCGCTCCGAATGGCCGAGGATGACCCAGCGGCACCAGCCGGCCAGCATGGCTGCCGAAACCTCACCGGTGAAGGCGCCGCTGGCCTCCCAGAAGCAGTTCTGGGCCCCGAGCTCGACCGGCGTCTCCTCGACCAACTCGAGCACGCCCAGAAGCCAGGGGAAAGGCGGAAAGACCGCCACCTCCACCTTGTCGGCGTGATCGGTGGCGGCGCCCACGATGCCCTCGACGATGTCGCCCGCCTCGGCTGCGGTCGTCGGGTTCATCTTCCAGTTGCCCGCCAGCAGGCACTTCTTGCCGTCGAGGTGAGCGCTCACGACTACAAATTGTTCAGGATTCGCACACCGGGCAGCTCTTTTCCTTCCATGTACTCCAGCGTCGCGCCGCCGCCGGTGGAGACGTGGGAGAAGCGGTCGGCCATGCGCAGCTGCTCGACAGCGGCCGCGGTGTCGCCGCCGCCGACCAGGGAGTAAGCCCCAGAGCTTGCGATCGCCTCCGCCAGCGCCCGCGTGCCGGTGGCGAACTCCGTGATCTCGAACACCCCGGGCGGACCGTTCCAGACGATGGTTTCCGCCAAAGCAGTGTTTTCGGCAAAGAGATCACGGGTGGCGGGACCGATGTCGAGCGCCATCCAGCCCTCCGGCACCTGGTCCATGCCGACCAGGCGCGTCTCCTGGCCCGGCTCCATCTTGCGGGCGATGACGGCGTCGAGCGGCAGCACCAGCTTCCCGCCCGCCGCCTGCTCGACCGCCCGCGCCTCGTCCAGCGCCTCCTCCTCGACGAAGCTCGATCCCATCGAGATGCCCCTGGCGGCGAAGAAGGTGTTGGCCATGGCACCGCAGATGACGAGGACGTCCACCTTCGGCAGCAGGTAGCGCAGCACACCGGCCTTGGTCGAGACCTTGGCGCCGCCCACGATCGCGACCAGCGGCCGCCGGGGCTCGTCGAGAGCATCGTGCAGAGCCTGCAGCTCGGCCAGCATCAGGTAGCCCGCGTACGCGGGCAGGTAGTCGGCAACGCCGACCACAGAGGCGTGAGCGCGGTGAGAAGAGCCGAAGGCGTCGTTGCAGTAGAGCTCGCCATGCGAAGCCAGCTCTCTGGCGAACCCCGGGTCGTTGGCCTCCTCCTCTGGGTGGAAGCGGACGTTCTCGAGGACCGCAATGTCACCATCCTCCAGCTCGGCGACCACCTCGCTTGCGCGGTCGCCCACACAGTCGTCGGCGAAGAGGACGCGGCGGTCGCGGAGCTTTTGCGCCAGCCGCTCCTGTACCGGCCGGAGCGAAAACTGCGGATCCACCTTGCCCTTCGGCCGGCCCAGGTGAGAGGTGACGATCACGCGGCCGCCCCGACCGGCGATGTCTTTCAGTGTCGGAATCGCGGCATCGATGCGGGTTTCGTCCTGGACCAGACCGTCCTTGATCGGCACGTTGAGGTCCTCGCGGACGAGCACGCGCCGGCCGCCGACGTCGGCTTCGGCTATCGACCTCGCCAACGTCTAGAGCTTGGAGCCCATGAGGGTGACCAGGTCGACCATGCGGCAGCTGAACCCCCACTCGTTGTCGTACCAGGAGACGACCTTGACCCAGTTCTCGCCAAGCGTCGCCGTCAGTGGCGCGTCGACGATCGAGGAGTGAGGGTCACTCTTCATGTCGGATGAGACGAGCTGCTCGTGCTCGACCCGGAGGATGCCCTGCAGCGTGCCGCTGGCGGCCTCTTCGAGCGCCCCGTTGATCTCCTCGGCGGTCGCCCCCTTTTCCAGCTGCACGGTGAGGTCGATCACCGAACAGTCGAGAACGGGCACCCGGAAAGCCAGCCCCTGGAAGCGGCCGGAGAGCTCGGGCAGAACCTCGGCCACCGCCCGGTTGGCGCCGGTTGAGGTCGGGATGATGTTGTCCGCGGCCGCCCGCGCCCGGCGAAGGTCTTTGTGGGGCAGGTCCTGGAGGCGCTGGTCGGCGGTGTAGGCGTGGATCGTGGTCATCATGCCCTTGGCGACGCCGAAGCTGTCGTTCAGGACCTTGACGACCGGGACCAGGCAGTTGGTCGTGCAGG
>CAZHAC010000179.1:0-4739 GCA_964529765.1 uncultured Actinomycetes bacterium
CCATCACCTCGCGCACCGACTTGTCGCCGATCTCGATGATCCCGTGGATCATCTCCCGCTCCTCTTCCTCGATCACGCCCTGCTCCTCGGACACCGAGAGGATGGTCATCAGCTCCTCCTCGGTGACGTAGGGGTTGGGAGCGCCCCGGCCACCGGTCAGGAGGCGGGCGACGAGGGTGATGAACCAGATCACAGGGCGGAGGAGCGAGGCCAGCGCAGCGACCGGCCGGGCCGTCAGCAGCGCGATCCGCTCGGCGTTGCGGATGGCGAGGGTCTTGGGCGTCACCTCCGCGAAGATCAGGAGCGCGATCGAGAGCGCGAAGGAGACGGCCAGGTCTCCGGCCAGGCCCCAGCTCTTGGGCAGCAGCGCCTGCCCGATCAAGGTGGCCGAGCTGCCCGCCACGATCAGGGCCACCGTGTTGACCACGAGCACGGTCGAAAGGAAGCGGTTTGGGTCCTGGTGCAGGCGCTGGAGGACCGCCGCCGACCGGCTGCCCTCCTCGGCGAGGTGGCGAATGCGCAGGCGGCCGATCGAGGTCAGCGCCGTCTCGGTACCCGACGCCAGCGCCGACAGGATCGTGCAGGCCACCAGGAGGATCCATTCGGCCCAGAGGCCACCCTCCATGCGCGTGTTCTCCTAGCGGAAGAGTTCGCTGACCGATCTGTTCTCGTGGACGCGCGCGATCGCATCTGCGATCAACGGCGCCACCGAGAGCACGGTCAGCTTGTCGATGCGCCGATCTAGCGGCACCGGGATCGAATCCGTCACCACGACCTCGTCGATAGGGGCGGCTTTGAGGCGCTCGAGTGCGCCCGGCGTGAGCACCGCGTGGGTGCACGCGCAGATGACCGAGCGCGCCCCTGCGGTGCGCAGGGCCTTCGCGACCTCCTCCATCGTCCCGCCGGTCGAGATGATGTCTTCGACCACCACACAGTCCTTGCCAGCCACGTCACCGGCGATTTCCAGGACCTGCGCGTGGTCGTCGCTGACGCGGCGCTTGTACATGAAGACCACCGGCCCTTGAAGGAGCGTGGCCATCGCCTCGGCGCGCTTGGCGCCGCCGGCGTCCGGGGCGACCACCGCGATCGAGGAGAGGCCGTGGCCTTTGATGTGCTGGGCCAGGATCTTGCGCGCCGTGAGGTGGTCGGTCGGGACGTCGAAGAAGCCCTCGATGGCTTCAGCGTGGAGATCGAGCAGGAGCAGCCTGTCAGCGCCGGCCAGGGTGATGAAGTTGGCGATCAGCTTGGCCGTGATCGGCTCCCGGGGCGACGACTTCCGTTCCTTCCGGGCGTAGCCGTAGTAGGGGATGACGGCCGTCACCCGCCCCGCCGAGGCCCGGCGGAGCGCGTCGAGCAGGATGAACAGCTCCATCAGGTTCTCGTTGACCGGATGACAGGTCGGCTGGATGACGAACACGTCGTGTCCGCGCATCGAGTCCTGGACCTGGACGTGCAGTTCGCCGTCCGGAAACCGGTGCACCCCGGCGTCGGTGAGCGGGATCCCGATCTCCTCGGAGATCAGTTCCGCCAACTGCGGATTGGCGGTCCCCGACACCAGCTTCAGCTCACCCCACGGCGAGCCTTCCTCGCTTGCATACTCCACGGCCGTCTGCAGCCTTCCGATCACCTTTCCTCCCTCAGCTTCCTGATGCCGCGGGCGGGCATTCCGACGGCCAGGGTGTCGTCGGGGATGTCCTTGGTGACGACCGCGCCCGCCCCGGTCTTCGAGCGGCGGCCCATCTTGCGTGGAGCTATGAACATGGTGTCGACCCCGACAAAGCAGTCGTCTCCGATCTCCGTCGGGTGCTTCCTCTGCCCATCGTAGTTGGCGGTAATGGTGCCCGCGCCGATGTTGACGCGCTCACCCACCGTGGCGTCACCCAGATAGGAGACGTGCGGAACCGCACTGCCCGCGCCCACCTTGGAGCGGACGATCTCGGCAAACGAGCCCACGTGTACACGGAGCCCGATCTCGGTGCCGGGTCGGAGTTTGGCGAACGGGCCGCAGTCGGCGCCTTCGGCCATTCGTACCCGGTCGAGCCAGGAGTGGTCGATCCGGCAGCCGTCCGCGACCTGAGAGTCGCGCACGTCCGCGTAAGGCCCGATCCGGCAGTCGGCGCCGATCGTGGTCTCGCCGCGCAGGAAAGTGAAGGGCTCGATCACGGTGTCGCGGCCGATCCGGACCCCGGCATCCACGAAGGTGCTTCCGGGATCCACGATCGTGACCCCGTTCAGCATCAGACGCTCATTGATCCGGCTCCGCATGGCCGCTTCCGCCGCCGCCAGCTGGACACGATCGTTGATGCCCATGGCCTCGACGGAGTCCTCCATACGCACCACCTCCACCGGCCGCAGCGTCGCGAAGATGTCGGTCAGGTAAAGCTCGCCGGCGGCGTTGCGAGGTTGGAGCATGGCCAGGGCCTGGAGCAGGTCGCTCCCACCGCGCAGGCAGTAGAGCCCGACGTTGACCTCGGTCACTGCTCGCTCGGCGCCGGAAGCGTCTTTCGCCTCGACGATGCGTTCGAGCTTGCCATCCGGACCGCGCACGATCCGGCCATCGTTCCGCGCGGGGTCGAGTACTGAGGCCAGCGTGGCCGGCGCCCGTGCTTCGCGGTGCGCCTTCGCCAGCGAGCGCAGGGTTTCCGGTCGCAGGAGCGGGGCGTCGCCGTTGACCACGAGCACGTCGCCCTTCCCGAGAACGTCGGCCGGCGCCTGTACGAGCGCGTGCCCGCTGCCCTTCGGCTCGTCCTGGAACGCCACCTCGGCGCGACCTCCGATGCGCGAAACCACTTCGGGCGCATTCGGGTTGAGGATTACGACGATGCGCTTTACCCCAGCCTCCGAACAGGCGTCGAGAACATGGTCGATCATGGCTTTGCCGGCCACGGGATGCAGGACCTTGGGCGTGCGCGACTTCATTCGCGTGCCCAGGCCGGCGGCGAGGATGACGGCCGCGAGTGGTTCTTCTCTCAAAAGATTGAGGGGTAGGGGGATTATAAGTGCCGCTTTCACCGCCTCCGTCTTGCTGGTGGCGGGCTGCACCGGTGGCTCACCCCCCTCCGGGCGGGCTTCGGACGCCACCATCCTGCACACACCGAACCCGACCCCTACCCCCGCACTGGCGACGTCGGTCTGGGTCCTGGCCCCGGTCGGCCTGCGGGTGCACGCCGATCACGCCACGACCTCCCAGACATTGGCCATGGCCGCGCGCGGGACACAGCTGGACGTGCTCGGCGCGGCGACCGGCAGCGACGGCGCTTGGCTTCACGTGCACGGCCACGACGGCGCGACCGACGGCTGGGTGAAGGACGACCCAGACCTCGTGACCCGGCGGCCGATGCAGTTCTACTCGGCCAGCGTCGACGGCTGGTCGATGCTCTACCCGGCAGCCTGGCAGTCGCAGCCGGGCAACCCGGCCACGCTCACCGGCGACGGGATCAAGCTCACGGTTCAGTTCGCCTCCGACCCCGCCACGCTACTGCCGATGCCGGGCTCCGCCGGCCATCCGGTGCGCGACGAGGGTCCCGTCGAGGCTTACGGGGTGACGGTGTTCTTCACCGTCTTCGCCCTCGACGCGGGTGGGTTCGAGTACTCCGTGCGAGTGCGCGTCAGCCCGAACAAGGTCTACCAATTCCGGATGACCGACTCCGGCAAGACGGCCGATACCTTGTTGTTCAGGCAGATGCTCGACAGCAGCGTCCTGTCTTAGGGTGGGGCGATGGCCCCGGAGCCCGTCCCCGAGCAGCTGCCCGTCCTCCCGCTGAAGAACGCGGTCGTCTTTCCTGGCGTGCTGGTCCCGCTCGCGGTCGGCCGGCCGCGCTCCCTGCAGCTGATCGAGGACCTGCCGGTGACCGACCGGCTGCTGGCGACAGCGACCCAGCTGGACGAGGACGTGGAAGAGGCCCGCTGGGAAGACGTGCACAAGGTGGGCAGCCTGGTTCGCATCCAGCACCTGCTCAAGCTGCCCGACGGCACCGCCCAGCTGGCGGTGCAGGGTCTGCGGCGCATCCGGCTCGTCTCGGCCCTCGATGAGGCGCGCTACACGATCGCCCAGGTCGAGGCCGAGGACGAGCAGGAAGACACCCTGAGCACGCTGGAGCGGGAAGCGCTCGTGCGCACGGCGATGACCTCTTTCGGCCAGCTGGTCGCGATCGCCCCCTATCTCCCGGGCGAGCTCATGCCGGCCGCGATGGCGATCAGCGATCCCCTCCAGCTCGCTTACTTCATCGCCCATCACGTCCGTCTCTCCACAAAGTCGCGGCAGGAGATCCTGGAGCTCGAGACCGGACGCGACAAGCTGACCCGGCTGCTCGGTCTGATGGCGCACGAGCTGGAGGTGCTCGAGCTCGGCCGCCGGATCCAGGGCGAGGCGGAGGAGCAGATGGGGCGCGCGCAGCGCGAGTACTTCCTGCGCGAGCAGCTGAAGGCGATCCAGAAGGAGCTCGGGGAGCTCGATTCCGACAGCGCGGAGATCGAGGACCTGAAGCGGCGGATCGGCGAGTGCGGAATGCCGGCGGAGGCGCAGCGGGAGGCCGAGCGCGAGCTGTCGCGCCTGGCGAGAATCCCCACCGCATCGCCCGAGCATTCGGTGATCCGCACCTATCTCGACCTCCTGGTCTCGCTCCCCTGGACTGTGACGACCGAGGGTGAGCTCGACGTCCGCCGGGCCCGCGAGGTCCTCGATGCCGACCACTACGACCTGGACAAGGTCAAGCAGCGAATCGTCGAGCACCTGGCGG
>CAZHAC010000180.1:0-4728 GCA_964529765.1 uncultured Actinomycetes bacterium
ATCGCCAGGCGCTCGAAGTGGGCGGTTGGCCGGAGCTGACCATGCCGCTCATACGACGTCAGGAATAGGGCAGGACTTCACGAATAGGGCGGGAAGCGGCGGCCGGGCGACTCTTCGACAAGACCACCATGACCCAGCCGCGCCAGGTCGCCCGCCTCCGCGCGCCCGTATGCGAAGACGAAGGGCAGCAGCAGGTCGAGGGATGTGTTCTTGCCGAAGCCGGCACAGGAAGCGACGCCGAGCACCGGGGAGCCGCCCAGGCGCCCCAGCCAGAGCATCGATCCCGGATGTGAGGGAGCCCCCATCCGAAGCACGTCGCCACCAGCGTTGACCAGCTCCACGTAGCCGGCGTCGAGGGGGTCGATCGAAGAAGCGCCAGCAAAGAGGATCAGCTCCGCCCCCGACTCGAGCGCGGCCACGTAAGCGTCTCGAACCGCCTCGCCGCTGCGTGAGACCTGGCGCGTCCAGAGCACCTCGGCGCCGTACCAGCCCAGCTTCCGGCGGACAGCCTCGTCAAATATGGCGCGAGCTTTGGGCTTCAGGCGCTCGGTGACCACGATGGCCGTGCGAAGAGGCTGGAAAGGAACCACCGTCACCACCGCTCCCCGCCGCCCGCGCAGCGCCTCCGCCTCTTCGAGGACCGCGCCGGGGACGGCGACCGGCGTCACCTTGGCCCCCGCCAGCTCCTGCCCGCGCTCCACCGCTTGACCGTCGTAAAGCGTGAACACGGAGACGGCCAGCAGCCGGTTGAGGTCGTCGACCAGGCCGGCGTCAACCCGGAGCAGCCCGCGCCGCTCGGCGGTCAAGCGCACCTGGCTGTGGACCGGCCTCGTCACCTCCACGCCCTCGCCCGCCATGACGCGCCCGAGGCGGATCGCCGCCTCATCCTCGTGTACGTCGTCCGGGTCGAGCCTGATGACATGCACCTCTGCCAGCCGCTGCGACTGATCTGCGCTCGCGGCTTCGCGTAGGCGCTCGAGGTCGGAGGCGACGAGCACGGTGCCCTTGCGCAGCTGAGGACCCACGTCATGGGTCAGAACCGTCCCCTCGATCTCGTTCGGGGAGGCGCTGGAGGGGTCGATCCGAACGGCTCTCATTGCCAGCCTAGTATGAAAAGCGCCGTGAATTCGCTGCGGCTCTACAACACACTCACCCGCCGCAAGGAGGAGTTTCGGTCGCTGGAGCCGGGACGCGTCGGCATCTACTCCTGCGGGCCCACCGTCTACCGCTACGTGCACGTGGGCAACCTGCGGACCTTCCTGTTCGCCGACCTCTTGTGCCGCAGTCTCGAGTACCTCGGCTATGAGGTACGTCAGGTGATGAACATCACCGACGTCGGACACCTGACGGAGGACGACTTCGACCGCGGCGAGGACAAGATGCTGGTCTCGGCGCGCCTCGAGAAGAAGACCCCCGAGGAGATCGCGGGTTTCTACACGCAGGCGTTCCTTGACGACATCGCGCGCGTCAACATCCGCCCCGCGGCCGCCTACCCACGCGCCAGCGCGTACGTGCCCCGCATGCTCGAGATCGTGCAGCGGCTCATGGAACGGGGACACGCCTACGAGGCGGGCGGGAACGTCTATTACGACATCGCCAGCTTTCCCGCTTACGGCCGGCTCTCAGGCAACGACACGGAGCAGCTGCTGGCGGGATCGCGCGGGGATCCCGACCCGCGCAAGCGCCACCCGGGCGACTTCACCCTCTGGAAGCACGCCGGTGAGCACCGCCTCCAGGTTTGGGACAGCCCTTGGGGGCCCGGCTTCCCGGGCTGGCATATCGAGTGCTCGGCGATGTCGACGGCGCTGCTCGGCGAGCGATTCGACATCCATACAGGGGGAGCCGACAACGTCTTTCCCCACCATGAGGCGGAGATCGCGCAGTCGGAGGGCGCGTTCGGGCACCCGGTGGTCGGCTTTTGGATGCACGGTGAGCACCTGCTCCTCTCCGGCGCGCGGATGGCCAAGTCAGCCGGCAACTTCTTCCGGATCACGGAATTCGAAGAGCAGGGGCTGGACCCGCTGGCCTTCCGCTATCTGGCGCTCCAGACCCGCTACCGGAAGAAGTTGAACTTCCCGGCCGACGGCCTGGCGGGGGCCGATCGCGCGCTGCGCTCGCTGCGTGAGCGGGTGGCCGAGTGGTCGGCAGCGCCCGCGACTGGTGCCAGCGATGGCTTCGAGGACCGGTTTCGGGCGGCGATCGCCGACGACCTCGACCTACCGGCCGCGATGGCCCTGATCAGCGAGCTCTCCCACTCCGACCTGGGGGCCGGCGACCGGGCTCGGCTGCTGCTCGACTTCGACCGAGTGCTCGGCCTCGACCTGGGGCGGGAGACGGTGGCCCGCGAGCTCCCTGCGGGCGCCGCCGAGCTCCTGGAGCAGCGTGGGCGAGCGCGGACCGCCAAGGACTTCACGACCTCCGACCGGCTGCGCGACGACCTGGCCGCGATGGGTGTGTACGTCACCGACACGCCCGAGGGCCAGAAGTGGAAGGTGACGGCGGCCACCTAGCACCACCCAGCCTCCCCCGTTCCGTGGGGAGGAGAAAAGTGAGAAGGCCGGCCCATGCGGTACCGGCCTTCTCGGGGAGAGAGAGTGGGGTTTCTCAGTCGTTAGAGTCGGTGCGCGCACCTGAGCTTGGCGCGGGCGATCCGCCAGTGCCAGGCCGGGCGTCGTCGCCTTGTTGGCTTTCGCGTTGTTTGTTGTCCGTACCCTCGGACTTCGGCGTTGGCTTGAGACGATTGGTGGAGACCGGGCTGTGCGCGGGCTCGGGGTGGTGGGAGGCGGCTGGGTGAGACTCCGAACGCTGCTCGTGCCGCGCGCCGGATCCCACGACGACCGTCGAGACGGGTGTGCTGGGCTGAGCGCTCGCGGTGGCCGGCGTATTCGGTGAAGGCTGCTCGGAACGGAGCGGGACCGCGCTGATGGCGACCTCCTCGATAGCCTGGCCCCAGGCGGTGGGATTGGGCGAGCCAGTCATCGCCGTACCGGTCGCGCCAACGGCGAATATGGCGACCGCTATCCCCATCGCCGCCTTGACCGCGAACGTGCCGCCGGCGCCCAGCGCCGGGCTGCCCAGCCGCGACCGCGGCTGAACCCGGGCGCGGTTCGGCGCCACGTTCCGTAACGGCCCCAGCTCTCGCGCCAGCTCGGTCTCGAGCCAGGCGTCGAACTCCCCTTCTCCACTCCCCATCGAATCAGTCACTCGAAGGAACGCTCCGTGGCGTCCGAGTACTCACCTGGCCGCCGGCGGCCGGCGGCTCTCCGAGAAATCCGCGAAGCCTGGCCTTAGCGGCTGCGAGGCGGGAGGCGACGGTGCGCTCCGGTATGCCCAGCGCGTAGGCGATCTCGCGGTTGCTGTAGCCGTGGTAGTGCCGGAGCACGATGGCAGCCGACTGCTTGGCGGGCAACCGGCGCAGCGCGGCGGTCAAATCACGCGCGGTCGCGGCGTCGGCGGGGTCGGGGGGCGGCGCTGGGCGGCCCAGCCGGCGGACCAGCTCGCTTGCCTCCCGCAGCCGCTGCCGCCGTTGGTAGGAGACGGCGGCGTTGACGGCGATGCGGTGCAGCCACGCCTCCGCGGGCGCGTCCGGCCGCCAGCCCGGCCATGCCCGAAAGGCCTTCTCGAAGGCTTCCTGCAGGCAGTCCTCGGCGGCCGCGCGGTCGCCCAGGACGCCGACCAGCGTGCCCAGCAGCCGCGCGTAGCTGGAGCGGTAGAGGCGCTCGAAGTCGTCTCGGTCGCCCGGCCGGTAACCCGGTTCGTTAGCCGGGCGAGTCATTGACGGCGAACATCCGTTCGTCTATCTTGGCAAGTCTCCCATGCACCAGCCGCCTTCGTTTGACGCCGGCTCCTTATCTGGGGACGTGACGCTGGATCATGTGTTTCCGGCACAGCCGGCCGAATTCTCCCCGCTACCAACCGACCTGGACGACTCGCTCATCCGCGCCCTCGGGGAGCGCGGAATCCACCGTCTCTACAGTCATCAGGCCCGGGCGTACGAGGCGGTCCGCCGCGGCCGGCACCTTGTGGTAGTGACGCCGACCGCGAGTGGTAAGACCCTCTGTTACAACCTTCCGGTCCTTCAGCGCATCGTAGAGTGCCCCGGCAGCCGGGCACTATACCTGTTCCCGACAAAAGCGCTCGCCCAGGACCAGCTGGCCGAGCTCGGCGCCCTTGGAAGTTCGCTCTCTCTGCAGCTGCGCGCCGACACCTACGACGGCGACACCCCGCCTGGCCAGCGCACCGCCATCCGGGAGGCCGGCCACATCGTCCTGACGAACCCGGACATGCTGCACACCGGGATCCTCCCCCACCACACAAAGTGGCGCCGGCTCTTTTCGAGCCTCGAGTACGTCGTGATCGACGAGCTGCACACCTATCGCGGGCTCTTTGGCAGCCAGGTCGCCAACGTCATCCGCCGCTTGAAGCGGATCTGCGAGTTCTACGGTTCGTCGCCCCGCTTCCTTTGCGCGTCCGCCACCATTCGCAATCCGCGAGAGCTCGCGGAGCGGCTGCTCGAGGAGACCGACCTGGAGCTCGTCGACCGCAGCGGCGCTCCTCGCGGCGAGCGCCGGCTCGTCTTCTACAACCCGCCCCTGCTCAATCGCGACCTGGGCATCCGGAGGTCCTCGCTCCTCGAAGCTCGACGGATAGCCGCGCCCTGGATTCGCGACGGGGTGCAAAGCATCGTCTTCTGCCGGAGCCGGCTGCAGGTGGAGGTGATGCTGAGCT
>CAZHAC010000181.1:0-4696 GCA_964529765.1 uncultured Actinomycetes bacterium
TCGACGTCGTTTCCCAACTGCTCGAGCGGGAGGCGGTGTAGGCGATGCACGAGGCCGGGCTGGTGCAGGGCGTGCTCGAAGTCGTGCTCGAGGTCGCCGGCGACCAACCCGTCGACCGGGCGCGGGTTCGCATCGGGCAGCGGCACGCGGTCGAGCCCGAGAGCTTCGAGCTCTACTGGCGAATGCTCAGCGAGGACACAGGCGCCGCGGACGCCAGGCTGGAGCTGGTCGCCGCGCCCGGCGACGAGCTGTTGGTGGAAGAGATCGAGGTCGCCGGCGGCAACGTGATCAGGAATCCGCGGCTGCATCAGCCGCGAGAGGAGGCCAGCAGCTGAATGTGCCTTGGCATACCGGGGAAGGTCGTCGAGATGGTGGACGAGGAGCGCTCGATCGCAAAGGTCGAGGTGGCGGGCGTGCGGCGCAACGTCAACGTGGCGCTGCTCGAAGGCGATGAACGCCCGGTCTCCGGGGACTACGTGCTCATCCACGTCGGCTTTGCGCTCAGCAAGATCGACGAAGAGGAGGCGCTGGCTACGCAGCGGATGCTGGAGGGCCTGGGCCAGGCCTACGTCGACGAAGTCCGGCAGTTGAAGACGTCAGACATCAACTAGGAGGACCGGCGAGATGGCTGTGAAGATGATGGGCCGGCGAGCGCATCCGATGCGCAGGTTCAGCATGCGGGCGATCGTGCTTTTGCTGCTGGCCGGGATCACCGGGCTCGTGGCCAGCAATGCGCGCGACCTCGCCCGCTACATGCGAATGCGCAGCATGTGAGCCGCTAGCTGTGCTGCTCGAACAGGCGGCGGTCCGGATTGGGGTCACGGTCCGAGGGACCGTGCAAGGGGTTGGCTTCCGCCCGTTCGTCTACCGCCTCGCCCGGCGCCACCGGCTCCGGGGCTGGGTGCGCAACTCGAGCGGAGAGGTCGAGATAGAGGTCGAGGGCGGGCCCTTGGCCATTCAGCGGTTCGTGCGCGAGCTCAGGGAAGAGGCGCCGCCCCTCGCCACCATCGCCGCCATCGAGACCGCCGAGCGCCGGCCGGGCGGCGCCGAGCATGGCTTCGAGATCATCGAAAGCCGGCGGCGGCCGGGCGAATACCAGCCCGTCAGTCCCGACGCCGCCACCTGTGCGGACTGCCTGCGCGAGCTCTTCGACCCCAACGACCGCCGCTACCGCTACCCCTTCATCAACTGCACGAACTGCGGCCCCCGCTTCACGATCATCGAGGCCCTCCCCTACGACCGCCCGGCGACGACCATGCGCGGTTTCCAGATGTGCGAGGCCTGCCGGGCCGAGTACGACGACCCCGAGGACCGCCGCTTCCACGCCCAGCCAGTGGCCTGCGGCGACTGCGGTCCCCGGCTTTCACTGCCATTGGAAGAGGCGGTGGCGGCGCTGCGCCTCGGCCAGGTGGTCGCGGTGAAGGGCCTGGGCGGGTATCAGCTGGCGTGCGATGCCGGCGACGAGGCTGCCGTGAGCCGGCTGCGCGAGCGCAAGCGGCGGCCCAGCAAGCCCTTCGCGGTCATGCTCGCCGATCCGGAGCGCTACTGCTACGTTTCCGAGCCGGAGTGGGCTCTGCTCCGCGGTCCGGCGGCGCCCATCGTCCTGCTCCGCTATCGCGGGGGTCTCGCCCCGTCGATCGCGCCCGGCCTTCGGGAACTGGGCGCGATGCTGCCCTACACACCGCTGCACCACCTTCTGCTCCACGACTTCGGTGGTCCGCTGGTGATGACGAGCGGGAATCTGAGCGAGGAGCCGATCGCCCGCGACGACGCCGAGGCCCGCGCCCGGCTGGCGCCGATCGCCGATCTCTTCCTCGCCCACGACCGCCCGATCGCCGCCCGCTACGACGACTCCGTGGTCCGCTGGGCGGCGGGCGCCCCGCGTGTCGTGCGCCGAGCGAGGGGACTCGCCCCGGCGCCAATCGAGCTGCCGAACGGACCTCCACTGGTCGCGACCGGCGCCCATCTGAAGGCCACTTTCAGCGCCGCCCGCGACGGCCAGGCTTTCGTCGGCCCTCACATCGGCGACCTCGAGCACCTGCTCTCGGTCCAGTCGTTTGAGGAAGCCCGAAAGCGCTACCAGGACCTCTTCAAAGTCGAGCCGGAACAGGTCGCCTGCGACCTCCATCCCGACTACGCATCGACCCGGATTGCCGAGCGCCTGGCGTCGAGTGGCGAACCGATCCGGGTCCAGCACCACCACGCCCACATGGCAAGCGTGATCGCCGAGCACGGTCTCAGCGGGCCGGTCACCGGGGTCGTCATGGACGGCGTCGGCCTGGGCACGGACGGCACGGTCTGGGGAGGGGAGGTGCTGGTGGGTGACGGCAGCGGCTTCGAACGCGCTCTCCATCTCGCCGAGGTGCCGCTTCCCGGCGGCGACCTCTGCGCCCGCGAAGGCTGGCGCATGGCCGTGGCCTACGGGCTGGCTGAGCCGACGGCAGGCATCGATGCGGTGCGCTGGCAGCTGGTCCGCCGGCTAGCCGCCTCTCAAAGGGCACCGCGGACGACTTCGGCCGGCCGCCTGTTCGATGCCGTGGCCAGCCTGCTCGAGATCTGCCAGGTCTCGACCTATGAAGGCGAGGCGGCCGCCCGGCTGGAGGCGGCCGCCGACCCCGCCGTCGACGGCTGGATCGACGTCCGGCTCGAGGAGAACGTCCGCCTGTTCAAGGAGGTGGCGCGCCGGAGGGCAAGCGAGCCTGCGTCACGGCTGGCCGCCGTCTTCCACAACTCGCTCGCCCGGGCCATCGTCGACGCCTGCCGGCGAGTCGGGCTGGAGACGGTGGTGCTCTCGGGTGGCTGCTTTCAGAACCGCCGGCTGCTGGAGTCCTGCTTCGAGATGCTGCTGGCAGCCGGCCTGCGGCCCTATTCAAACGAGAGGGTGCCCGCCAATGACGGCGGGCTCAGCCTGGGCCAGGCGATGGTGGCGCTGTGCAGCCGATAGGCGCGATCGAGCGGCATTTCGAAGCGGTGCTCGGGACCGGGCAGGGATTCTTCGAGCGCCACGCCGCCGAGCTCGCCAGCGCCTGCTGGGGGATGGCGCGGCGCTTCCACCAGGGCGGCCGGCTCCTCATCTACTCCGAGCCGGGCGCTGCCTTCAGCGACGCCCAGCACAACGCCGTCGAGTTCATCCATCCGGTGCTGGTCGGCAAGCGCGCCCTTCCCGCGGTCTCAGTCAGTGACCCGCGCCACCTCGAACTGCTGGCGCGCGAGGGCGACATCCGCATGGGCATCACCAGCGGCGACCTCGCGCGGCTGCCGTCCGGCCTCCAGATCGCATTCGGCGACCGCGGTGAGTGCGACGCCGAGCACCCGTTTCGGGTCGGCGGCGGCGACCCGCTGGTCGCTCAGGAGATCCAGGAGACCGCGTACCACGAGCTCTGGGAGCTGGTCCACGTCTTCTTCGAACACGAGGGCCTGCTCGCCCAGGGTTGCACCGACGAGGTCTGCCTGACCTGTGGCGACGTCGCCCTGCCCGCGGCCGTCGTCCGCGTCGAGGGCAGCCGCGGTTTGGTCAGGACGGCGCAGGGCGACGAGGAGGCGGATCTCACGCTGGTCGAGCCGGTGACGCCGGGCGAGCTGGTGCTCGTCCACGGCGGCGTCGCCCTCGAGCGGGTGAAGCCGATCGAGCAGTTCTCGCAGGAGTTCTACCCGTTCCTCAGCAACCAGGAGGTCGACGTCCCCAGCGTGCTTGCGGATGTCACAGCCTCGGTTCGGATGAAGTGGGAGGAGGTGGCCGCGCTCCGGCGGGCCGCCGATCTGACGGCGATCAGCGCTGCCGCCACCGCGCTGCGCGCGCAGGTCGAGGCCGGGGGGATGGTTGTCGCCTTCGGCAACGGCGGCAGCGCGACCGACGCCGCCGACCTCGCGGCCGACCTGCGCGCCATCGGGGTCCGGGCATTCGATCTCTCAGGCGAGCCGGCTGTGGTCACCGCGATCGGCAACGACATCGGTTTCGGCGAGATCTTCGCCCGCCAGGTGATCCCACTCGGTCAGGCGGGCGACGTCGCCGTCGGCATCTCCACCAGCGGGCGCTCCGGCAATGTCCTCAACGCCCTCCGACAGGCCCGCCGGCAAGGCCTGATGACGATCGCCCTGTCGGGCTACGGCGGCGGCGAGATGCTGCGAGAGGAGTCGATCGACCACCTGCTGGTGACCGACAGCACCTACATCCCGCGGATCCAGGAGGCGCAGGCCACCATGTACCACTCCCTCATCAGAGGCCTGCAGGCCCCCCGCAGGGGAATGGAGGAGGAATCGTGAAATTCGTCGACGAGTTCCGCGACCAGGGCCTGGCGGCCAGGCTGGCGAGGACGATCGCGACCGAGTCCGCGGGCCAGGACTGGAAGATCATGGAGGTCTGCGGCGGCCACACGCACACCATCTACAAGTACGGAATCGAGGACCTGCTGCCGGCCAACGTTGAGCTGGTCCATGGCCCCGGCTGCCCCGTATGCGTGATCCCGATGGGACGGGTGGACGACGGGCTCGCGGTGGCGAAAACGGATGGCGTCATCTTCACCTGCTTCGGCGACATGATGCGGGTGCCCGGCAGCAACGGCTCGCTGCTCGACGCCAAGGCGCAGGGCGCCGACGTGCGCATGGTCTATTCCCCGCTTGACGCTCTGAAGATCGCGCGCGACAACCCGAGCCGTGAGGTCGTCTTCTACGCGATCGGGTTCGAGACGACCGCACC
>CAZHAC010000182.1:0-4695 GCA_964529765.1 uncultured Actinomycetes bacterium
AGCTGCCCGGGCAGATCATGCCCGTCGAGCTGCCCGGCAACACGGCCTACTGGGTCCACCGGCACGGCTTCGTGGCCGCGACCCCCGGCGTCCAGCTGGGCGTCGCCTTCCAGCAGCGGCTGGGCGCGGGCATCTTCGGCGGCACCGGGTTTCGGATGCAGCGGATATCGGGCCAGGGGCTGGCCTGGGTTGAGCTGCACGGCGAAGTCGTCGTCTACGACCTCCAACCCGGGAACACGCTTCGGGTCCACCCCGGCCACGTCGCCATGTTCCAGGAGGGGATGGACTTCAACATCACCACGGTGCCGGGAATCCGCAACGCCCTCTTCGGCAACGCCGGCCTGTTCCTGGCCACGCTCACCGGTCCCGGTCGGGTGTGGCTGCAGTCGATGACGCTGCCCCACCTGGCGCACGCGATCGCCGAGTACCTGCCCTCCGGGGAGCGGGGTGGAAGCAGCGTCCTGGGCGGCCTGCTCCAGGGGAGTTAGCCCTCCGGGGGAGCTAGCTCCCGCTCGTACAGCCGCAGCGTCTCCTCGTCGAAGGCCACCAACCGCACGAGCTCGACCGAGCACGGAGTCTCGCGAATCGTCGAGATCGCGATCCGCGCCGCCTCCTCCCGCGGGTATCCGTAGATGCCGGTCGAGATCGCCGGAAAGGCCACCGAACGCGCCTCCAGCTCGTCCGCGATCTCGAGCGAGCGCCGGTAGGCGGAGGCGAGCATCTCGGCCTCGCCATGGCGCCCATCCCGGTACCGAGGCCCGACGGCATGGATGATCCACTTCGCCTGGAGCGCAAAGCCTGGCGTCGCTTTTGCGTCGCCCGTAGCGCACCCGCCGTGCTCGGCGCAGGCGGCGTGCAGCTCGGCCGCTCCGGCCGCGCGGTGGATGGCCCCGTCGACTCCGCCTCCGCCCGCCAGGTGCTCGTTGGCGGCGTTCACTATCGCGTCCACGTGCTCCCGCGTGATGTCGCCGCGAACGGCCTCGATCCTCATTCCTTGAACGTAGCCATGTCGACCGCGGCCCGGAAGACGCGGCGGGCGGTGCCGACCTGGAGAAGGTTTCCGGAGGGCAGGCGGCGCACGGGCAGGCGGCCGCCAGGCATCACCACGACGACCTCATCGCCGACCAGGCCCTCCTCCATACACGCGGCGGCGGCGGCGGCAGCCGAGGTGCCCGAAGCGAGGGTGTAGCCTGCCCCGCGCTCCCAGATCTCGATCCGGACCGTGGCGCGATCGGGGGCCTCGGCCAGTTGGACGTTGGTGCGCTGCGGGAACCGGGGGTCGCGCTCCAACAGCGGGCCCAACTGGGTGGCTCGCGTTGCCTCCACCGGCCCTTCCAGCACCACGAAGTGCGGGTTGCCGGCGTCTACGGCCCGGCCGGTCACGCCGGCGACGATCTCGCGCGGACCGACGCCTGGCCGCCCGAGGTCGAGCTCGGTCGTGACCGACCACAGCGTCTGCTCGAGGACACGCACCGCCGCTTCACCGGCAGGCGGCCGCAGCCGGAACTCGCCGTCCGCGCCGTGTTCGAGGACCGCGTGCGCCGCGGCGATCCGGAGCCCGTTGCCGCTCTTCTCGGCCTCCGAGCCATCAGGGTTGATGATCCGAACTCCAAAGCTGTTCGGATCGAACACGAGCAGGCCGTCGGCTCCGACTCCTCGGTGCCGGTCGCAAAGGGCCGGGACAAAGGGCAGCACGCCATCGACGGCCGCCACCTCGTCGAGCACGAGGTAGTCGTTGCCGAGGGCCTCGTACTTATGGAGGGTGAGGTTGGAATTGAAACTTGGCATGCCGCGTTGCAACAATCGCATATACATGTCGGACGGCCACCGCTGGCCTGCCCAGCGCCGAGTCCACTCGCCGGCCTGCTTCTGTAGCTAGACCGCCCTGGCGGTCAGCTCCCGCGCGCCCATGACGGCGCGCCCACTTCGGATTTTCTTCCACCAATTTCAGGAGGAGGTTTGCTTCAAATGTCTGACAACGGCTATGCGAACGGGCAGGCGCTCGTCACCGCGGATTGGGTGGCCGAGCACGGCCGTGACCAGGGCGTGCGCCTGATCGAGGTCGACGTGGACACGACGGCTTACGACGGCGGCCACATCGAGGGCGCCGTGGGCTGGAACTGGAAGCGCGATCTGCAGGACCAGACCAGCCGCGACCTGGCGCCGCGCGAGAAGCTGGAGGAGCTGCTTTCCCAGAGCGGCGTCACGCCCGACACCACCATCGTTCTCTACGGCGACAACAACAACTGGTTTGCCGCCTACGCCTACTGGCAGCTCAAGTACCAGGGCCACGACAACGTCAGGCTGCTCAACGGTGGCCGGGTCAAGTGGGAGGCCGAAGGCCGGCCCTACACGACCGAGGTGCCCAGCTACCCGAGGACCGAGTACCGCTTCTCCGGATCTCCACGAGAGGAGCTTCGCGCCTACCGGGACCAGGTCAGGGAGCGGATCGGAAGGGCCGGGCTGGTCGACGTCCGCTCGCCGAAGGAATTCAGCGGCGAGCTGCTGGCTCCAGAGAACCTGCCCCAGGAGGGCGCCCAGAGGGGCGGCCACATTCCGACCGCCGTCAACGTGCCCTGGGCCACCGCGGTCCGCGAGGACGGCACCTTCAAGAGCGCTGACGAGCTGCGCCAGATATACGGCGGTAAGGGCCTGACCGCCGACGAAGAGGTGATCGCCTATTGCCGCATCGGCGAGCGCTCAGCCCACACCTGGTTCGTCCTCAAGGAGCTGCTCGGCTACCCGGAGGTTCGCAACTACGACGGGTCGTGGACGGAGTGGGGCAGCTCGATCGGCGTGCCCATCGAGAAGTAGAAAACCCGGATCCAAGTAGGATGGGCGGCGATGAGGCAACTCATCGCCGCCTTTCTTTTGGCGGCGGTCATCACTCTGGTCGCCGGCTGCTCAGGCCCGTCGAAAGCCCCTCTGGTGGTGGGTGCGATCTACCCGACCACCGGCTCTCAGGCCCAGGGTGGAAGCGAGGAGCTGGGCGGGCTCAAGGCGGCCCTGCGGGCGGCGCGGGAGAGCGGTGTCCTGGCTGGGCGCGACGTCCAGCTCAAGGTGATCGACGTGGAGACGCCGGGCGGCGCCGTCGCCGCCGTCGATCGCTTGATCGACCAGGACCGCGCCCAGCTGATTGTGGGCACCTACGGCTCGACCCTGTCCGAAGCCGCCGCCGCGCGAGCTGACCAGCGGCACGTCGTCTACTGGGAGACCGGCGCGGTTGCCGACGACATCACGCGCGGCAAGAGCTGGGTCTTCCGGACAGTCGCGACCGGCTCCAACCTCGGCCGCGAAGCCGTCAACTTCACGAGCCAGGTGCTTGCCCGCGGCACGACCTCACCGACCGCCGTCATCGTCGCCGTGAACGACGCCTACGGCCGGTCGGTCGCCGACACGGAGGCGCAGCTCGCCGCTTCGTCAGGGATCAACGTGATCCAGCGCATCGACTACGACCCCAGCGCCTACAACGCGAGCACCATCGCTGCCCAGATCGCGGCCGCGCACCCGCAGTTCCTGTTCGACGTCTCCTACATCGACGACGGGGTCGCCATCTGGGATGCCGTCAAGCGCACCGGAGTCCCGGTGACGACCGTCGGCACCAGCTCGGCCTTCTGCATGGCTGCGTTTGGCGACCGCCTGGGCGCCCTGGCGGTGGGCGTTTACGCGGCTGACAAACCCGACCAGACGATCAGTCCGGGAGCTCTCTCGGCCAGCGGCCGGCAGCTCCTGGCGACCGCCGAGAAAGCCTACGCCACCGAGCACGGCGGGCCGATGACCATTCCGGCGATCGCGGGATTCGTCGGCGGATGGACGCTCTTCCATGACGTGGTCGCCCGCCTGGGCAGTGACACATCGGCCTCCGCGATCCGGGCCCAGGCACTCAAGGTGAACGTCCCTGTGGGCGATGCGATCAACGGTGGTGGCGTCCGTTTCGCCCCGACCGGTTCGCCGGACGCTGGTCAAAACCAGCTCGCCGCCGCGGTGGTGGGGCAGTGGCAGGCGGTTGGCCAGATGCGGGTCGTCTATCCGGGCGGCTACGCCGAGGCGCAGCCGATCATCGGCCTGAGGTGAGCTAGCGGGGTGATGAAGAAGGGTCGTCGAGTGATTCGGGGATCCAGGTGGTCCAGATTCGGGCGCATTTCCGAGCACCGGAGCGAGCGCACCCAGCGGTGCGTGAGCGAGGAGCGCAGGAAATAAGCCCGAAGATGGGCCGCATGGGCCCCGAAGCGCCGACGAGGCCGAAGGCCCAAAGCCCTTTTCATCGGCCTGCTAGGTCTGGAGCGGGCGCTGGACGAGCGTGATATCCATCCAGCGGTCGAACTTGAAGGCGCCGTTCTTGATCGTCCCCACCGGCTTGAAGCCCATGCTTTCGTGCAGCCGGAGGCCGGGCCGGTTGTCAGTCGCCACGGTGGCCACGATGGTGCGCCACTGGCCGTGGCGCTCGGCCTCCTCGATCAAGCGCCCGATCAGCGCCTTGCCGATCCCCCGGCCCTGGTGAACCGGATCGACATAAACGAAGTTCTCGACCACGTCGAAACCGCGCTGCTTCCAGGGCAGTAGGCGACCCCAGGCGATGACGCCCCCGTCCTCGACGGCGACCAAAAGCGTGTTGCGGCCGGCGTGTAGCTCCCACCAGTTCTGCGCCTCCTCGACGTCGAGGGGTTCGGAGTCGATGGTGGCAAAGGTCTGGTT
>CAZHAC010000183.1:0-4690 GCA_964529765.1 uncultured Actinomycetes bacterium
GGGCTTCAAGCGGAGGTGGGCAGTCGGGGTTTGAGGCTTTACCACATCACGACGGGCGCCGCCTGGGAGGCCGCCCGCCGTTCCGGTATCTATGCGCCGGACTCACTGCGCTCCGAGGGCTTCATTCACCTCTCGACCGGGGAGCAGTGGCGGCGGGTCCTCGTCGCACGATTCAATGGCGCTCGTGACCTCGTTCTCCTGGAGGTCGACAGCCTGATCGTTGCATCAAGGCTGCGCTGGGAGAACACGGAAGGCGGCGAGGAGCTCTTTCCGCACCTCTATGGAACGCTCGATCCCTCTGTGGTGATCTCCGTCCAGACCCTCTCGACCTGAGCCCGCGTCGCCTCCAACGCGCCTGAGTTGTCGATCACGACGTCGGCGAGCTGCTTCTTCTCCTCGATCGGCATCTGGGCGGCGATCCGGGCCTGAGCGTCGGTCTCGGCCATCCCACGCTCGACGAGGCGGCGCAGCGCAACCTCGGCCGGCGCGTAGACCACGATCGTCTTCTCGTAGACACCGCGGCGCGCCGGGTTCTCGAAGAGGAGCGGGATATCGTGAACCACCACGTTGGCGCCGCCCGTACAGGCCTCCTGAGTGCGCTCCGCCATCCAGAGGGCGACTTTCGGCCAGGTGATCTCCTGCAGGCGACGGCGGCGGTCCGAGTCGTTGAAGATGATCGCGGCCAGCCGCGGCCGGTCGAGGGAGCCTCCAGGCGTGAGCACGCTCGGTCCGAACTCCTCGACGATCTCGCGGAGACCCTCGGTGCCCGGCTCGACGACCGCCCGGGCCGCCTCGTCGGCGTCGATCACGCTGGCCCCGAGCTCGCGCAGCATCGAGCTGACCGTGCTCTTGCCGGTGCCGATGCCCCCCGTTAACCCGATCAGACGCACCGCGCTAATCCCTGGCGCTCACGCGTACCTGGTGGTAGCCGGACGCGCCGCTCGGGAAGCTGGGCCGGACGTCCCCGGCCTGGAGGGCTCCCCGGCCGTCCGTCGCCCGCACCGCCAGCGTGTGCTCGCCCGGGCCGGGCGACCACTGGAAGGTCCAGATCACCCAGGTCAGCGCCGAGAGCGGGGGCCGAAGCTCGGCCGGCGCCCAGGTCCGGCCTCCGTCTGTGCTCACATCGACGCGTGAGATGCCGCGAGTGCCGGCGAAGGCGATGCCACCCACGGTCAGCGATCCGCCCCCGACGATGGCGCCGTCGACTGGCGTGTCAATTCTCGACATCGTCTTGACGACCGCCGATCGGTCCCAGCCCTGCGCCTCCCAGTAACCGCCGCTCTCATTTGCCGACAGCTCGATGTCCTCCAGCCACTTCGGCCCTTTCATTCCGTAGCGCCCGGGTATGAGCACGCGGGCCGGAAAGCCATGCGCGTTCGGAAGTGGTGCGCCGCCTAGCGAATGGGCGACCAGGATGTCTGGATCACCGAGCACGAAATCGAGTGGGAGGCTCTCGGTGTAGCCGTCCTGGGAGCGGAAGTTGACGAACTTCGCCTGCGCCGACGGCTGCACCCGCTGCACCAGTTCGGCCAGCCGGATGCCTGTGAACTCGCCCGTGCTGACCTGGTTGCCGCCGACGATGTTGGAGATGCATTCCAGGGTGGTCAGCACGGTGGCCGGCGGGAGTGCCCTGAAATCGGCGTAGCTGAGCCGGAGGGGGGTCGCCACCAGCCCATGCACGTTCAGCGACCAGCGGCCGGCGTCGACGGCCGGGTCACTGAAGTTCTTGGAGACCACATAAAAGTCAGACACGGGTGTCAGCTCCGCGCTCAGGGCGCCCGGCTTTGCCGGCTGCGCCAGCGCCTGCAGCCATCCCGGTACCAGTCGGAGAGCGAGATAGCCGGCGGAGACCATGGCGATCGCCACCGGCGCCCTACCGATAAGCCAGCGGCGCTGCTCGTCCACCGGCTCAGTTGCCAGCGTCCTGCCCAGGCCCATTTCGAGCACGAAGGCATAGACGGCGAAGACGACGGCCCAGATCACCGGCGTCGCGATTCCGTCGCCGAGGCCGAATAGCCCGGCGCCACCGAGTGGCAGGGCCAGCACCATCACTATCAGCCAGGCAGCGGCGGCGCCGGCCAGGGGCAGGTGAGCGCCCGGCCATCGCCGCCTCCAGAGGGCAATGGCGGCCCCCAGCCCGGCGAGCAGCAAGACCATGGCGACCAGCAGCCCGAGCTCCTCGAGCATCTTGCCCAGGTGCTGGAGACGGTCGATCAGGAAGCCGAACAGCGGCCCCGGCATGAGCGCCAGGAAGGGCTCGGAGAGCAGCGCCGGGAGTGTCCGCGTGCCGGCCAGGGAAGCCAGCAGATACATGGTGGCCGCTGCGGCCACGCCGGCTGCCGCGCCGGCGAGCCCACCTCTCGTGATTTCGGCCCGCGCGCGCATCGGAGAGGTCACCGTACTCCGATCGACGTCAATGCAGGAGGAGACCTTTACATGCCCATCGGCATTTCGCGCCTCGGCCTCCCCAGCATTGCGACTCGTGGACCAGCTAATCCTGCGGGTGCTTGCCACTGAAGTTCAGCGCCGGAAGTGCCCGGGCTGCGACAACTCGCTTCGCCAGGCGGACATCTCCGCGCACTTCTCGGGTGCGGACAAGGTCCAGCTCCACTTCCGATGCCGGTTCTGCGTATTCGAGGGTGGCGGCGAGATTGAGCTCACCCCCGAGATCTACGAAGAGGCGGCCCGCTCTGCGCGCCGCGAGGAGCGCAGCGAACTGCTTACAGAACCCATCAGTGCCGACGAGATGCTGCATGTGCACGAGTTCCTCGGAGCTTGGCGCGGCGGCGTTTCGGAACTCCTCTCGGCCGCCGAACCGGCCTGAGGCCAGGCGCGACGGGCGCGCCGGATATTGAGCCTAGCCTCGCTGTTCGGCGCGGCTGGGCCGGCCTACTTGACTCCGCCCTCGAGCTGGGGTAGCGGAGGGGGGAGTGCCCCCCTTCGGGCAGCCGGGCAAAGCCCGTCAGCCCTACCCCTCCGCCCGGGGTAGGGCGTTGCGACGCCGACAAGGGGGGTAAGGCGTGGCGCCGGCAAAGGAGGGTGGGACCGCGGGAGGGGGCAAATCCCCCTCCCTTTCACAAACCCGGTTCCCTCCGCTCCTTCTAATATGCGTTGACGTTGCCGGGGATCATTCCAGAGGACATCTACCGCTTTCGGTGGGTCGACCACGTGCGGCTCGACCCCTCGGGTTCGAGGATCGCGTTCAGCGTCAGCCAGGCGGACGAGGACGCTCGTGACTATCGTTCTCGCGTCAACGTCGCCGGTCTGACGGGCGCCAGTGCCGACCGCCCAGAGGAGGTGACCGGGGGGCCCAATGACCGCGCTCCAGAGTGGTCGCCGGACGGTACTCGGATCGCGTACTCGAGCCGGCGGCGGGGCCGTGAGCAGGTCTACGTCAGCCCCGTAGAGGGCGGCCAGGAGATCCAGCTGACGGGGCTGCCGGAGGGCGCCCGATCGCCGCGCTGGTCCCCCGACGGCGGCCGCGTCGCGTTCCTTGGCGTCAGCGTCGGCGACCCCGAGGGAGTGGTCGACGATCCCCGCCCGCCCGAGCTCGAGGACGTGGTCCGCCGGCCCCCGGTCGTGCGCGTCGCTCGCACGCTCGACTACAAGCACGACGGTCAGGGCTACAACGACGGCCGCTATCGGCATCTCTTCGTCACCGAGGTACTCGAGGGGGGTGGTGGTGAACCTCGCCAGCTGACCGATGGAGCCTGGTCGGTCGAGTACTTCGACTGGTCGCCGGCGGGTGATCGTTGGGCCGTGGCCGGCAATGCGGAGCCGGATTCGGACCTGACCACTGTCAAGCACCTGTATGTCGTGGACGCGGCGGGTTCGCTGAGGAAGCTGACCGAAGGGCTGTGCGTCTCAGCTCCTGCCTGGTCGCCGGCCGGCGACGCGATCGCCTTCCTGTCGCCCGCGACGCCCGACGGCGGCCGCCACGAACGCGTTTGGGTGGTGAATCCAGCCGGCGGCGACCCCCGCTGCCTGACCGCAGGCTTCGACCGCAGCGCCGCCGGGAGCGCGATCTCCGACATGCGTGGAGTGCACACGAACTTCCTGCGCTGGAGTGAAGACGGCTCCCGTATCTACTTCCAGGCGGCCGGAGCGGGCACCGCCGAGATCTGCTCGGTCGACCTTGCGGGAAACGTTCGGGTCGAGGTCGAGAGCGTCTACCGCTCGATCTTCGACTTCGACGTTCGTGGGGGCACGATCGCTTTCCTGGCCACCGATCCCTGGACTCCGGGCGACCTCTACGTCCAGCGCGGCGAGGTGGAAACGCGACTCAGCGAGTTCAATCCCTGGCTGCGCGAGCGCGACCTGGCGGTCCCAGAGAAGCACGTCTTCCGCGCCGAGGACGGCCTTGAGATCGAGGGCTGGCTGCTCAAGCCACCTGGGTTCGACGGCCGCCCCGCCCCGCTGGTCCTGCAGGTGCATGGCGGCCCCCACAGCCATTACGGATGGGCGTTCTTCCACGAGTTCCAGGTCCTGGCCTCGATGGGCATCCTGGTCTTCTACTGCAATCCGCGGGGCTCGGACGGCCTGGGTGAGGAGTTCAAGCGGGCGGTCGTTCGCGACTGGGGCGGCCTCGACTACCGCGACCTGATGACCGCGCTCGACCAGTTGATCGAGCGCACCGGGTTCGTCGACACGCAGCGCCTCGGGATTGCGGGCGGGTCCTATGGCGGCTACA
>CAZHAC010000184.1:0-4680 GCA_964529765.1 uncultured Actinomycetes bacterium
CCTATGCGGGCGCCGTCCCGCGCGCCGTCACCCGGCTTCGGTCCGCCTGGATGCCCCTCGTGCAGGCAGCCGCCGGCGCCGCCCTGGGGTGGTTTCTGGTGCACAACCTGATCGGGCATCCGGCCGGGATCTTCGCCCCGATCAGCGCCATGCTCACGGTTTACCTGGCGCCCGGCCGCCGCCTGCGCGGCGTGCTGGAAACGGTGCTCGGCGCGGCGATCGGCGTTGGCATCGGCGACCTGCTCATCTCCGCCATCGGCACCGGCGCGCTCCAGGTCGGCCTGGTCGTCCTGCTGGCCATGGGCATCGCGACCTTGCTGGGTGGCGGACAGGGCGCGGTGACCCAGGCCGGCATTGCGGGAGTCCTGATCGCGACGATCCAGCCGCCCCACGGGATTTTCGGGGGCCTGGCCGCGTCGCGGTTTGTCGACGTGGTCGTCGGGGGCAGCACGGGCCTCGTGGTGACCCTCGCGTTTTCGAGGAGTCCCCGGGCGGTCACGCAAGAGGCGGCGGGCCCCTTCTTCTCTGGGCTCACTGAAGCGGTCGGGCAGGTCGCGGACGCTCTCGAGACCGGCGATGCCGCCCGCGCCGATGAAGCGCTCGCGCGTATTCGCGGGCTCGAGGGCTCGATGCGCCGGCTCCGCGAGGCGATCGAGCTCGCAAAGGAGAACGCCCGGCTGGTGCCCTTTCACTGGCGTGCTCAACCCCTGGTCGCCCACCAGGCGGCAATGGCCTCCGGCCTCCAGCTGATCACGACGGATGCGGCAGCGCTGGCGCGGGCGGCGACTCGCGCGATCGAGCTCGAACCCGAGCCCGCCGCGAACCTGGCGCTGGCCGTGCGCGACCTTGCCGCAGCAGTGTCCGCGCTCGCGGTTGCCTTCGCCGGCGGTGACGCCTTCGATGAGGGAAAGGCTTGCGCCTTGCGGGCGGCCGCCGCCTCCACGCTGGTTGTGCGGGGCGGCGGAGGGATGCCTGTCAACGCCCTCGTCGGTCAGATCCGGACGGTTGCCACCGACGTTCTCATGGCGCTTGGCATCGAGAGGGGGGAGGCGGTTGACGGGGTGCGCGGGGCGGTCAACGCTTGCCTCGAGCGGGAGGCGCGGTGACGCCGCTGAAATCGAGGCGAGACGGCTTACGGGCGCTGGGATACGTTTAGGGCGAGCTGCTCAGGAGGTGAATGCCGGTGAGTAAGGACGCCTATCAGACGGCCGTCGAGGCGGGCCTTATCGTGCTCGATAACGATCCGCTCAACGCCGAAACCTCGATCCCCGCTTTGATCGACAGCGTCGTGATGCCCAACTCGCACTTCTTCATGCGCAACCACTTTCCAATCCCCGAACTCGACCCGTCCGCCTGGCGCTTGAACGTGAACGGCCTGGTCGAGCGACCACTGAGCTTGAGCCTGCACGACCTCGAGAACCTGCCTTCGCGGTCGCTTTTCGTGACTCTCGAATGTGCTGGGAACGGGCGGGCAACGATCACACCCAAGACTGAGGGGGTGCCGTGGGGGCTGGGCGCGGTAAGTACCGCCGAGTGGACCGGGGTGCCGCTGACCGAGGTGCTGGACCGCGCGGGCGTCCGCACCCCGGCACGTCAGCTGCTGTTCCGGGGCGCCGACGCGGGAACGGTAGCGACGCAGCAAGATCCGATTCGGTACGAGCGCAGCCTCGACGTCGATTACGCGCGTGAGTCGGATGCACTCCTCGCCTACGCGATGAACGGCGAGCGGCTTCCGGTCGAGCACGGTTTCCCCGTGCGGCTGGTCGTTCCGGCCTTCTACGGGATGGCGTCGGTCAAGTGGCTGACGGAGATCTCGGCGATCGCGGAGCCGTTCGATGGCTACTACCAGGACGAGTATGTGTACGAGTGGATGCGTGACGGCCAGCTCGTACGGGAGCCGGTCACGCTGGAGCGTGTTCGTGCCCTGATCACCGAGCCCGTGGCCGGACAGGAGGTGGAGCCGGGGAATCTCGCGGTGCGTGGCGCGGCATGGTCGGGCGCGGCCCCGATCGAGCGGGTCGAGGTCAGCGTCAACTCCGGCCCCTGGCAGGAGGCGCGCCTGATCGGTGAGCGGAACCGGTACAGCTGGCAGTGGTGGGAGTTGATCTCCCACATCGCCTCGCCCGGTCCCACTTCCTTTCGCGCGCGGGCGTTCGATCTTGCGGGCCGGGGCCAGCCCGAGGTGCCGGAGTGGAACCGGAAGGGCTACGGGGCGAACGCGATCCAGGAGGTCGGGGTCACCGCGCGGGGGTTCGCGTAGAGCGAGATCCTTGATTTGCCGGCCGTCCCGGTCTTTACAACCACTGTTGACAGGGTCCTTACGCTGGCAGCGTTCCCCCGGGCGGGGGGCTTTGGCGGTGGGAACTCTGGGAGTTGGTGGAGCTGCAGCCGTTAAGAAAGGATTGACAGGCGAACGTTTGTGCGGTAGCATCCCCTCATGGCGGTTCAGCGGCTCCCGGTGCTCACCGATGGCGAGGAGCTGGTCGAGATCCGGCGCCAGATCGATGCCCTTGAGTACCGCTTCGCCAAGGTCCTTGCGCGCTTCGAGAAGAGCCGTGAGTGGGCAGGGGATGGAGCGGCCAGTGCGACCGCCTGGCTGCGTTGGAAGTGCCGCCTGCCGGCCAACGCGGCCACTCAGCGGGTGGGCCTGGCGCGGACCCTCGAGGCGCTGCCCGAGGTCGACCAGGTCTTCGCCGAGGGCGAGATCGGCTTTTCGCACGCTTCGAGCATCTCCGCGCTGACAGAGGTTGTCGGCGCCGACGCCGTGCGGCCGGGCGTGGAGACGGTGGTGGACGTGGCGACGCGGCTGTCGGCAGACCGTTTTCGGTTCGCGATGCGGCACCTGCGCCACTTGCTCGACTCCGAAGGTGCCTCGGAGGATGCGCGTCGGGAGCACGACCGGCGCTGGCTGGCCCTGAGCGAGACACTCGATGGCGTCTACATCCTGGACGGGCGGCTCGACCCGGAGGGCGGGGCGGCGGTCAAAGCGGCGCTAGACCGGCTGATGAAGCCCTGTGGTCGAGACGACGTGCGCACGGCGCGGCAGCGTCGAGCCGACGCCCTGGTCGAGCTGGCCAGTGGGGGCCAGCCGGCCCACTTGACGATTAGCACGTCGGGCGCTGAGCTCGGTCGGGAGCCCGTTCTACCCTTCGAGGCGCTGCGACGGCTGGCCTGCGATTCGGTGGTGACTGAGGTCGACCCCGAAAAGGGAACGATCGGCAGCCGCCACAGCATCCCGCCCTCGCTGCGGCGCGCGCTTGAGTTGCGCGATGGCGGCTGTACGGCACCGGGGTGCGAGAGGCCGGTGGAGTGGTGTGAGGCCCACCACATCGAGCACTGGGTCGACGGCGGTCCGACTTCGCTCGACAACTTGAGACTCTACTGCCGCTATCACCACCGGCTCGACCATGAACGTGAGTCCCGGCGCCCGGTTACACGACCTCCGTAGCTCGAGCCGCCAAACCGCGATTCTTGTGCGCGCGCTATTTGCGCTCGTACTCTGATGAGTATGAGCAGGGTGGTTATTCGGAAAGTATTTGTTACTGGTTTGGTGGTAGGGGTGGTGGGCGCTATTCTCCTGCTGCTGGCCATGCCGGGCGGGCAGCTGGCCAACGGGCAGCTTTACAACGCCGGGTTGCTCCTGTCCGGCTTTGGCGGGGTGCTGGAGGTCGTGTCCTGGATCATGGCGCTGGTCGCGTCCGCACTCCTTGGCCGTTGGGGGTGGTTCGTGGCGCTCCTGATCCTGGGCCTGATCGGGCTGCTCCTCCTGGTGATGATCGTGTACGCGGTGGCCGGACCGGCGACGACGCGTCGCGGGCAGCCGCGAGAGCAGCGCAAGCTGGTCGCCACGTAGCGCTCTCGGTTCCCTCCCTCGCCGACAGCTCGCCAGCGGGTGGGGACGCGAACCCGTTCCGCTATACTTGCGCTAGCAAGGAATGGCTGCCGCTACCGAAACCGACAGCGCCTGTCCGTACGTCATCGGCGAGGACGGGCTCGCCCGCTGGCGGGGAGTCCAGGCCGAGGCCTGGATCGGCCTGCTGGAGACCCACAAGCGGCTGACGCGTGAACTGGAGGCCGAACTCGAGGCTGCGTACGGCCTGAGCCTGAGCAGCCTCGAGCTGCTGGGCCGGCTGGCGGCCGCCGAAGGCCGGGTGCTCGGCCTATCAGCGTTAGCGTCGGAGGCCGGCCTGAGCCTGAGCCGGGTGTCGCGCATCATCGACTCGCTCGAGGAGCGAGGGCTCGTCGAGCGGCGGCCTTCGGCCGGCGACCGGCGGGCCAAGAACGCCTACCTGACCGGCGCCGGCCTCGAGCTGCTGCGCGCCGCCCAGGCGAAACACTTCGAGGGCGTGCAGAAGCGGTTCTTCAACCGGCTCCATCCGGACGAGGTGGCGGCGCTGGCCAGCGTGTTCGGACGCTTCGCGCCCGACGCGGCGTCCGAATGTCTCTGATCCTCGGACACGTTTAAGTCGCCAGTGGTCGTGGTACCGTTGCTCTAGCAAGCTTGCGGCAGCAAGTAATAAGGAGCGCTGACATGACAAGCCCAGGAGCGTCGATGCGATTGGACGGCCTGCACCACATCACGGCCATTACCGGAAACGCGCCGCGCAACGTCGACTTCTACACGGGCGTGCTCGGCCTGCGCCTGACCGCGAAGTCGGTCAACCAGGACGATCCCACCGT
>CAZHAC010000185.1:0-4654 GCA_964529765.1 uncultured Actinomycetes bacterium
CAGGCGTCGTTGATGCGCCACCAGCTGCTGATGGACTTCCTTCGCGAGTCGGCGGCGAACGCGAAATTCGTGTGTTCGATCTGTACCGGCGCGCTCTTGCTCGCCCAGGCGGGCCTGCTCAAGGGGCGCCAGGCGACGACGCACTGGCTGGCGCGAGACATGCTGCGCACGTTTGGCGTCGAGGTGGTGGAGGGGCAGTACGTCTTCGACGGCAAGTACGTGAGCGCGGCCGGAGTCTCGGCGGGCATCGACATGGCGCTCGCGGTCGCGGCGGAGCTGGCAGGGGAAGCGGAGGCGCAGGCGATCCAGCTGGCTCTCGAATATGCGCCCCAGCCACCCTTCGACGCGGGCTCGCCGGCCACCGCGCCGCGGGCCCTCGTCAACAAGCTCGAGGCTGAGCGCCGGAGCTACATCTAAGGAGCCGAGTCTAGTTGTCCACATATGGGGGAAAGCGGTGGACAACCCCACAACATGCTGATACCCTCCTGGAGCAAGTCGGGAGCGACCTAAGCTCCCGCATTCCAGGAGGAATCTGCTTGCGGGAGTGCCTCGTGATCTACGTCGATGCAGCACTCGACAAGAACGGCCGGGCCGGATGTGGCCTGGCCGTTTTCATTAGAGGGCGAGCGGTCTACACGGAGTCGTTTGGCTTCGCCCACGACGGCGGGTCAGCGCAGCTCGAGGCACAGATATGTGCCGCTGCGCTCGATCTGGCGGCCGCGCGCTGGCCGCTGCATCGTGTCGTCGTGCGCACCGATTGCGCGCCTGTCGTGCGCAGCCGGATGCCGTCGAGTGAAACGTTCCGGATCGCAGTTCACGAAGTTCGCGAGCGCACCCGTCGCGGCCATCGCGTGGTTCGCTATGTCAACAGAAAGGCCAATCCGGCGCACGAACTTGCGCGTGAAGGACTGAAAATGATGATCAAACAACAGCAGGTCCTTATGCCCGCTGCATGATCATCCGCAATAAACGCCGCCTATACTGCCCTAGTCACCGAACAAATTCTGTGTGAGGATTGATTAATGGCAGAGGAATCATCTGAAACTCGTCCAAAGCGCCGATATACGCGCCGGGCGACGACTACTGCGACGACGACTCGGCGCCGGCGTGCAAGCGGCAGTGAGCTGGTCGACAACTTGAACAGCATGGTCAACGAGCTGATCAAGGAGAACCGCAACCTGCGGCGTCAGATCGACAAGCTGAGCGCGGGCGCCAGCGGCACCGCTGCCGGCGTCGTAGAGAAGGGCCTGCGCAGCATTCAGCGCCGCCTCCAGCGGGCTGTGACCGCGGGCGGTGGTACGACTCGTCGCCGCCGGTCGAGCACCGCCGGTGCCACCACCACTCGGCGTCGCACCACGCGCCGCCGCCAGGAGGGGAGCGCCGCCGGCAGCTCGCAGGGCTGATCCGCTTTGCGGATGCGTAGACAGCGGGCGGCGCCGCAGCGCCGACCGGATGAGTAAGAGAGAGGGCGGCGCCACGCGCCGCCCTCTTGTGCTTCTGGACCATGTGCTCGTCCCGGTAACCGATCTGGTTGCGGCCGCCGAGCGTTTCGATCACGACTATGGCCTGACGGCTGTCGATGGCGGACGCCACCCTGGTCTCGGGACGGCCAACATGATCATTCCTCTAGGCCGCACGTACATCGAACTGATAGCGGTCGTGGATGCCGCCGAAGCTGCCGAATTTCCACGCAGCCGGAGAGTCGCAGAAGCGGCCGCGCTCAGCCTTCCATTTGCCACCTGGGCCGCTCGGACGGCCGATCTCGATGGGTTGAGAGCCGCACTGTTCGCGAAGGGCTTCGAGCTTCCCGCGATCCATCCAGGCGCACGCACGCGGCCCGATGGAGTGACTTTGAGATGGCGCACGCAGGAGTTGACGAGCGATCGGGAACCTTCAGTTCTGCCATTTGTGATCGAGTGGCAGGTCCCGACAGGCATGCATCCAGGCGCCGCGGCTGTAACGCACCCCGCGCATGCGGGCGACATCCTCGCTGCACGCTTTACCGCGCCTGATCCCGCCGCTGCGGAGTCGCGGCTCAGGGAGCTGGTCGGCGACTCGCTTGATCTCGAGGTCGTTGCGGGCGCACGCCCGCAGCTTGTCGCCATTAAGGTCTCGTCGCCTTCGGGCGCGATCACAATCCCATGAGCGGCCGGCTGAGCGGCAAAGTCGCGGCGATTACGGGCTCCAGTCGTGGCATCGGGCGCGCAATCGCCGAGGAATTTCTTGCCGAAGGCGCGCGCGTGATCGTCAACTCTCGCAGCGCCGAACAGGCGCTCGCGGTCGCTCGCGAGCTGGGCGGCGCCAGCGTGGGGGTTGGCGCCGACATTTCCACGGCGGCCGGAGCCAAAGCCGTGGCGGACGCGGCGCTGGCCGCATTCGGCAGGCTCGACGTGATGGTTGCCAACGCCGGCATCAACGTCGTTGAGGACGCGGTCAACCTGTCGCCTGAGGACTGGGAGCGGGTGATCGCGGTCAACCTCAGCGGTGCCTTCTACGTGGCGCAGGCGGCCGGTCGGGTCATGCTGGAGCAAGGCTCGGGCTCCGTCATCTCGATCGCGTCGGTAACCTCGTTCAACGCTTTCCCAAGGCGCGTCGCCTACACCGCGTCGAAAGCCGGCGTGGCCCAGATGACGAAGGTGCTCGCGGTCGAATGGGCCCCGAATGTTCGCGTCAATGCGATCGCGCCCGGCTACGTCCGGACCGACCTGGTCGACGGTCTGGTCAAGCAGGGCCGGCTCGACATCCCAAGCCTCGAGCGGCGGACGCCCATGGGCCGGCTGGCGGACCCGAGCGAGATCGCGAAGGCAGCGGTGTTTCTTGCCTCCGACGACGCCAGTTACATCACGGGCGAGACGCTTCTGGTCGACGGCGGCTGGGTCGCGAACGGCTTTCTGTGAGGCGCTGAGGAATCCCCTTTCCGCAGGCCTAGTTCGTTCCTATTGGTAGTCGCCTCGTTTGGCGAGGTGGTAGGCGTCAAAAGCGCTGTGCGCCCAGAGGCCAAAACCGCTCAGCTCCATGGGAACTCCGAGGCTGGCGCCGATCGCGGTCAGGTCGAGGTCGAAACCGAAGAACTGGAGACCGCTGGTAGCCATCAGGTAGAAGAGACCCTTCCTGTAGTGGCCGAGATAGATGTGTCCGAGTCCGGGAATGACCGACAGCAGCGCCGCCGTCAGCGGGCTCTTTCGCGCTCGCACAGCTCCTGCCGCCGGAGCGGCGCCACAGCGCGGGCAGGCAGCGGCCGGATTGACGAGCAGAGAGCCGCATCGTCCACAGAAATAAGTGGAAGCCATGTTCCTATGATCCCCCAAGGACCCGCCTTCCACTCTTCACCAGCGGCGAACCAGCTACGTGCTAACTTCGCGGTGTGGACGTGAGCTTTACGGCGGAGGAAGAGGCGTTTCGGTCCGAGGTGGTCGAGTGGCTCGACGTCAACCTGCCGGCCCAGTGGCGGGCGGGCGGCGTCGGAGGCTTTCGCGAGGAGCAGGCCGAGCACATTCAACGCGAGTGGCAGCGCCGTCTTTATGAAGGTGGCTGGCTCACGCTGAGCTGGCCCAAGGAGCGCGGCGGCCGCGGTGCGACTCCGGTCATGCAGGCGATTTACGCGGAGGAGCTCGCCCGGGCCGGCGCGCCGCCGATCATCGGCCGTCTGGGCGTCACTCTGCTGGCGCCGGTCCTGAGCGCGTACGGCAGCGACTACCAGAAGCAGCACTACCTGCCCAAGATCCTGTCCGGCGAGCTCATCTATTGCCAGGGCTTCTCGGAACCCGACGCCGGCAGCGACCTGGCCGCGCTCAAGACCCGCGCCGAGCGTAGAGACGGGAAGTGGGTGATCAACGGCCAGAAGATCTGGTCCTCAGGCGCCCACTACTCCGACGGCAGCTTCTTGCTCGCGCGCACCGATCCCGCGGTTAGGCCGCACGAGGGCGTTGGAATGTTTCTGGTCGACTTTCACCAGCCCGGCGTCGAGGTCCGGCAGATAAAGCAGATGACGGGGACCGGCGAGTTTTGCGAGGTCTTCTACACGGACGCCGTTGTCGAGGATAGGGACCTGGTCGGGTCGCCGACCGACGGCTGGAAGCTGGCGATGGCGACATTTGGTTTTGAGCGGGGAGGCCTCGCCAATGCCGCTCGCTTCGAGCGCACAGTCGGCGCTCTGGCCAACCTGGCGCGCAAGCAGGGCGCGGGCGCTGACCCCGTTGTGCGTCAGCGAGTGGCCCAGGCGCACATCGAGGCGCACGTCTTCAAGGCGACCGGGCTGCGTAATTTGACCCGCGCGCAGCAGGGCAAGCCACCCGGGCCAGAAGCCAGCCTGACCAAGCTCTACTGGTCGGAGATGGACAAGCGGCTGCAAGAAACCGCGATCGCGGTCGAGGGCATGTACGGCGCCCTCGATCCGGAGGACGAGTGGGCGATCGAGGACGGGCGCTGGCAGTTCGGCTGGCTCTGGTCTCAGGCGGAGACGATTTACGCGGGCTCTTCCGAAATCCAGCGCAACATCATCGCCGAGCGGGTGCTCGGCCTCCCGCGCGGGCGCTAGCCGCGGTCACTTTGGAGTCTTCAAACTGAACGGTTAGTCAGGAGGGCGGCGTATGACGGCGGTCCACAACATGACGGATTACGAGGAGACCGTCCGAACCTTCCGGCTTGACGTTCC
>CAZHAC010000186.1:0-4651 GCA_964529765.1 uncultured Actinomycetes bacterium
CTGGCGCGGCTGCAGGCGGATCCCGCGCTGGCGGCGATTCCCGTGATCGTCCTCACCGCCAGCGCCGACCAGGCGCGTGTCAGCGAGATCCTCGCGCGCGGCGCGACGGACTACATCACCAAGCCCTTTCCGCCGCGCCAGCTGCTCGCTCGGATCGAGGAGGCTCTGGACGGGCAGAATTCCCTGCCATGAGTGGGCTCTTCTCCGTCGAAGGCAAGACCGCGCTGGTCACTGGCGGGTCGCGTGGAATCGGTTACATGATCGCGGGCGAGTTCCTGAAGGCGGGAGCGGCTCGGGTTTACATCTGCGCACGCAAGGCGGAAGCATGCGACGCCGCCGCCGCTGAGCTCTCGAAGCTCGGCGACTGCGTGTCCATGCCGGCCGACGTCGGCGAGCCCGATGACATCGAGCGGCTCGCCTCTACGATCGAGCAGCGCGAGGACAAGCTCGGCATCCTTGTCAACAACGCCGGCACGGCGTGGGGTGCGCCCTTCGACGTCCATCCGCCGGAGCAGGTCGACCGCGTGCTTCACGTGAACGTCACCGCGCCCTTTCACCTCACCCAGCGCCTCCTCCCCCTTCTACGCGCGGCGGCCACGGCCGATGACCCGGCCCGCGTCATCAACATCGGCTCGATCGACGGCATCGCAATTCCGATGACCCAGAACTACGGCTACTCGGCCAGCAAGGCCGCCGTCCACATGCTGACCCGCCACATGGCCTACGCACTGGTCGGCGACCACATCAACGTGAACGCGATCGCGCCCGGGCTCTTCCCGTCACGCATGACCAAGTGGGCGTTCGAAAGCGATCTCACCGCCGGCATCCTGGAGGCGATTCCGATGAAGCGTTCGGGAACCCCCGAGGACGTCGGTGGAACCGCGATCTACCTGGCTTCCCGAGCCGGCGCCTACTTGACTGGAGTCGTGATCCCGGTCAGCGGCGGCCTGAGCACCATCGACTCGTCAGGGATGGTAGACCTGGGATAGGGCCCCGGGAGTTTAGCCCGGCTCGTAGGCGAGGTTTTGGCCGAGCCAGCGCTCGACCTCGGCCACCGTCATCCCCTTGCGCCGCGCGTAGTCGGCGACCTGGTCGCGGCCGATCTTGCCAACCGTGAAATAACGGGCGTCGGGGTGGCCGAAGTAGATGCCGGTGACGCTGGCCGCGGGCACGACCATGAACGACTCGGTCAGAGAAAGCCCGATCTTCTCGCCATCGAGCAGCCTGAACAGGGTCGACTTCTCGGTGTGGTCCGGGCAAGCGGGGTAACCGAAGGCCGGCCGGATGCCGCGGTAGCGCTCGTCGATCAGCTCTTCGTTGGACATCCGCGAGCCGGTTTCGTACCAGGCGCGCCGAGCTTCCTCGTGCAGGTACTCGGCGAAGGCCTCGGCCAGCCGGTCGGCCAGCGCCTTGACGATGATCGCCCGATAGTCGTCGTGCTCTGACTCGAACTGCCGGGCGAGTTCGTCGGCGCCGATGCCCGCCGTCACCGCGAAGGCGCCTATCCAGTCGCGGTCGGGGGCGACGTAGTCGGCCAGGCTGCGGTACGGGCGGTCGTCGTCGCCGTGGTCGACCTGCTGCCGCAGCATCGGGAAGCGCAGGCCGTTCTCGAGCACCACGTCGTCGCCCTCCGAGTGCGCGGGCCAGAAGCCATACACCCCTCGGGCCTTGAGCTCGCCGCCTTCCTCGATGCGGTCGAGGAGCGCCAGCGCGTTCGTGTAGAGCTCGCGCGCGGCCTCACCCATCTCGGGGTGATCGAGGATGGCCGGAAATCGGCCCCTGAGCTCCCAGGCGTGGAAGAAGAAGGTCCAGTCGATGTACTCGCGAAGCTTGCCGATCGAGGGCTCGACGACTCGCGCGCCGGTGAACGACGGCTCGACAACCGACGAGAAATCGACGCGCTCGCGCCGGGCCCGCGCCTCGGCCAGCGGCAGCAGCGTCCGCCGGCTCTTGCCGGCGTGCTGCTCGCGCAGCTGCTCCTGGAGCTGGCGGTTGGCGCGATCGAGCTTCTCACGGCGCACGGGATCGAGTAGGTCCGAAACCACGCCGACCACCCGTGAAGCGTCGAGGACGTGGATCGTGGGTGGCGTGTAGGCGGGCGCGATCCGCACGGCCGTGTGCTGCTTGGAGGTGGTAGCCCCGCCAATCAGCAGCGGCAGCGTCATCCCCCGCCGCTCCATCTCCTTGGCCACGCCCACCATCTCATCGAGTGAGGGCGTGATGAGGCCGCTCAGGCCGACGGCGCTGGCGCCCTCGGCGGTTGCGGTGTCGAGGATGCGTTCGGCCGGCACCATCACTCCGAGGTCGACCACCTCGTAGTTGTTGCAGCCGAGCACCACGCCCACGATGTTCTTGCCGATGTCGTGGACGTCGCCCTTGACCGTCGCCAGCACGACCTTGCCCCGCGCCCGCTGGTCGCCCGACCCCTCCTTCTCGGCGAGCATGAACGGCTCCAGGTAGGCGACGGCGCGCTTCATTGCGCGCGCGCTCTTGACCACCTGGGGCAGGAACATCTTGCCGGCGCCGAAGAGGTCGCCGACCACCTGCATGCCGTCCATCAGCGGCCCTTCGATCACGTAGAGCGGCCGTCCGAGCTGCTGGCGGGCCTCCTCCGCGTCCTCCTCGATGAACTCATCGATGCCGTGGACGAGCGCGTACTTGAGGCGCTCTTCGACCGGCGCCTCCCGCCAGCCGAGATCGCGCTCGCGCCGCGTGGCCGAACCCTCGACGCTCCGCGCGAAGTCCACGAGCCGCTCGGTCGCGTCCGGGCGGCGGTTGAAGATGACGTCCTCGACCAGCTCGAGCAGGTCCTTCGGAATGCCCTCGTAGACCGCCAGCTGGCCCGCGTTGACGATGCCCATGTCGAGCCCGGCCTTGATCGCGTGGTAGAGAAAGGCCGAGTGGATGGCCTCGCGGACAGCTTCGTTGCCGCGGAAGGCGAACGACAGGTTGGAGATGCCGCCTGAGACCAGGCTGCCCGGGCAGCGTTCTTTGATCCGGCGCGTCGCCTCGATGAAGGCCCGGCCATACTCGGCGTGCTCCTCGATTCCGGTCGCGACCGCGAGCACGTTGGGGTCGAAGATGATGTCCTCGGGCGGAAAGCCGACCTTCTCGGTCAGCAGCCGGTAGGCCCGCTCGCAGATCGCCACCTTGCGCTCGACGGTGTCAGCCTGCCCTCGCTCGTCGAAGGCCATGACGACGACCGCCGCCCCCAAGAGCCGCGCGCCGCGGGCGTGCTCGAGGAAGGTCTCCTCCCCCTCTTTGAGGCTGATCGAGTTGGCCACGCCCTTGCCCTGGATGCACTTGAGGCCCGCCTCCAGGACCGACCAGCGCGAGCTGTCGACCATGACCGGGATTCGCGCCACATCGGGCTCGGTGGCGACCAGGTTCAGAAAGCGCGCCATCTCCTTTTCGGAGTCGAGGAGATCGGCGTCCATGTTCACGTCGAGCAGGTTGGCGCCGCCCCGAACCTGCTCCTGGGCGACCTCCAGAGCCGCGCGGTAGTCGCCCGACTCGATCAGCCTCCGGAACCGCTTGGAGCCGGTGACGTTGGTCCGCTCTCCGATCGTCACAAACCCGGTGCTGGGCTTGATCTCGAACGCCTCGAGGCCGCTGAAGTGGGGCCGGCCGCTGGCCTCGGGCACCTGGCGAGGCTGCACGTCCGCAACGGCCCTCCGGATCTCGGCGACATGGGCGGGCGAGGTCCCGCAGCAGCCGCCTACGGCGTTCACCAGCCCGGCCTGGGCGAACTCCCGGAGGAGCCGGCTGGTGGTATGGGGCTGCTCGTCATAGCCGCCGAAGGCGTTGGGCAGGCCGGCGTTGGGGTAGCAGGTGACAGGGACCGGGGCGACGGCGGCCAGCTCGGCCAGGAAGGGCCGCATCTCGGCCGCGCCCAACGAGCAGTTGATCCCCACCGCTAACGGCCGTGCGTGCGCGACCGAGGTCCAGAAGGCCTCCGGCGTTTGGCCCGAGAGGTTGCGGCCACTGCGGTCGACCACCGTCATCGAGAGGACGATCGGCAGCTCGGGCGCCGCCTCCAGGCAGGCGGCGATCGCGGCCTTGGCGTTGAGGGTGTCGAAGACCGTCTCGATCAGCAAGAAGTCGGCGCCGCCGTCGCGGAGCCCCCTCGCGGCTTCTGCGTAACCGGCCTGGAGCTCGTCGAAGGTGATCGAGCGATAGGTGGGATCGTCGACCCGGGGCGAGATCGAGAGCGTCACGTTGGTCGGGCCGAGCGAGCCGGCCACGAACCGATCGGACAGCCCAGCGATCGCCCTTCGGGCGATCTCGGCGCCCGCCCGGTTGATCTCGTACGTGAAGCCGGCGAGGCCGAAGTCGCCCTGTGACACCGGAGAGGCGGTGAAGGTGTTGGTGGTGATGATGTCGGCGCCCGCCTCTAGATAGGCGCGGTGCGCTTTCTCGACGATGTCCGGCCGGGTCAAGTTGAGGACGTCGACGTCGTTCTGGAGCGGGCGCGGATGCTCGCGGAACCGCTCACCGCGCCAGTCCTCCTCGCTCAGGCGCTCGGCCTGGAGCAAGGTCCCCATGGCCCCGTCGAAGACCAGGATGCGCTGATCGAGAAGCTCCCGGAGGCGTGCTTCAGCGCCGTCGCCGATCCCTCGTCTCACCAACATGGACCTCCGTTTCGGACACC
>CAZHAC010000187.1:0-4646 GCA_964529765.1 uncultured Actinomycetes bacterium
GACCGAAGCAGCGAAGTAGGCGCGGTTCACCAGCTCGAAGGCCAGGACCGCCGGGCCATGGCCAGCATGCAGCTGCTCCAGCTCGGGCACCGCCCAAACTCTAAGAGATGGTGCGGTGAGGCCACCTTTGATTCCGGCACCGGTGGCCAGCGCCCAAAATCAGGGCACATAACGATCTACGGCTGGAGTACTAGGGCCGAACTCGGAAGCGCAGGTTCGTCGTGTGGCCGGCCTGGGTGACGGTTGGAGCTTGCAGGTTGACCTGGGGGCCGGCGTAGAGGCGGACTCCCGCGCCGAGCAGAACCGGCAGCAGGTGGATCAGGATCTCATCAACCAGGCCTTCGCCCATGCCCTGCTGGCCGAGGTTGGCGCCGATCAGGACCACGTTCTTGCCGTTCGCCGCCGAGCGCGCCGTGGCCACCGCTTCTCCGATCTCGCTGGTCAGGAAGGTGATCGCCGGATCCTCTTCTGGAGGCGGCGGGTGGTGGGTGAGCACGAACGCGGGGCCGGTCCAGGCGCCGCCGTAGAAGGGCTGGCCAGCTCGGGTGCCCACGTCGTACGTGTGCCTGCCCGCGAGCAGGGCGCCGGTGGTCTGCATGACCTCGTCGAGTACGGGGTTCGGGTCGTCGTACTGAAAGACCCAGTCCATGGCGTCGCCGGCGCCAGCTACGAAGCCGTCGAGGGACATCGCTGTGTGCCAGAGGACGATGGCCATGCGCAAAGGCTTGCACACGCACGCCGGGACCGAGCCAACCGGATTGATGCAGCGCGGCGGCTTGGTTATCCCAATCTTCGCCCGATGATGCCGTCAACTTGACGGCGGAATGATCGTGAAAGCGTTGGCTTTTCGAAGGGGCTTGGCTTTTACAGTTCGCGTGAGATGCGAGCCAAGCATTCGAAGGCCCTGGAACTTCGGCGGCTGCTAGCCAGCTTCGACGATCCGCTCAGAGGCCTGGCTGCGCTGGAGCGGCAGGGGCAGCGCACGGTTCCCGAGCAGTGGGTGGCGCCGCTGGAGCAGCTGGGAGTCGCCGTGCGGCCGGGGTCGAGCCCGACCGAGGTGACCTCGGCCATCTGGCAGAAGGCAGGCGCCCTCGCGGCCGAGTACATGGGTAGCTGAAGGTGGCCACGATGCACGAGTGGCAGGTTGACATCGAGCTGGAAGACGACGAGCGGCTGGGCAATCGGCGGCCCTCGCAGCTCATGGTCGTTCGCGAGATGGAAGGGGTGCTCGTGGGCCGGACGCAGCTGGGGTGGGCGGTATCGCTGTCCGTCCTGGCCGAGAACGAGATGGAGGCGGCGACGGTGGGGATCGGCCGCATGACAACACTCTCGGCACCGCTCGCCGGCCGGGTGAAGCAGGTCGACGTCGTTCAGCTAGACGCAGAGTGGCCGGCGGTATCACCGGCGCCGGCGCCCCTGAACGCGACCGCCTAGCGGGCAGCTCGGGCGGCGGTCGAGGCCACGGCGACGCTGGCGAGGACCGGGCCGAGAAGGATTCGCGGATTGGGGATGCCCGCACGCAGGTGAGCGGCGAGCAGTCCCCAGTTGGCCAGCCCATTCACTGACGCGAGGGCGATCGCCGAGCGGCCGGGGCGGCGGTTGCGCGCGGCGGCGGTGAGGACCGCCACCCAGAGCGCCAGGCCGACCAACGAGCCGGCGCCACGGCCCCGGTGCTGGAGCAGGCTCTCGCGCCGGGTGGCGACGAAGGCGAGGGTGTCGAGGGTACCGGCGGCGGCGGCGGCCAGGGCGAGGACGCGCACGTTCTCTTTGTACCGCCCGGGAGCGGGTTGCTGTTGTAGCTCCCCGTCATTCGCCCAGCTGATTTGGCGTTCGCTGGGCGCCTACCGCTTCTAAGATGCGCCCGTGCGTTTGTGGCTGGCCGCGCTGCTGGCCTTGACGGTGGGCACCGGCTGCGGCGGATCGACGCCGAACCCCGTCGCCAGCGCCGGTTCGACTCCAGAGCCCGTGGCCAGCGCCGGCGCCTGCAGCTCCCTGAGTGCCGGCCACCAGCCTGCGGGGACGGCCGGCGCGGACGGCTTCCAGCTACCGGCCGGTTCGCAACCGGCGGGCTTGACTTCGGCGCCGGACGGTGCGACCTGGGCGCTGGCCGGCGGAAAGGACCGCGTCTACCGGATCTCGGCCGCGGGCAAGGCTGAGTCGTGGCAATTCCCGTCGAGTGGGCTCGGCTTCCAGCTGTCGGTGGCGCGCGACGGGACGGTGTGGTTGCCCGAGCGCTATCGAGACGCCTTCGCCTCGATTACACCGGCCGGGACCGTCACTGAATGCCGGCTGCGACGCGGGGCGGAGGCAACCGCGGTGCTCGCGCTCGATGACGGGACGGTGTGGGTCGCGGAGTTCGGTGCCAACGGCGTGGCTAGGCTGCGAAACGGGAGCTTCGCCGAGTTCACACTGACCTCGGGGCCCGCCCGTGGAGTGGCCCAGCTCGCTCCGGATGGGGCGGGCGGGGTGTGGGCGACCGAGGGCAAGGCCGATGCCCTGCTCCACGCCGACGCCGCCGGGCATCTAACAGAGGTGCCGCTTGGCCAGGCCGGGACCGCCCCAGCCAGCATCCTCACAGCCCGCGATGGCACGACCTGGTTTACCGAGTTCGCCGGCGATCGTCTTGGCCACCTGGCTAGTGGCTCCTCTACGCCGGCCTTCGTGCCAGTTCGGGCGAATAGTGGACCCCAGGGCCTTGTCCAGGGACAAGACGGCACCCTGTGGTTCGCCGAGAGCAAAGTCGATCGGATCGCGCGGGTTACGGCGCAGGGGGCTGTCGAAACCAGCGTCCCCGTCGCGGCCGGTGCCTGGCCGGACCAGCTGGCTTTCACCCCTGACGGCACGCTCTGGTGGACCGAATTCAAGTCCGATCGCATCGCGCACTCATAGGTTGGCGGCTCACGAGAACACGGTCCGGATTTCTTAGGTAACACGCCCCACCTGGCCTCGCTCCGTGCCGGCGGGAGGAATGCTCTGAACAGGGCACTCGGTTGAAAAATTGAGTGGACGTTGTGACGTCCATCGGAGTCAGGAGGACCAGGGCATGGCTGGTGCTGACGAACAGGTGGCGGGCACGAAGGCGGCGGTGAGCGGTGGTGAGAGCCATCGTGTGCGGAACGACTTCGTGGCGTCGAAACCGAAGCGGGTGCTGATCGTGGTGGCGAACCCGACCACCGATCCACACGGGTGGCCGGTCGGTTTCTGGGCGGCCGAGCTGACCCACCCCTACAACGAGCTGACCGAGCGAGGCGTCGAAGTGACTATCGCCAGCCCGGACGGCGGCAAGGTCCAGGTCGACTCCCTCTCCGACCCACGCGACCCGAGCCGCTGGTCGGCCGGCGACCTGATCTCGATGGGCTTTCTGAACACGCCCGAGCTGGTCCAACTGCTCGAGAACACCCCGAGCATTGGCTCGCTCGACCTCGACAGCTTCGACGCGCTCATGGTCGCCGGCGGGCAGTCGCCGATGTTCACCTACCCGGGCCACCAAGGGCTGGCGGACGCCATCCGCCGCTTCTACGAGGCAGAGAAGCCGGTGGCCGTCTACTGCCACGGAGTCGCCGCGCTGGTCGACCTGAAGCTGTCGGACGGCTCGTACCTGGTCGCAGGTAAAGCGGTGACCGGCTTCAGCGACATCGAAGAGGACTACAGCAACCAGGCCGCTGGCGTAGAGGTCATGCCCTGGCGGCTGGAGCCGGCGCTCAAAGAGCGGGGCGCCAACTACGTCTCGGCCGGGCTCTTCAAGGCTTTTGCGATTCGTGACGGACGGCTGGTAACCGGGCAGCAGCAGTACTCCGGGCGCAAGGTTGCCCAGGAGGTCATCCAGATGCTGGGCCTCTAAGCGGCTTTGTGTGCGAGTGCATGCTGCGGGGTGGAACCAAGCGGATCTCGCGGCACGGCGCCGGCAGGGACGGGAAATGGGCGTCTTAAAGGTCCACGGTCAATAGTGGGCACCGTTCCAGCCGAGCGAGCGATACGTACTCGGCATCGTATGTGCGTGCCCATCCGAGCTTGTCCGCGATCTGCCACGCCTCTTTGCTGTTGCGTCTAGATAGATAGGTAATGGACTACGGAAGGACGCTCGAGTTCGGCAGCAGCGTGCTGCCGGCGGTCGAAGACCTGGACGAGACGCGCGAGCTGGTGCGGGCGGCCGATGAGGCTGGCCTGGACCTGGTCGGCATCCAGGACCACCCCTACCAGCCGAGGTTCCTGGAAACCCTGGCCCTGATCGCCACGCTGCTCGCTGATACGAGCCGCGTCCGCATCTTCCCCGACGTCGCCAATCTGGGACTCCGGTCTCCCGCAATGCTGGCGAAGGAGGCGGCAACCCTCGATGTGGTCAGCCGCGGTCGCTTCGAGCTGGGTATCGGCGCCGGCGGCTACTGGGACGCCATCGAGGCGATGGGCGGGCCGCGGCGTTCGCCGGGCGAATCGGTGGAAGCGACCGCGGAGGCGATCACGATCATGCGGCAGGCACTGAGCGGGGAGGGGCCGGTCCGGTTCGCGGGCAAGCACTTCCGCGCACAGGGATACCGCCCTGGACCCCGGCCGGTTCACCCGATGGAGATCTGGGTCGGCGCCTACAAGCCCCGGATGCTGCGCCTGATCGGGCGCCTCGCCGACGGATGGCTGCCATCCCTGGGCCG
>CAZHAC010000188.1:0-4627 GCA_964529765.1 uncultured Actinomycetes bacterium
GCACGCGGCGGCCGGCCAGCCCGGAGACGGCGGAGAAGCGACGGCAGGCTTTGGAGAAGGCGCGTCAGGTGCGCCGGGAGCGCCGCGCCGAGGCCGCGACAACTGGCGCCTCGCCCGAGTAGCGACCACTCAAACGATCTGCAGGGGCCGGCTTCGGCCGGCCCAATTCTTTCGCGCTGGTGGACCTAACTGGGCGCGCCCGGCCGCTCCGGCGGCCCGACAATTACGAGCCGGTCGCCGTCCGGAGAGGCGACGGTTTGATAGTTCGCGCGCAGCGTGCGAGCGGAGTGAAGAACGCCGATATATACACGAGCGGCGGCAGCACGAGCAGGTAAATGACTTCCGGGTCGATCGCGAACTTGGGCACGCCCGGCACCAACCCGACGGCGATCCCGCCGGTGACGAGAAAGATCGGATACGCGACGCGGAGCCCGCCGTGCCAGCGCGACGAGCGTCGCGACTGCCATCAGCATGAAGAGAACGAACTCGGCCGCGTTCACTTGACTTGCAACGGAACCGCTAAGCGAATAGTCCGCCGCGCGCTGGCCTCAGGACTCCGTTTCGAGTCCCCAGGCGCGCACGCGGTCGGGCTGGATCCGAATCATGGCGGGCGGCCCTGCGATGGCCTCGGCGACACCCCGGACCTCGATTCCGCGCGGCCTCCACGGTGCCAGGACTTCGTCGATCACGATCGCGGCACGGCCGTTGCGCGCGACATCGCGGTACTTCTTGGTGTTCTCGAAGTCTCGACCGCCGACGTCGATGGTGTCGGTCACCGGGTTGTAGCTCCAGCCGACCGGGACGACGTGGGGCGTGCCATCACGCCCCACCGTCGCAATCCTCGCCAGCCGGCGCCCACCTTGCAGAAAAGCGAGCTCGTGCTCCTGAAACGCGCTCATGCCGCGGCCTTCACGCGCTGGCTGGCCAGCGACGCCAGCACGCCGACGCTGACCGCCCACACCACTACGTGCATCCCGACCATGGTCAGACGCATAGCACCCGGAGGGCCCGGAATCGTGGCCGGCATCGAGAGCGACGCCGCCGCCAGAGCGCTCGCGACGATGCGATAGATCCTGACCGGCCGCCGCGTCGTTGCGGCCAGCAGGCCGAGCACGATGCTCGCGCCCAGGATGGCAACCACCGCGGTAAGCGACACCGACCGCAAGCTCATGGGACCCATCCCGATCAGCGAAGGCAAAATCACACCCTCATCAACCGCCCCGGCGGCCGCGGCTGCGACATAGAGCGCCGCGGTACCCGCAACGGCAACGATCGCGGCCAGCGGCGTCGCCCAGGCAAGCCGAGCCCAAGCAACTCGAGCTGGCAGGTCGCGTTCCGCGTTTTCGATCTGGCTTGCAATCAACTCCGACATCCTCCAAATGCGTGATCCCATCAACAACATGCGTGACTGTAGCACGCATTAGCGTGATGGTGTCAAGCATTCGAGTAAGATGCCGGTGGTGAACGGGCGGCGAGAATCGGTAGCCGACAGTCTCCCCCAGGCCCTGGGCCGGCTCCGTGTCGCGCTCGAGGACGCCTACCTGAGGGCCAGCCGTGAGCTAGGCCTGACGCCCCAGCAGGCAGAGCTTCTTTGCGCGGCGATGAGCCCGGCGGCGGTCGGGGAGCTTGCGGAAGCGCTTCGCTGTGACCGCTCGAACGTCACCCGGCTCGTCGACCGGGCTTCGATGCGCGGCCTTGTCGAGCGCCATGGCGGTGAGGAAGACGGGCGGGTGACGGTTGTCCAGCTGACACCCGAGGGTGAGCGTCTGGCGAGCCGCTTCTTGGCGGCTCTCGAGTCCCAAACGGCGTCCCTTCGAGCCGGCTGGCCAGACCAGCGAAAGCAGCTCACGACCGACGCGTTGAACGAGATCTCGGATGCGCTCGAGGCCGGCAAGCAGCCGCCTGCCAGGCGCCGCCGGTCAGCAGGAACTCGCCCGTAGAACACAGGCCGTATCTCAGAACAGCTTCGATACCATCGGAGGGCGGGGCGTCATGGGTTCAGACGCGATTCCAGTCGGCGTCGAGGCGGTCCCGGGATTGCTGCACAGGCGCAGCCCGGCGCCGGTGGCTGAAACCGTCGAGCGCCTGACCTCAGCGATCCAGGCCGCTGGGGCCAAGGTCATGGCCGTCGTCGATCACAGCGGTGAGGCCGAGCGCGTGGGTCAGAAGCTCCGTGACACCAAGCTCGTTATCTTCGGCAATCCAGCGGTTGGCACCCCGGCGATGGTCAAAGCGCCTCTGCTCGCGATCGACCTGCCTTTGAAGGTGCTCGTCTGGGCCGGCGACGATGGAACCACGTGGATGAGCTACCTGGACTCTGGCTGGCTCGCGGAGCGCCACAACTTGCCGGCCGCAGAAGCAGGCCCGCTCGCCGCACCCGACAAGCTGACAGCCAAGGTCGCCGGGTAGCCGAGGACAGAAGCCCTCGTCCCGATACAAGCGTCGAACGAGCGGCCTCCAAATCGACAAAGCAGACCGCCGCCGCTGACCAGGAGACGAGGGAATCGACCTACCGAAGCCGGCGATCTCCCTAGCCGGCGAGGGGTCGAATGACCCATTCCAATCCGCGCACTCGCTGGGTGACGATGCAGACCCGGCGACGTCGACTACCCCAGGCGTCGCCGGGGCCCTGTTTTCTAGCCCGTGGCGAGCCCACGGCGGTACGTCCGCCGGCGTATCAACTACGCCTCGTCGCGTAGGCGTGAAATCCACATCCCAGCGGACGACTGCGCTGCCGGTCGCAACCGAGCATGGCCGGCATGACAGCACCAGATCGGCTCACCACCGCGTCCGTCTTTCGCGCCTCCGATGTGATCCAGAACCCGGTTACCGGAGAGCGCATCGTGTTCCGGGAGACCAGCCATGAGACCGGCGGCCGCCGGGTCGTGTTCGACACCTACGTGACGCCCGGCGGCTTCGTGGCAGCGACGCACCTACACCCGTACCAGGTCGAGCTGTTCGAGGTCATCGCCGGCCGCCTCGGCATGCAGCTGGCGGGAGCGACGCTCGAGCTGACGCCGGATCACGCGCAGCTGAGCGTGCTCAATGGCACGCCTCACCACTTCTGGAATGCGGGCCAGGAGGTCGTCCACTTCCGCACCGAGATCCGGCCGGCCCTCCAGTTCGAATCGCTCCTGGCTACGATGTTCGCCTTGGCCGAGGCCGGCAAGACAAATCACAAGGGGATGCCCAACCCTCTCCGGCTGGCCGTAATCGCGCAGGCTCATTTCGACACCGTCCGGCTGCCGTTTCCGCCCGTGTTCGTGCAGCGGCTGGGCCTCACCTTCAGGGCCGCGTTCGGGCGGCTCCTCGGCTACCAGTCCACCTACCCGCCGGCGCCGGCCGCGTCCCGCGACGCGCGCGCTGCCTGACTCCCTCCCCGGCGTAGGCCCGTCAGTTGGCGGGTCTACGTCGGGTTACGTATGTCGAGATACGCGGCCGGGCTGATTCGGCGCGCCGCGGGTCCGGATATCGTCAGGTCGATGCGCAACCGCGTCCGGCGGCCGCTGGCTGCCACGATCGTGCTCGACTCCCTGCTGGCGGCGGCGCTCCTCTTCGTCATGGCGGTCGGGATGCAGTTCGTCGGCCAGGTCCCGCCCCGCCGCGCACCCGACGCGATCGCCTACGCCCTCCTGGGGACCATCGCCGCCGCCCTCGCCGTCAGGCGAATGCATCCTCTCCCCGTGCTCGCAGTCACGGTGGCGGCGACGAGCGCCTACTTCCTCCGCCAGTACCCATACGGCCCCATCTTCTTTGGGTGCGCGCTCGCTCTCTACACGGTCGGGCGGGAGCTGCCCTCCAGACTGGCATTGATCATCGGCCTGCTGGCCATCGCGGTCGTAGTGACCGCCGAGGTTGCCAGAACGCCCTCGAATCAGCTGCCCACAGAGCTGGGCCACATCGCGGCCTGGCAGAGCTGGCTGCTCCTGCCCTGGGCGCCCCTCGGAGCCGCGTTGAGGGGGTATCGCGCGCTGCAGCGGCGGGACCGCGAAGAAGAAGCAGCCCGCGCTGCCTTCGAGGAGCGGCTGCGCGTCGCCCGCGAGGTGCACGACGTGGTCGGCCACAGCCTGGCCGTGATCAACATGCAGTCCGGCGTCGCCTTGCACGTCCTGGAACGCCGTCCGGAGATGGTCAGGGAGGCGCTGGAGGCGATCAAGCAGACCAGCAAAGACTCCCTGGAAGAGCTGCGCGGCACCATCGCGGTGTTCCGGCAGCGTGACGGCTCGGCTGCCCGGCGGCCGGCGCCGGGGCTGGGCCAGCTGGACGCCGTGGCTTCCGCTATGAGCGAGGGTGGACTCCCGGTCGAGGTGTTGGTCAGCGGCGAGCGCCGCGAGCTGCCCGCCGTCGTCGACCTGGCCGCCTACCGCATCGTTCAGGAGTCGCTGACCAACGTGCTTCGCCACGCGGGACCCACGGCCGCCACCGTCAGCATCCGGTACGAGGCGGCGCAGCTGGTGGTGGAGGTGGTCGATCGAGGTCGCGCCCGCGCCGGTGCCGCGCTGAACACCGGGCACGGGCTCACCGGCATGCGGGAGCGAGTGGAGGCGGTCGGCGGCACGCTGGAGGCTGGTCCTTGACCCGCTGCTCAGCGCATGGGTCTCGCTGGAGCGTCGCCGGACCGATGGTC
>CAZHAC010000189.1:0-4615 GCA_964529765.1 uncultured Actinomycetes bacterium
GAAAAGAGTCTTGACATGCCAGCTAACAAAATTTACATTGCCGATATCACGAATGTATCCAAGCGTTGGGCGCGCTTGGTGATCGGCTCGGAGGGGGTCTTTGCTTAGAGAGGCTGTGGATGAGATCTACCGGAAGCAGCTGGAGGAGGAGCTTCGCCACCAGCGTATGCTCGCCCGCCGGGCTGACCTCCGGCAGCTCGACGACTGGCTGAACGAGGTAGAGACCATGCTCGAAGATGATCAGCGCGTCGTTCCGGAGCGGCTGGTCAAAGAAATCGCCGGCTTCCTGCGCGAGATCGACCCCAAGCTGCACCGCGCGCTCCTTCGCAACCGAGCACGCGACGCCTCACGCGTGCTCGACATACTCTTCGACGCTCAGGAGTACATGCTCCCACGCTTCACGGAAATCAGCGCATAGCAGCTCCGTTCGAGAGGGCCATATACGTGACCACGACCGCGAGCGTGTTCTGGGTCGCGTGCATGGCGAAGGAGTTGAGCGTCGACCCGGTGTACTCGTAGACAAGGGCGGTAGCGACGCCGAACACGAAGAGAACCGGGAGCAGCGGGACGATCAGATGCAAACCCGCGAACACGGCCGCGCTGACCATGACGGCGGCGGCCAGCGGAACTCGCGTCCGCAGCCAGCCGTAGAGAGCGCCCCGGAAGAGAAGCTCCTCGCAGGCGGGCGCCAGTAAGGCGACGGTGGGCACGACCATCAGCACGAACAGCGGATCGTGGCCGACTCTGAGCACATCCGCGGCGTTGCTTCGCGCTGGCCCCAGGACGGGCGCCAGCGCATAGGTCAGGATGCCGCCCACCGTGATACTGACCGCCCACGCCCCGAGCCCGTATCCCAGGTGCCACCAGGTGGTGAACCGGAACCCCAAGTGATCGCGCAGGCCCCGGAAGCCGCCGAACACAAGCAGCAGCACCGCGAGCAGCGATCCGTAGGCCTCGAGAAGGGCCAACGCGCCGACATCCGCCGCATGCGCCGCCGCCCAGGGGTGTGCGAGCAGGCGGAGCCCGAAAACGGTGGCCAGGATGAGCACGGCCGCAACCACCGGCCAGAGGACGGCGGTGAGCAGCAGCCGGCGGCCGGCAACCGCGGGCGGCCGACCTAGTGGGGCAAAGTCACGAAGAAGAATGACACCCCCATGATCACGTAGGCCCCGACCAGCTGTACCCCTTCCAGCCAGTTGCTGCGGCCGTCGAGCGTCAGCACCGCGACCACCACGATCGAGATCGCCACCGCAATCACCTCGAACGGGTGGAAGATGAAATCCATCGGGCGCATCAGCGCCAGCGATACGAAGACCAGCAGCGGCGCCACGAAGAGGGCGATCTGCGTCGAAGAACCGAAGGCGATCTCGATCGCTATGTCCATGCGGTTCTTGAGCGCGAAGACCACTGCGGACGCGTGCTCGGCTGCATTGCCGATGATCGCGATCACGAACATGCCGATGAAGATCGGGCTCACCCCCAGGAGCAGGATCGTGGGCTCCAGGGCACCCGTAAGCAGCTCGGATTCGACGCCCACGAGCAAGGCCGAGACAAGGAGTACCGCGAGGGCACGGCGAGCGCTCCAGGCCGGCTCTTGCGCGGTGGGGTCGGGGACGTGGAACAGGTGCTGGTGGGTCAGCAGCGTGAAGACCAGCGCCGAAACGTAAAGCACGATCAGCACGGCGGCGACGGTTGCGCTGACCAACTCGCGCTGAAATGCGGTCGCGGTGCCACCTGTCGTGCTGACGAAGAGCGCGGGCATCAGCAGCCCGGTAACCGCGAGCATCAGCGAACCGGCGTGGACGCTGGCGGAGCGCGCGCTGAACGCCTGCTCTTTGAAACGCAGCCCGCCGGCCAGGAAAGAAGCCCCAAGCACGAGAACCAGATTCCCGAGGATGGAGCCGATCAGTGACGCCTTTACCACTTCGAACTGGCCGGCGCCGATCAGCAGGATGGCGAGGATGACCTCGGTGATGTTGCCGAAAGTCGCGTTGAGGAGGCCTCCGACGCGGGGCCCAGCCCGCAGGGCGAGCTCCTCGGTGGCGGTGCCGATCAACCCGGCGAGTGGAACGATCGCCAGGGCGCTGGTGGCGAAAACGGCAATAGGCGAGACGTGGAGCAGGACCAGAGCTAACGAAACCGGCACGAATACCAGCAGCCAGTTCAGCGGGCGGTTGTGCACTTCCGCGATGAAGGCTAGTTACTGAGCGGGCATCAGGGCCAGTGCGTAGCGTCGCCGCCGGTGGCCAGCGCCGCCAGCTTTCGCGTCATCGCTGCCTAAACGCTGTATTCGGGCCCCGGTTACGCTAGACCGGGATGACCCCGCCGGAGCTCGACAACGTGCTCATCCACACCCACGAGCACATCGCCACGGTGACCCTCAACCGACCGGAGCAGCGGAATCCGCTCAGCGCCGCCATGATCGGCGACCTCCGCCGGGCGCTCGAGTGGGCTCGCGACGACGAAGGCGTCCGGGTGGTGATCCTGACGGGCGCCGGGGACAAAGCCTTCTGCGCCGGCGCGGACCTCGGCTCCTTCGCGGCGGACGTGCCCGAGCTAACCCGCCACGACGAGCGCCACGGCTTCGTCGAGCTCTTCCTTTTAATGCAGGACCTGGGAAAGCCCATCGTTGGGCGGGTCAACGGACATGCCCTCGCCGGCGGCTTCGGCCTTGCCTGTTCGTGCGATCTGCTGCTGGCCGTCGAGTCGGCCACCTTCGGGACGCCCGAAATCAATGTCGGCGTCTGGCCGGCGATGATCCAGGCCGTGCTCGCGCGCAACCTGCCTCGGAAGGTCGTGCTCGAGATGGCCCTGCTGGGCGATCGCTGGAACGCGAGACAGCTCCAGGAGTTCGGTCTCGTGAACCGGGTGGCGGAGTCGCTCGAGGAGCTGGACGCGTTCACCACGGCGATTGCCCGCCAGCTGGCGCGGAAGTCGCCCGCCATCCTCAAGATCGGCCGCGACTCCTTTTACCGCCAGCAGGACATGGAGTTCCGCGCCGCTCTGGAGTACCTTCAGGCGCAGCTCTCGCTGGTCACCCTCAGCGAAGACGCCAAGGAGGGCGTGCGCGCCTTCTTCGAGAAGCGCGAGCCGGAGTTCAAGGGCCGTTGAGCCGGTACGACGCCCGCGAGCTGAGAGAAAAGGCCCTGGCCGGGGGCACCCGGTACCTGCCCAAGCTGCGCGAGCAGAACAAGCTCACCGTTCGCGAACGACTCGACCTCCTCCTCGATCCGGGGTCGCTGGTCGAGGACGGCCTCTTCGCGAACGTCCTCGCCGGCGACCTGCCCGCCGACGGAGTGGTGACCGGTTTGGGCAGCGTGGGCGGCCGCCCGGTGGCGGTCATGGCCAACGATCCGACCGTGAAGGCGGGTTCCTGGGGCGCGCGCACGGTGGAGAAGATCATCCGGATCCAGGAGGAGGCCGGAAGGCTGCGCGTGCCGCTCTTCTACCTGGTCGACTCCGCCGGCGCCCGGATCACCGACCAGATCGACATGTTTCCGGGCCGGCGCCACGCCGGCCGCATCTTCTTCAACGAGGTCCGGCTCTCCGGGCGGGTGCCCCAGATCTGCCTCTTGTTCGGCCCCAGCGCGGCGGGAGGCGCGTACATTCCCGCCTTCTGCGACCTCGTGATCATGGTCGAAGGCAACGCGTCCATGTACCTGGGCTCGCCGCGGATGGTCGAGGTGGTGGTCGGCGAGAAGGTCTCGCTCGAGGAGCTCGGTGGCGCCCGCATGCACTGCACGGAATCGGGTTGCGGCGACGTGCTGGTTCCCGACGACCAGGCCGCGATCGCGGCCGCTAAGAGGTACTTCGCCTACATGCCGCTCAATCACACCGAGCGGGCGCCGATGGCGGAGGGGAGGCCGCCGGCCGAGGGCGCCAAGCCGATCGGCGAGCTGGTGCCCGAGGCGCCGAACCGCGGCTACGACATGCGCAAGCTGATCGAGGCGCTGGTCGATCGCGGTCCCGGTGGCGACGCCGATCAGGTGAGCTCCTGGTTCGAGGTCAAGAAGCTCTTCGCCAAGGAGCTGCTGACCGGATTCGCGCGCCTGGACGGGATGCCGGTCGGAATCCTGGCCAACCAGCCGATGCAGAAGGGCGGCGTGCTGTTCAACGACAGCGCTGACAAGGCAGCCCGCTTCATCTGGCTCTGCGACGCCTTCAACATTCCGCTGCTCTTCCTGGCCGACGTGCCCGGTTTCATGATCGGGACCGACGTCGAGAGGCGCGGGATCATCCGGCACGGGGCCAAGATGATCACCGCCGTCTCCGAAGCCACCGTGCCCAAGATCTCGGTGATCGTCCGCAAGGCCTACGGCGCCGGCCTCTACGCGATGTCGGGGCCCGCCTTCGATCCCGACTGCACGCTTGCGCTTCCTTCGGCGCAGATCGCCGTCATGGGGCCCGAGCCGGCGGTCAACGCCGTCTTCTACAACAAGCTCGCCGAGTTGCCGGAGGAGGAGCGCGCGGCAAGGCGCCAGCAGCTGGAGGACGAGTACCGCGAGGATGTCGACCTTTACAAGCTGGCAGGCAATCTGATCGTGGACGACGTCGTCGAGCCCGAACGGCTGCGCGAGGAGCTCGTCAGGCGCTTCCGCCTGTACAGCTCACGGCA
>CAZHAC010000190.1:0-4591 GCA_964529765.1 uncultured Actinomycetes bacterium
CTGATCAGGTTTTCGGCCGACTTGCGCGCGAAGCGATCGAGCGCCTCCACCTGGTCCACCGTCAGCCGGTAGATGTCGGCCGGCTCCTCGACCAAACCGCGATCGATCAGCTGCTCGAGGGTCGAATATCCGAGGCCGTCGATGTTCATCGCCCCGCGGGCGGCGAAATGGCGCAGGCGCTCCAGGCGCTGGGCCGGGCAGAAGGGGTTTATGCAGCGATGGGCGACATACGGCTCTTCGCGCACGATCTCGCCGCCGCAGACCGGGCAGCGGGAGGGCATCGACCAGGCGTCTGGCTTAGGGTCCTTTACCGAGACCACCTCGGGGATCACGTCGCCGGCGCGCTGGATGACCACGTGGGCCCCCGGGTAGGCTCCCTTCTCGCGCACCTGCTGCTCGTTGTGCATGGAGGCGTTGCGCACGGTCACCCCACTCACGATCACCGGGCGCACGTGTGCGACCGGGGTCAGGACGCCGGTCCGGCCGACGTAGCAGACGATGTCCTCGATCATGGTTTCCGCCTGCTGGGCCGCGTACTTGTAGGCGATCGCCCAGCGCGGGCTGCGGGCGACGAAGCCAAGCTCGATCTGCTGGTCGTGGCGGTCGACCTTGACCACCAGCCCGTCGATCTCGTGGTCGAGCTCTTCCCGCTGCTCCTGCCACTCGTGGTGGTAGGCGATGACCTCCTCGATGCTGTCGACCCGCCGCCGGTTGGGATTGACCCGGAAGCCCATCTCGGAGAGCGCGTTGAGCACGTCCCACTGACTCCGCGCCGGGCCGGCCGGGTCGAGCGTGTACATGAAGGTCTGGAGGTTGCGACTGGCGGTGATCCGGGGATCCAGCTGGCGAACCGAGCCGGCCGCCGAGTTGCGGGGGTTCATGTAGGGCTGGCGGCCGCCGGCTTCCATCTCCTGGTTCAAACGCTCGAAGCTGGCGATGGGCATGTAGACCTCGCCGCGCACCTCGAACTCCGCGGGCAGGCTGGCCGGCGGCTGGATCGTAAGCGGGACCGACCTGATCGTGCGCACGTTGGCCGTCACGTCCTCGCCGGTCAGCCCGTCGCCGCGCGTGGCCGCTCGCACCAGCTGGCCGTCCCGATAGGTGAGCGACATCGCCAGGCCGTCGATCTTCAGCTCGCAGGTGTAGGTGACCTGGTCGCCCACCCCGTTCCGGATCCGGCGGTCCCAGGCGCGGATCTCCTCCTCCTCGAAGGCGTTCTGGAGACTGAGCATCGGCGAACGGTGGCGGACCTTCAGGAACTGCTCCGAGGGCGCGCCGCCGACCCGCTGCGTGGGCGAATCAGGGGAGACCAGCTCCGGGTGCTCCGACTCCAGAGCCTGCAGCTCCCGGAAAAGGGCGTCGTACTCGGCGTCGGTGATCTCCGGCTGATCGAGGACGTAGTAGAGGCGCTCGTGGCGCCGGACCTCCGCCCTCAGCTCCTCAGCTCGCCTGGCCAGTTCGGGCGTGCTGCTCACGCCCCGATTCTCGTCAGCGGCGCCAGCGTTCCGCTGAGGATCTTCACGCCCGCGCGGTCGAACTGGACCACGAGCTCCTCGTCGCTTCGGGTCAGTGTGCTCTTGATGACCGAGCCCGAGCCGAAGCTCGGGTGCTGGACGCGGTCGCCGGCCTGGAAGCGCTGGACCGGCGGCGGCGCCGGGACGGCGGGCGGGGCCGAGGCGCGCTCGAGCATGCGCTCGCGGTAGACGCCGGGCTGGGCGCCGCCGGCGGGGCGGCGGGGCGGCGCCGGCGCGGCACCCTTGGTGGGCGCCGCCATCAGCGATTGCGGGATGTCGTCCAGGAAGCGGCTCGGGAAGGAGGCGCGCGCCTGCCCGAACAGGTGGCGGCGGAAAGCGCAGCTGAGGTAGAGCCTGTCCTCGGCGCGCGTGATCCCGACGTAGGCCAGCCGGCGCTCCTCCTCCATCTCCTTTTGAGTGGGATCGTCGAGTGCACGCTGGTGCGGCAGCAGACCCTCCTCCATGCCGGCGACGAACACGACCGGAAACTCGAGGCCTTTGACCATGTGGAGCGTGATCAGGGTCACGCCTTCCTCGTCCTCTGCGTAGGAGTCGACGTCGGAGACCAGGGCGACCTCGGTCAGGAAGGCCTCCAACCCGGTCAGCGGGTCCTCGGCGGAGTCGAACTCCTGGGCCAGGCCGCGCAGCTCCTTGAGGTTCTCCATCCGGGCCTCGCCCTGGGGTGTGCCATCGACGTAGGCCGCCTCCAGGGCCATCACCTCGACCACGTGCTCGCTCAACTCACTCGGCTTGAGGACGCCCAGCGTGGCGCGCAGCGAGAGCAGCTGCTCCCGGAAACGCTGGAGCGGGGCCAGGGCCGCCTTCTGGAGCCCCTCCACCTCCTCCACCCTCTCCAGAGCCTCGAGCGGAGTCACCCCCCGCCCGCGCGCCCAGGCGACCAACTTGTCGACAGTGACCGGGCCGATCTTCCGCTTGGGCACGTTGACGATCCGGGCGAAGCTGACCGTGTCGCCCGGGTTGAACAGGAAGCGCAGGTAGGCGAGCAGGTCTTTGACCTCGCGGCGCTCCCAGAAGCGCACCCCGCCGACCAGGCGGAAGGGAATCCGGCGCCGGCCGAAGACGTCCTCAAAGGCCCGCGACTGGGCGTTGATCCGGTAGAGGACCGCGAAGTCGGAGTAGCGGCGGTCCTCGCGGCGGCGCAGGCGCTCGATCTCGTCGGCGACGAACTCCGCCTCCTCGACCTCGTTGTAGGCCTGCACGGCGGTCACCCGCTCGCCGCCGACACGGTCGGTCCACAGCCGCTTGGGCGCCCGCTCGGTGTTGTGGCGGATGACGTGGTAGGCGGCGTCCAGGATCGGCTGGCTGGAGCGGTAGTTCTGCTCCAGGTGGACCACCGTGGCTTCGGGGTAGTCCTTTTTGAAATCGAGGATGTTGCGAACGTCAGCGCCTCGCCAGCCGTAGATCGACTGATCGTCGTCGCCCACGACCGCGATGTTGCGGTGCTCCTCGGCGATCAGCTTCGTGAACACGTACTGCGCGTGGTTCGTGTCCTGGTACTCATCCACGAGCAGGTAGCGGAAGCGGTCGCGCCAGCGAGCGCGCGCTTCTTCGTCGCTCTGGAGCAGCTCGACGGCCTTGCCGATCAGGTCGTCGAAGTCGAGCCCGTTGGCCTGCCGCAGCAGCTCCTGGTAGCCGGCGAAGCACCGCCGCACGACCTCGTCGAAGTAGCTCCGGCTCGGGTACTGCTCGGGACCCTGGAGCTCGTTCTTGGCCTGGCTGATGTGGCTCGAGATCATGGTCGGCGGGTACCGCTTGGGGTCGAGGTGGAGATCGTCGAGCACGCGCTTGAGCGCGGCCCGGGTGTCGTCCTCGTCGAAGATCACGAAGGAGCGGCCGAGCCCCAGCTTCTCGGCGTCGCGGCGCAGCATCCGGACCGCCGTGTGATGGAACGTGCCCACCCACATCCGTTCGGCCTCTTCGCCGACCAACCTGCCCACCCGCGCCCGCATCTCGCGCGCCGCCTTGTTGGTGAAGGTGACGGCGAGGATGCGGTCCGGCCACGCCTTCTTGCGCGCGATCAGGAGCGCGATCCGGGTGGTGAGGACGCGCGTCTTGCCGGAGCCCGCCCCGGCGAAGATCAGGAGGGGTCCTTCGGCGTGCTCCGCCGCTTCGCGCTGCTGGGGATTCAGACCGGCCAGCAGCTCGTCCAGATCGGCACGGCGAAGCTCGGGGCTGGGCATTGGGTCCTCGAATTTTATCGGCGGCTAACCAGGGTCCAGACGGGCCGGCCGCGGCTAAGCTGTGGCCCGTATGTCCGCCGAGCCCATTGTGACTCGTGACCGGCTTCTCTACCAGGTCGCCGCCGAGCTCACCTCCTCACTCGACCTCGACGAGGTCCTCGTCCGGGTCATGGACCGGGTGATCGACCTCATGCACGCCGCCCGCGGCTTCGTGGTCCTGGTGGACGACGCCAACCGCCTCAGCGTTCGCGTCTCCCGGGGCGCGGAGGACGCCTCCAAGGAGTTCCTGGGCTCGCGGACGGTAATCGAGCAGGTGATGCTGGAGACGCGGCCGGTGCTCACCACAGACGCCAGCCTCGACTCCCGCTTCAAGGAGCAGGAGTCGGTCATCCTGCACAACCTGCGCTCGATCCTGGCCGTGCCTTTGAACGTGCGCGGCAAGACGATCGGCGCCGTCTACGTCGACAACCCTTTTCGCGCCGGCCTCTTTCAAGAGGAGGACAAGGAGTTCCTGCAGGCGATCGCCGACCTCGCCGCGATCGCCATCGCCAACGCCATCACCTTCCAGCACGCCGAGCACATGCGGCGGACCTTCGAGCGCTACGTGAACAAGTCGGTCACCGACTGGGTCCTGGCCGACCCCAACCGCGACCGCGTGTTCCTGCCCGGTCAGCGGCTGCGCGTGACCATGCTCGCCTCCGACATCGCGGGTTTCTCGGCACTCTCCCGGGAGCTCGAGGCAGAGGCTCTGGTCGAGTTTCTCAACCACTACTTCAGCCGGATGGTCGACATCGCCATCGAGCATGGCGGCAACGTGGACAAGTTCCAGGGTGACGGCATGCTGGTCGCCTTCGGCGCCCCCGAGCCGATGGAGGA
>CAZHAC010000191.1:0-4564 GCA_964529765.1 uncultured Actinomycetes bacterium
GGCTCTGAGGCCTGTGTTGAACCAAGCCCTACGCTCCGATCGCCACAAACTCGTGTTCGAGGCTTCTGATGGCACCCGTACCACTAGGCAAGTAGCAGATGCCGCTGGCGTCGGAGCCGCAACGGTCTCACGACTCTGGAATGAGTGGCTAGCGCTCGGCATATGTACCCCGGTATCCGGCCACGCAGGCCGCGCGCGTCACCTGGCTTCCCTCAGCTCGCTGGGGATCGACTTTCCAGGGACGGCAGATAAGCCGGAGCAGGAGGCATGAGCGACGAGGCCATAGTGGCGCTGCTCGAGGAACTACTCGCATGGACTCGGTTCGCTAATCGTGAGGCTCTCGTTCGGACATGGGAAAAGGTCTTGACGGACGAAAAGCATCTAAAGGCGTACGAGCTGACCGACGGGACCCGCTCGCAGAAGGAGGTCGGGGACCTCTGTGGCCTGAGTCAGCCGACCGTATCGACGCTCTGGCAGCGCTGGCGTCGCCTCGGACTCACCCGCGATGTGGGCGGCAAGGTCAGACACATTGCACGCCCATCGGACCTTGGCGTGCCCATGCCAAACAACAACTCGATTAAGTCAGCCCCGGCGCCAGCGGTCGGGGAGCCGGTCAAGGAGTAGGTGTCGCATGAGCAAGAAGAAGGTGTCCAACGGGAATAATCATTCGGCCGACCTCAGCGAAAGGGAGGTTCTGATGGCCATCCTCGCCATGCTGGTGGACGAGCGCGAGGCGAAGATGGAATCAGACCCGGCGCGTCGGCGCACAGAGTTGGTGCTCGCGGGCGCCGGGTTATCCGCCGCGACGATTGCTGCTCTTCTCAACAAACGGGTGGGAACCGTTGAGATGGCCATCTACCGGGATAAGAAGAAGTCCCAGAACGGCAAGGCGTCGGGCGGGAGCGATGCCTGAGTCGATCGACCTCTTCAACGAGATCGCGAAACTCCGCGACGAAGTTGAAGAGCAGGGGGAAATGATCGACACGCTAGTCCGCGCGAGTGGTAAGGACCTCAAGGAGCTCATCCTGAGCACGTTCAAAGCGGACCCAGTCCTTACAGCGGTCTTCCTACTCGTGGACGGCGAGCGCAGCCAAGGTGAAATCCTCAAGGTGCTGAGCGACGGGAAGACCAAAGGCGCAAGTTCGGCCACGGTTTCGAGAAAGCTGGACGTCCTCCACAACGAGCTGAACCTCATCCACTTCGTGAAGCGCTCGAAAGCAGGCAATGTGTATCGGAAGGGGCGGCTCGACCAGGTCCTCGGCATCACCCGCGCCGTCGGCCGCCAGAAGGACTGAACACGCCGCCGACAATTCCGGCCCACCGGGCGCTGCGGCGGCTGCTGACCGCGTTTCGCGAGCGGCGTTGGCTCGACCCCCAAGACGTGGCGCTTGCGCTCGTGGACGAACTCCAAGCGGCCAACGGCATCGTCACCGACGGCGTCCTTGCAGCGATCCCAGACGGCTTCCTAGATGCGAACAGGGTTAGCCGTGAAGCGGTCGCCCGCGTCCTCAGGGAGAGCCTCGGTGGTCTTCCGCTCGCGCGGGACCGGCCACCGCTAATCGGCATCGACCAAATTGCCTCTTTTCAGAAGGCTGCCGAGGTGACCCCACCCTTAGTAGCAGCGATTTCACGGCCGCTGGCCTTGCCAGAGCGGACCGTGAAGGAATTCGTCGCTTTGATCCTAGGCGAGCCACGGATCGACAAGGACTGGGGTGGTGAGCCCGATGACCTATTCAGCACCCGGGTCGTGCTCATAGACAGGGCGGTGCCGGCGAGCTTCATTTTGAAGGGACCCGGAAAAGCCGGGCCGCTGACCATTTCCAAGCTCGGCAGGAACGGAGATCAGCTTGAACGGATGCTCGACCAGCCCGCCACACTCTTTGTCGTGCAGCATTGCGACTCGGTCCGTCCAGCTGTCCACAAGGCCCTCCGCCGCGGCATCCTTGCGTTAAGAGCGGAAGGCCACGAAGAAGCCGTTGGCAGCGTTTGGGACGGGTCGGATTGCGCACGACTTCTGGTCGCCCACGGTCTCATCGACCCTCGGACCGGGTTGCCGGTCGGAAATGGCTGAGAGAGGTGCAATGCCACAGGACCGAAGCCACCCTCACACCTCTCGGGCGACACCTCCGACGATCAAGATGGTCAGCTTCGGCCCGGCGCCGCAAGCGGCTCTGCGGCGGCTGCTGTCTGGATTACGCGCCCGAGGATGGCACGACCCGGATGAAACCGCGCTGGCCCTGCTCCGAGCACTCCAGTCCTCCCGGAAGCCCATGACCCCGCATCAACTCGCCCGAGTTGTCTCGACGTCCTTCCTGACGGTAAACGGGATCTCTCGCGCAGATCTCGAGCGGTTCCTGTCCGAAATGGCGAACGTGCCGCGATGACCCCCGACTGATCCAGACCTGTTTTGTGCCGTCAACTCGCTGGCGCACCGACTCATACTGCTAACCCCAGAAACTCCGGTCTATCACTGCCTCTTCCGGCTAACACCTGGGTCACAGCGAGCAATGGGCGTGGCTACATCACGGTCGAGTTCGGTTAGCAGCCCTTCCTAAGACACCTCCTCGATCGGGCGCGCGGCTTTGGCCGCGCGCCTTTCGATTTCGCAATCGAGCCACGGCCAACGTCAGCGGTAGCATGAAAGCTGACATGGCTGCTGTCCCAAAATCCCGTGCCATCTCTTTTCGCCGGCTCTTCGCCTGGGTCTCCTTGCTGGCGCTCTCCGAGATCGCCGACCTCGTTACCACCCAGGCTGCAATGGCGAGAGGCGGGGTTGAGGCGAACCGTGTCACCGCCGGGCTGATCGCGATCGGAGGGCTTGGGCTGCTGTGGCTGGTCAAGGGATTGCTGGTGGCAGCCATGGCGGGCGCGGTGTGGCTCGTCAGGTACTGCTGGGCCGAGAGCTATGACCAGCGCTGGGCGATCGCCGGCTCGCTGGTCTGGCGCGGACTGCAGCTCTGCGTGGTCGTGCTCGCGCTAACCGCTCTCCACAATCTGAGCGTTATCAGCCAGCTCAGCGGCTGACGCTGGCTCCAGGCGCTGGCCGCGCAGAGCAGGAATCAGGGCTCCGATCAGGACAGTGCCAACGAGGCACGCGAGGCCTCCGGAAACCACCGAGATAACCGGCGTCGTCAGGGCCGCAACTGCACCTGATTCGAGATCGCCGAGCCGGGGCCCGGAGGTGACGACCATCGAGTTGAGGGCACTCAGGCGGCCGCGGAGGTGGTCGGGTGTGGCGAGTTGCACGATGGTGTGCCGGAAGACGGCGCTGACCATGTCAAAAGCGCCGGCGACTGCGAGCATGACCAGGCCCAAGGCGAAGCTTCGCGCCGACAGGCCGAACACGGTGATCGCCAGCCCCCAACCGGCCACGGCGAAGATGACGGCGAGGCCCTGCCGCCGCGCGTGCTGAACCCAACCGCTGAACACGGAGGCGACCAGGGCGCCGGCCGCGGGCGCCGCGTAGAGCAGGCCCATTCCCTGCGGGCCGGTGTGGAAGGTGCCGGTCGCCAGCGCTGGGAAGAGGGCGCGCGGCATGCCGAAGATCATCGCGTTGAGGTCGATCGCGAAGCACCCCAGCAGCGCCGGCTTGCGCCACGCGAAGACCAGGCCCTCGATCGGCGAGCGCAGGTCGATCTTGACCGCAGCTCCAGAGTTAACCGGCTGGGCGGCCATCCGGCCGACGAACCCGAGGGCGACCGCATAGCAGGCGACGTCGGCTGCGTACGCCCAACGAAGACCAAGGTGGCCGAGGACGAGACCAGCCGCGGCGGGCCCGATCACTTGAGCCGCCTGGACCAGCAGCTGATAGAGCGAGAGAGCGGAGGCGACGCGGCCAGTGCCGACCAACCGTGGGATGCTGGCAGCGCGCGCCGACTGCTCGAGGGTCATCAGAGCCGCCGAGGAGGCCGTGATCACGTAGATCGTCCACAACGGCGCATTGCCGGCCACGGCGAGTAGGGCGAGGCAGAGCGAGGCCAGGAGCTGGCTCGAGAGCGACAGCAGGAGGACCTGGCGGCGATCGAAGCGGTCAGCGATCACTCCTGCGTAGAGGCCGGCACCCAGCAGCGGAGCCGCCTGGACCAGGCCGAGAAGCCCGACCGCGAGGTTGTTGTGGGTGGCGACGTAGACCTGGTAGGGGACGGCGACGACCGTCAGCTGGCGGCCGGTCACCGAGATCAGGAGCCCGGTCCAGAGCGAGCGGAAGTCGCGCGAGTCGCGCAGAGGCGAGAGGTCGATGAGCAGGCGTCTAAGACCGGGCCGACCGGCCCCCGACCGGCTCAGAGGGCGCCGGCGAGCACGGAGTGAACGAGCAACCGGTGGTCATAGCCACCGGCCCGATAGGTGCCGGCGCAGGTGATCAGCGAGAGCTGAGGAGGGCCCTCCTTGGTGTAGAGCCAGTCCGGCGGCGTCGAGTAGGCGCTCACGTCGTCGACGTGATCGACCTTGAACTCGAGCCTGGAACCGGTCGGGCCGGCGACGACGATGGAATCGCCTACCCCCAGCTCTCGAAGTCGCCAGAAGACGGCCGGCCCGGTGGTCCAGTCGACGTGGCCGTCGATCA
>CAZHAC010000192.1:0-4504 GCA_964529765.1 uncultured Actinomycetes bacterium
TCGCCGACGGCGGGCTGGTAGCCGTCGTCGACCAGGAACGCCTCCAGCAATCCCGTCGCGGCGAGATGTCGCGCCCGCTCCAGCTCCTGAACGAGGACCGCTTCATCTATGTGCTCATAGAGGGCTTCCCAGCTGCACCATGTGACCGGAACGCTGGCCGGGACGCGTCCACCCCTGGCCGCGAGCAGCTCCCCAATCAGCGTGTCGACGTCTCCAGTTGCCACCCGCACCGGTGGATGCACTGTGCCGGGCACGTGCTCGCGAATGGCGAGGAGTTCGCCTTCCTGCGGGTGCGCCACCAAGATGCCGCCGCCTCGCTCGAAGCCGGCCACGTACCCGTCGGCCACGAGAAGGTCGTACGTCTCGTCGCCTGAATAAGGCGGGCAGTGCAGCAGGTGGCGGCGGCCGGTCGTAAAGGGCTCTTGATCCGGACGCCCGAGGCCATCTCCGAGCACGCGGATCGAGGGCGAGCTCCAGGACTGCCATCCCGAGCGTAAGTACGGCGTTCGTGCGGGCAGGTGGAAGGGGATGCGCATCGCCGTCAGGTCGTATGCCGAGGCTTCAATGTCGGGCCATTCGTAGACGGTCCACCGACCGTCCCGCCTGGCCGCGCGGGGCTCAACGGTAATCAGCCGTCTCAGTTAAGGTCCTCCTCCCCAACCGCCTCGGCGCTGCCAAGGCGAGGAGGGGTCCGAGACGTCTCGACGACGCTGGCAACCGAATCCACTACGCCGCCGTCCCGATCGGCTCGACCGGGTACTTCGCCCGCCAGTCGTCGAAACCTCCCTTCAACGCCACGGCGTCCCAACTGAGAGCTTTGAGCTCGCGCGCCGCACGGGCGCTGGTGGCCTCGTCCGGTCAAGTGCAGTAAAGAACGAGCGGCCGCCGCTCCGCTTGCCGCGCGGCCCAGTCGCGCACCTCGTCAGGCGCCACCCGAATGCTCCCGGGAATCCGCACGGTGTCGCTTCCATACTGGGATCGGGTCCGAACGTCGAGCACCAGTGGCGGATCTGGCCCCCGCAACCGCTCGACCAGCTCCTCTGAGGTGATCCGCTCGACTTCGTCCCGACCACCGGCGAAGAGGCCACCGAACCGGCTCTGGCGCTCCTCGACGTGCGTTCGCTTCGCCACCGACCTTGCATACCAAATGGATAGAGGCGAGCCAGTGATCCCGTGCAGAACGACCGAGCAGACGACGACCAGCCCCGTAATGGAGAGCAGCTCAATCGACCCCGTCAGGCCGGCCGCCACCGCCAGAAGTACGTAGAGCAGAGAGGTCAGTCCACGCGGGCCGAACCAGGCGATGAAGATGCGACCCGCCCAGCTCAGGTTCGGCGCCCGGGCCAGAAGGAGGGAAATCGACACCGGCCGGGCGATGAAGATGACGATCGCGGCCAGGAAGAATGCCGCAATCGGCGCCTGGCCAAGCGTTTCCGAGAGCAGCACCCCGAACAGGACGAGTGAGCCGAGCATGAGGATGACGCTGGTGGCGTCGCCGTATTCCAGGAAGCAGTCGCAGAGCGTCTGGTTGAGCGTGGTGATGGCCAGACCGGCCGAGAACGCGGCCAGGAAGCCGTCGACGCCCACCGTGGCCCCCGCCGCGTAGGCGCCCATGACGAGGCCGATGCCATACAGCGACTGGAACTCTCGGCGGATGCCGAACAGAGCGTCGGTTCGTGACATCAGCCAGGCGCCCGCCCCGCCGATTGCGAAGCCGATCAGCGGCCCGACCAGCAGGAGTTTGACGAGGAAGATCGCCCAGGTGGCGAAGCCGCCCTGATGACCTGCGGCGATCGCTATCAAGACGAGCACTATCGGCAGGACCACGGCGTCGTTGGCACCCGATTCGATGCTCAGCGAGCGCCGGACGACCGAGGGCAGACGGACGTCCTGGATGACGTCCCGGAGGACGATCGGGTCGGCAGGCGCCAGGACGGCGGCCAGCAGCAATGCCAGCACCACCGGCAGGTGCAGGAGCAAAAGTGCGGCCACCGCCGTCACCCCGATCACCAGGGCCGTTCCCGGTCCGAGCGTCAGCAGGGGTATCACAAGGTCGTGCCGCTCCTGCGCCCGCTCGAGGTTCACGGCGTCTAGAAAGAGGACCAGGCTCAATGTCAGCGTGGCCACGACATGGAGGACCGGGTCAGTGGGTCCGATGCGCACCAGGCCCGCGGCCTTTGGGCCGAGGAGGAATCCCAGCGCGAGGAAGATGATCGGGAACGATATCGGCGCCCGCTCGACGAGGCCCGATGCGAGGCCGGACGCCATCAGCAGGAGGGCGAGGACGCCGAGAGCGACGGTCAGCCCCATGAACTCCCTGGTCCTGTATAGGTGAGACTCGAGCCCGCGTTAAGCGAGGATGACCGCCATCCGGTTATAGACCCAATAGGTGGATTCGAACGTTGCCTTGTCGATCCATTGGGGACCGGCGAGCGGGTTGTTGACGAGCACTTCACCGGGATTTACCCCGACAACAGTAACCGCGTGTTCCACGGGCCCCGCGTAAGGGATCGTTCTGCCGTCGAAGGCGACGTAATCCTGCCGCGCCGGCACCGTCCACTGGTAGGTCACCCAGGCGACCGCCGGATGGCCCGCGATTACCGCCGCATAGAGATCCTCGGGCGCGATCTCCTCCCCACTGGCGACGACGTGACCGCCCAGCCGGGCCGCCGCGGCGGCGATGGCGGAGTGGTAAGTCCCATAACCCGTCAAGGCTGTCTCGCTCCCATTCGGGTTGCCGACGAACGACGTGTAGGGGTCGCCCCAGGTCAGTGCGCCGTTCCGGAAAGTGGCCGGGCGGGTATCGACGCCGATGGTTCCGAGTATCGCGGCGTCGGTGGTCGCGATGCCCTCATAGGCCAGCCCCATGCGCAGGGCGGCCTCTTCGCAGCTGAGCTCGTAAACCTGGAGGTAGGAGGGGACATTGAGGACCCGGGAATCGGGCGCCGGCGGCGGTGGCGCGGCGACCGGTGTCGGCGCCGGCGTTGAGTTGGCGCCCGGAACGGGCCGGCGCGACTCGACATCGCCCTTGGCCGCGGTGTGATCGACGAGCAGATTGCCGCCGACCTTCGTCACCGTCAGGTCGACGCTGACCTGGCCACGGTAGAGACTGATCACCACCTCGCCACCGCGCGGCTGCGGCCAGGCCGTGATCGAACGATCAGGGGAGGGCTCCTGCTCGCACGGGCAAACGTGAGCCTGGGTCGCCATCCATTGCGTCAGCAGCTTGTTGGTCAGCGGACAGGCCGAGTAGTCGTTGCCCCCAGGCGGCGCCTTGCCGTTTTCGCGGAGGTTGACACACTCCACGTAATTGCTTTGACCTGGCGGCTGCACGATCACCCGTCCGGCCACGGCTTGCAGGTCGGCGATGGTTGGCGTCGCCGCTCCCTGCTGGCTCCCGGCTTCTGGCACGCATGCCGACATGACGAGACAGAGCGACGTGACGAGCAGGCATAGTTTGGTGGCTTTTGATGGCATCCCGGTCACGGGCCTGTCCCTCAGGATCAGCGCCGCCGTGAGTGGGGGCATCTGTCGGATGACCGGCAGTTGACGACCACGAGTGCGGCCGGTCGCCCGCGGTCGCGGTTAGATTTCTGGTCGTCCTACCGAAGCCCGCCAGTCCCCAGCACCGCAAACTGGAGGTCGAGGCTGTGGTAATGGAGAAGCAACCCAGATGACAACGAACGGCGTCATTCTGCTGACGGTATTCCTGGCCTCTTGCGTGGAAGCCATCGAGATGGTCGTAATCGTCCTCGGTGTCGGCGCCACAAGCGGTTGGCGCTCCGCCTTGACCGGCGGCGCGGCCGGCTTCGTGCCCCTGGCGCTGATCGTGGCGGTGCTCGGTGTAGCCCTTGCCGCCATCCCGATTGGCCCCCTCAGGGTGTTGGTCGGCACGTTGCTTCTGCTCTTCGGACTTCAGTGGTATCGGAAAGGAATCGTTCGGGTAGCCGAGAGAGGCCTCGCTGGTCTCGGCGGGCAGGACCCGGCCGACGGGGTTGCCCAGGGGGACGGCATCGACTGGACCGCTTTCTTCGTCTCCTTCAAGGGCGTGTTCCTGGAAGGGCTCGAGATCGCAATCATCGCCGTCTCGTTCGGGGCCAGCGTCGGGGATTTCTGGCCCTCGATAGCCAGCGGTGTGGCCGCGATCGTCCTCATCGGCCTCGTCGGCGTCGCGCTGCACCGGCCGCTGAGAAGGATCCCGCGCAGCGTTCTCCAGCTGATCGTGGGCACGCTGCTGACCACGTTCGGCACTTTCTGGGCCTTGGAAGGACTCGGGGTGACCTGGCCCCAGAGTGACGGCGACATCCTCGCGCTGTTCCTCGTCTACGGCGTCACCGCCGCCGCCTACATCGGCCTCGAGCGCCGCCGCCGGCGGCATCCCGCGTTGCAGGTGGCGTCGTAGTGCAGAGGGTGGGCTCGGCGGCCGTAGCACTCGGCCGCTTCCTCTACAACTACATCTTCGGCGACGACTGGACGGTGGCCGTGGTAATCCTGCTGGGGCTCT
>CAZHAC010000193.1:0-4486 GCA_964529765.1 uncultured Actinomycetes bacterium
CGGTTGAGCTCGGCTCGGAAGCTCTGGAGGTGCTCCCAGACGGCGTTCTCGTCGAGCCCGGCGATGCCGTACTCGGCGAGCAGCGCAGTCGCCGCCTGGTTGAGCAGTTGGAGGGCGTTTCCCCCTTCCCCCATACTAGCATTATAGCAAGCTACGTTCGTATGCCAGAGCTTTACAGGCTTCGCTGCTTCTGCGTCACTGCCCACGAGCCTTGCTGGCTGCGCCTCGATCAGCCCTTCGACCACCAATCCTGCTCGATGGGACTTAAGTCAACGGCATTGCCACGGGGGGCAGAGGGGTGTCCCCACGGCTCAGCTATTGACACCCCCAGACCCCTCCGTCGCCGCTGCGTGGTGATACCTCGCCATGGAGTGGGGAGGAGTCCTAGAGTTTTGTTTCGGGTGGGGGTGCGCGGCACCCTGAACTGAACAGATGAGGACGATCAGCAAGCCGTCTGTCCTGGGCATGGTGCTGGCCGGAGGCGAAGGCAAGCGCCTGATGCCGCTCACCGCAGACCGCGCCAAGCCAGCCGTGCCATTCGGCGGCATGTACCGGCTAATCGACTTCTGCCTCTCCAACCTGGTCAACGGCGACGTCTTGAAAATCGTCGTCCTCACCCAGTACAAGAGCCACAGCCTGGACCGTCACATCGCCCAGGTGTGGCGCCTAACGCCCATGATCGGCAGCTACATCGCCACCGTCCCGGCCCAGATGCGGCTCGGACCACGCTGGTTCGCCGGCTCGGCCGACGCGATCTACCAGAACCTCAACCTCATCTACGACGAGGCGCCCGACCACATATGCGTCTTCGGGGCCGACCACATCTACCGCATGGATCCGCGACAGATGGTCGATGAGCACGTTCGAACCGGGGCGGGCGTGACCCTGGCCGGGATCCGGGTCCCGATCGACCAGGCCTCCGCCTTTGGCATCATCGAAGCGGATTCCTCAGGTCTGATAAGCGCCTTCCGGGAAAAGCCGACCGATCCCCGGCCGCTGCCCGACGACCCCGATCACGTCTACGCCTCGATGGGCATCTACGTGTTCGAAACCCGAGCCCTGTTGGAGGCGGTGAGCGCCGACGCCGAGAACGAAAACTCGAAGCACGACCTCGGCGGGAGCATCGTGCCGTTGATGGTCGACCAGGGGCGCGCGGCCGTATACGACTTCGACAGCAACCACGTGCCCGGCACCACCGTTCGCGATCACGGCTACTGGCGCGACGTGGGCGATCTCGACGTCTACTACGAGTCGAGCATGGACCTCATCGAGCCCGATCCCATCTTCAACCTCTACAACCTTGAGTGGCCGATCTACCGGGCAGGGCTGAACGAGCTGCCGCCCGCCAAGTTCGTGTTCGACGAGGAGGGACGGCGGGGCAGCGCGCTCGACTCCATGGTCAGCCCCGGCGCCATCATCTCCGGCGGCACGGTGCGCAAATCCATCCTGTCTCCTGGCGTCGTCGTGCACACCAGCGCCCTCGTTGAGAACTCGGTACTGATGGACTCGGTCGACGTCGGGGGTGGCGCCGTGGTCCGCAACGCGATCATCGACAAGAACGTGCGGGTGCCCCCCGGAGCGCGGATCGGGGTCGACGTCGAAATGGACCGGCACCGCTTCCACGTCTCACAGAAGGGCATCGTCGCGATCCCGAAAGGGCATCTGGTCAACAGCGGCGAGCTTTGATCTCAGCCGCGCTGCTCACCCGCGAATACCCGCCGGACGTCTACGGCGGCGCGGGCGTGCACGTCGAATACCTGGCGCGCGAGCTCCGCCAGCGCCTCCAGCTTTCGGTGCACTGCTGGGGCGCGCCCAGGAATGAGCCGGGTGTCTTCGCTCACCAACCCTGGGCCGCCCTCGCTGAACCCAAGCCAGAGGCGGCCGCGCTCCAGGCGATCTCGATCGACCTCGAGATGGTCGCCGGCGTCAAAGGGACCGACCTGGTGCACAGTCACACCTGGTACGCCAACCTCGGTGGTCACTTCGCGAAGCTGACCTGGGGAGTGCCCCACGTCGTCACCACGCACAGCCTCGAGCCGCTGCGGCCGTGGAAGGCGGAGCAGCTGGGCGGCGGATACGCCCTCTCAACCTTTTGCGAGAGGACGGGCCTGGAGGGCGCGGATGCGGTAATCGCCGTCTCCGAGGGCATGAAGGCCGACGTTCTCGCCTGTTATCCCGGCGTCGACCCGCAGCGCGTGCACGTCATCCACAACGGAATCGACGCCGAGGAATACCGGCCTCAGCCGTCGAGGACGATCCTGGAGCGGTATGGCATTGATCCAGACCGCCCGTATGCCCTCTTCGTCGGCAGGATCACGCGCCAAAAGGGGGTTCACCTTTTCCTGGCGGCTGCGCTTGCGATCGATCCCCGCTACCAGCTGGTGTTCGCCGCTGGGGCCCCCGATACTCCCGAGATCGCGTCCGAGGTCTCCGCCCTGAGGCAGCGCGTTCAGTCGGAGCGGGGCGGACTCGTGTGGATCGAGCAGATGCTGCCGCGGCCCGAGGTCATCTCCCTCTACACCGGCGCGGCCGTCTTCGTATGCCCCTCGGTCTATGAACCCTTCGGCCTGGTCAACCTGGAGGCCATGGCCTGCGAGACCGCCGTCGTTGCCTCCCGCGTGGGCGGGATCCCGGAGATCGTGGTCGACGGCGAGACCGGGTACCTGGTCGACTACGAGCCCAGCGACGAGGAGTCGTATGTACGGAGGCTCGCCCAGCGGATCGAGGAGGTCGTGCGTGATCCCGAGCTCGCGAGGCGCATGGGGGTCGCGGGGCGGCGGCGCGTGCTGGAGGAGTTCACCTGGCCGGTGATCGCTGACCGGACGGTCGCGCTGTACGGGTCGGTGCTAGCCGGGTAGGCGCCGGACCGCGGTAACACGCGGTGTTAGCCGAGTAGGCGCCGGACCGCGGTAACACGCTGGGTCTCGATGCTGCGACGGTCGCGGGGTGCGGCGTCTTGCGATGCCCCACCCGCGCCTTCGCTGCGCGAAGCGCGACCTCCCCGCCACGCGGGGAGGAGAGGGACCCACAGTCGGCGTCTTGCGATGCCCCACCCGCGCGGACCCCGACCTCCCCGCCACGCGGGGAGGCTGGTGACTCCGGAGCTTTCACTCAGCGGGGTTGGTGCCAGCCGCCGACCGTTGCCACCAGCGCGTCCGCTTCCGGCGGCCCCCAGCTTCCAGGGGCGTAGGGGATGGACGGGTGGTGGTGCCTTAGCACAGGGTCGACCACGGCCCACGCGGCTTCCACCCCGTCCTCGCGTGCGAACAGCAACCCGTTGCCGGCGATCGCGTCGCCGAGCAGGCGCTCATACGGCTCCTCCTCCTTGCGGCGCGCCTCGCTCAGGAAGAGCTCATGCTGCTCCCCCTGAAACTCCTCGCCGGGCGTCTTGACGCGCGCCGCCAGGGCGATTCCGGAGTGGGGCGCGATCCGGAACCGCACGTAATTCGCCCTTCCCGGCGGCGGCACGGCCTCCGGGAAGATCGACACGGGCGGCGATAAGAGCTCGACCAGCACCTCGGTCGCGGTCACCTTCAGCTTCTTGCCAGAGCGCAGGAAGAAGGGGACACCCTGCCAGCGCCAGCTGTCGATGTGCAGCCGGACCGCCGCGTATGTCTCGACGTCCGAATCGGGCGCCACACCCGGCTCGTCCCGGTAGCCCTGGAACTGGCCGCGGACGAGGTCGGCGGAGGTCAGCGGGCGCATGGCCCGAAACACCTTCACCTTTTCGTCCCGCAGGCGCTCGTGGTCGCCGCCGACCGGGGGTTCCATCGCCAGCAGGGCCACGATCTGGAAGAGGTGATTCTGGACGACGTCACGCAGGCAGCCGGTCGCGTCGTAGAACTTTCCACGCCCTTCGATGCCGAAGTCCTCAGCCATGGTGACCTGGACGCTGGCGATGTGACCGCGGTTCCAGATCGGTTCCAGGAACGAGTTCGCGAACCGGAAGTAGGCGATGTTTTCAATCGCCTCCTTGCCGAGGAAGTGGTCGATCCTGAAGATCGACTCCTCCGGGAAGACGGAGTGCACGACCTGGTTCAGCTCGCGCGCCGAGGCGAGGTCGTGCCCAAATGGCTTCTCGATCACGACTCGGGCGTCGTTGGCAGCGCCGGACTGGCCCAGGTTGCCGATCACCGTCTCGAAAAGCGACGGCGGAATGGCCAGGTAGTGGGTCGGCCGGTGGGCGTTGCGGAGCTCGTTCTTGAGCCGGGAGAACGTCTCGGCATCGGCGTAGTCGCCGTGCACGTAGCGCAGGCACGACAGCAGGTTGTCCATCGCCTCCGGGTTGTCGATGCCGCCGCCGAACGTCTTGATCGAGTCCACCGCTCGTTCGCGCAGCTGATCCACGCCCCAGTCGGGTAACGCGACTCCGATCACGGGGAAGTCGAGGTCGCCCCGCTTGCTCATCGCGTAAAGGGCGGGAAAGATCTTCTTGTGCGCCAGGTCGCCGGTCGCGCCGAAGAAAACGAGCGCGTCGGAGCGGGCG
>CAZHAC010000194.1:0-4447 GCA_964529765.1 uncultured Actinomycetes bacterium
CCGAGGCCTGGCTCGAGCTCAGGGTGGCCAGGGCCCCCTGGGGCGCTTCCTCCTCTTAAAAAAAGCGCGAAACGGGATTGCTCGAGTGGTTCTGCTGACCCTCGGGCTCGAGGTCTGACGCCGAGCCCTGGCTTTCGCCCCAGGTCGTTCCTGGGTCCTCGGTCGGAGGCTGCTGGTTCGACTCGGGGACGCTCGACGGCTCCTCGAAGCCGGACATCGGGCGGCCGGCGGCGGCGTGGACCTCGATCTGGGCATCCGGGTCCTTGCAGAGGTCGAGCACGGGTTCGGCGTCGCTGCCCATGGCTCGGGAGTCGGTCGTGAAGGCGCCGGTCACGGTGCCGTCGTCGAACATGATCACGCCGGCGCCGGCTTGGGCGCGGACGCTCAGCGCGCCGGTGAAGCGGCGGGACTTGAGGAAGTCGACCAGACCAGGAGCGTTGATCCAGGACGCGCGCATGTCGGGGTAGGCGGGGACGCCCGAGGCGAGGTGGTGGAGGCCGTCGATGAGGGCGCCGTCGAGGGTGACGACGTCGACCACGCCCTGGCCGGTCTCGACCAAGCGCTCGATCGTGCTCATCGCGTCCTCGCCGCTGAGGAGGGTGGCGTCCTGGCGGTGAAGCGAGTCGACGACGCTGCCGTCGCGGAAGAGGATCACGCCGTTGGAGCCGGAGGCGAGGAGGCGGATGTAGCCGGAGTAGCGGGTTTCGCCGAGGGTGTTGAGGAGGCGGTCGAAGGCGATGAACTTGGCGGTCAGGGACTCGTAGAGCGAGGTTCCGCTCGGAAGGGGAAGGGCTTCCTCGTCGGCGTCGCCGGGGCGCGCACGGAGATCGGTCTGGTCAGGCATAGCCTGTCATTGCGCCACAGACCGGGGGCGCGCTGCAAGCGGTGGGGCTTTGTGTGCGGCGTTGGCGGGGGTTGTCAAGCGTGGATCGGCGGGCGGATGCGGTTACTGCGGGCTGGGTGCCTCGTGACCGACCCGAAGCATGCGCGATGTCCCTGTGGTTGATGCACCCACCCACCAAAAACCCACCCGCCCCTGAGGGGGATGGCCCGAGTGTAGGGGTGGTGTCAATAGAGGGTGTAAAGCTGGGGTGGAGCTCGCGGCGCGCCTGGAGGTGCCGCGGTCGGGCGGACGGTTACTGGAGCGCGATCGAGGTGCAGGTGGGGACCGGGTGGAGGCCCGGCCGGTCGGCGCCACCGCAGGCCCAGAGACGGTTTTCGAATAGCGCGAGTTGGATACCGTGGCGCGGGTGGAGCATCGGCCGAGCCGTCCAGGCGCCGGCGCGCAAGTAGGCGACCTGGTCGACGAGCCGGCTCTCGCCCGGGTCCTCGCCGCCCGCAACCACCGGAATGTCGGAGGGGAGCGTCCCGCCGCCGGCGCCCGAGGTGGCGGCGGGGAGGTCGGGAAGGCTCGACCAGGCAAGGCCTTCGCTGCACTCGACCGTGGCCACGTTTGGACTGCGGCCGCCGGCCACGCAGGCAGCCCCGCCGAGCCCGAATCCGCTCACGTGGTTGCGCGGGCGCGCTAGCGGGGGCAGGTCGGTCCAGTTGTTGGCGAGCGGGTCGTAGCGCTCGGCCGGCGCCACATCCGGCCCGGCGGCGCCGCCCAGGGCGTAGAGGTGTCCGGACGCGGCGACCAGGCCCAGCGCGCCGCGGGCGTGGTGCATGGGCGCGACATCGGCCCAGTGATCGCCATCGAGGCGGAAGACGCGTGCGCTGGCGGGACCGCCCGAGTAGCCACCGGCCACGTAGAGCTTCCCATCGAGCACCGCCGCGGAAGGGTGGTCGAGGCCGATCGGCAGCCGTGGCCCCGCGCTCCAGGCGTTGCCGTCGAAGGTGTACGTCTCGGCCCGGCTCGCGTACAAGGCGTCAAAGCCGCCGATCACGAAGAGACGGTCGGGGAGGGCCGCGGAGGCGACCTCCTGGCGGGCGTCCGGAAGGGATGGCTCGTCCCTCTGCTGAAGCTGCGGGGCCGGACTCAAGGTGGGAGCTGGGCTGGAAGCCGGGGTTGATGCGGCCGGGGAGGCGGGGGCCGAAGCGTGGGGGCTCGGGGTCGAGGTGGCTTGGGATTGGCAGGCCGCCATCAGGAGCATGACCGCGGCCAGCCGGGACAAAAGGACGCCGCTACCCAGAGCGGAGGGCGGTGGAGAGCCGGCGCCAGGCGTGACCGCCGTCGTTGGACGTGAACAGGTCGCCCGCGTAGCCATAGGCGAAGGCGGTGCCGTCGGACGCGTAGCCGACAGCCTCGATGCTCTGGTCGGCCGGTAGATCGCTGGCGGTGAGCCAGGTGGCTCCCCCATCGAGGCTCAGTGCGCCGGCGCCGGGCTTGCCCAGGCTGGCGCTTCCATCGGCGACCAGGAGGTGACCACCGGTAATGGCCACCGGACCGCTGAGCCGCGTCCCGACGGCGCTCCAGCCAGACCCTTTGTTGACGTAGAGGTGGCCGTCGGAGGCGCGGGCGGCATAGGTCGAGGAGCCGAGGTCGCCAAGGTCGGAGATGGCGGTGTCGACCGGGAGCGAGCCGAGATCGTCCACGGCCTGGCCGTTGTCCTTGAGCAGGTAAACGTGGGGGCCCGAGGCGACAAGGAAGCTGTCCTTGGCCGACGCCGGCCTCATGACCGGCTTGTCAAGGGTTGCCGGCAGGCCGTTCAAGCCCTGGCGCCAGGAGGTCCCGGCGTCGCGCGTCCGCAGGAGATGTCCCTGGGCGGCGACGAACCAGACCGACGAGTCGTCGGGGTTGATCGCGAGCGCTATGTAGGGACCGGCGACAGGAGGCGTGATGGCGACCTTCTGCCATGAATGACCGCCATTGGTCGAGGTCGAGACGTCGGCGCCCGCGGCGAGCAGGCGTCCCGCGGCGCCGGTGTCGGCGACCAACGAGGCCGCGGGTGCGGCGGGGAGCTTGGTCCAGGTCGCGCCGCCGTCTTGTGTCTGGTAGGCGGCGGTGGCGCTGACCAGAAGCAGGTGAGCGGCGTCGCCGACGTAGAACCTTGGAGCGACGCCGGCGGCGCCCACCGAAATCGCGCGGGGAGGGGTGGGACTGGGAGTCGGACGTGGCACCGGCGTGCGGGCGGCGGCCGGATGGTAGGAAGCCGCCCCGCTGGAGTCGGAGATCGAGCGGGTGCCGGCGCCGATTGCCACAGCCACGCCGAGAGCCGCGGCGAGCGCGGCGACGGCGGCCAGAGCGCGCCACCCGGGCAACGAGGACACGACGGGACGGGCCAAGCGCGAGGAATTTTAGGCCTTCTAACTGCTTTGACCCGGGCCAGACCCGAAGGTACAATGGCGCCCACTCGACGCTTGGGCGATCTCAAAGAGGGACGTCACCGAGCCCACTCCTCAACGATGAACCCCTCCTCCCAGCTGCCTCAGCCCGCTGCCGCCAGCGTCGATATACGCCGCTATCTGCGCATCCTCCGGCGCTCCCTCTGGATCCTGATCGTCTGCCCGCTGGTCTCGGCCGTGGTCGCCGGCGGCGTGAGCACCCAGCTGAAGCCCGTTTACGAAGCGCACGTTGCGCTGCTGGTCCGGCCGGCACAGGTTCTGCCGGTCGACACCGGGGGCGCTGCCGTCACCTCGGACCAGATTTCGCGCACCTACGCGCAGCTCATGGTTCAGCGTCCGCTGCTCGAGCAGGTGATCAAAGACCTCAACCTGACCACCACGCCGGACAAGGTGGGGAAGCAGGTCAAGGTGACGCCGCAGCCCAACACCACCATCCTCGACGTCGCCGCCTCGAGCACCAACCCGCAGCTCGCCCGCGACATCGCCAACACGCTGGTCAACGACTTCATCAGCCAGATGAAGGACATCCAGAGCCAGGAGCAGACCCAGCAGAACTCGCGGCCCCAGGACAACCTGGTCGTGGTTTCGCCGGCGGTGGCCCCGGAAAAGCCGGTATCGCCCAACATCCTGCTCAACACGCTGCTGGCGGCGGCCGCCGGCCTCCTGGTCGCCGGAGGCATCGTCGTGATGCGCGAGTACATCGACCAGACGGTCAAGAGCGACGAGGAGCTGATCCGGCGCACCGGCCTGGTCCCGATCGGACACATCGCCTACGCGCCGGCGCCCCGAGTCAAGCGGGGTGAGCTGGTGGTCCTCGACCCCTCGTCGACGATCGCCGAGGCGTACCGGGCGCTGCGCACGAACCTGCTCTTCTCCGGCCTCGACCGCGAGCTGAAGTTGGTCGTCGTCACCTCGCCATCTCCCGGCGAGGGCAAGTCGCGGACGATCGCGAACGTGGCGGTCGCGCTCGCCCAGGCCGGCTACAACACGGTGCTCGTCGACGCCGACTTCCGGCGGCCCGCCCAGCACCGGATCTTCGGGCGCGTCCGCAATGTCGGTCTCTCAAACCTGATGATCCAGGACGTCCCGGAGAACGAGCTCGTGAATGCGGTCGCCGACGTGCCCAACCTGCACTTCATTGCCTCCGGTCCCACCCCACCGA
>CAZHAC010000195.1:0-4424 GCA_964529765.1 uncultured Actinomycetes bacterium
GTGGTCACGATGAGCATGGTAGGCATCACGAGGGTCGCCCAGGACCGCGCGGCGGCGACGGAGAGACAGACCGTTCAGACCGCCTACGACACGATGCTGGCCGACCAGGGTGTGCCGTCCGGCCAGGAGTGTGCTGGAGCTACGACGACGACGAGCGCAACTGGCGTGCCCGGGCAGGGAACGCACGATATGAGCACGTTCGCTAACGCGCCATGGGTGCCAGATCCCGCTAACGGCGGGGCCAGCCTGGCCCAGCATAAGGCTGTGGCGCTTTACCCCCATTACCTCCGCCAGGCGACCACGCATGGGGACTACCACTGCTACGTCGATCCCACCGGGGTTGGCGGCACGATCGTCCAGGACGACTACAAGCCCTAACAGTACAAATCGAGGTGCCCGGCGGGCGGCGCGTCCGCCGGGCATTTCACCGGGTAGTGTGGCGGACGGCGAACACAAGCCCGACGCCCGTCAGCAGCACCAGCGCGCCGATCCCGGTGACCCCGCCGACCCAGGGTCCGCCCCAGAGCATGGCCGCCAGCATCACGACCCCTGCGCCCGCTTCGATCAGCGGATAACGGCGGGGTATCGGGGTGCCACAACTACCGCAGCGACCGCGGCGGAGAACAAAACCCAGCACCGGAACCAGGTCGAGGACATCCAAAACGCGGCTACACGAAGCGCATCGCGAGCGCCCGAAGACGACCGGCTCGGCGGCCGGAACCCGATCCCAAATGAGCCCGATAAAGCTGCCTAAAGCGAGGCCCACCGCAAGGGCGAAACCAGCCTCGGGCACGACCGTCAGGCCACTATCTCCTGCGGATAAAGCGAGCGCGCACGAGCGTCGCGGTCGGAGATCAAGCCGCTGCTCAAAAGCTGGCTCAACGAGTGCTCGAGCGTCTGCGAACCATCCCGCGCGCTGTTCTGGAGAACGTTGCGAATCTGGTTCGTCTTGTTCTCTTTGATCAGGGCACGCACCGCCGAGTTGGCGACCAGGACCTCGAAGCCGGCGACCCGACCGCCGCCCACCGCCGGCAGCAATTGCTGATAGATGATGCCCGCCAGGCAGGCCGAGAGCTGGATGCGCATCTGCTGCTGCTGTCCGGGAGGAAACCCGTCGAGGATGCGGTCGATCGCCTGCGCGGAATCGTTCGTGTGCAGTGTGGCCAGGACGAGGTGGCCGGTCTCTGCAATGGTGAGGGCGGCAGCGATCGTCTCCAGGTCGCGCATCTCCCCGATGAGCACGACGTCAGGGTCCTCGCGAAATACGGCGCGTAGCGCCTCGGCGAACGTCCGGACGTCAACGCCCACCTGCCGCTGATCGACGACCGCCAGTTGGTGGCGGTGCACGTACTCGATCGGGTCCTCGATCGTGACGATGTGACAAGCTCGCGTCCGATTCAGGTAATCCACCATCGCTGCCTGGGTCGTCGACTTGCCCGAGCCGGTAGGACCGGTGACGAGAACCAGGCCCTGGTGCCGCGTGATCAGGCGGTACACCGACTCCGGCACTCCGAGCTGCTCGAAGGTCGGTATCCGCAGCGGCAGCAGACGGAAGGACGCTGACAGCGAGCCTCTCTGGAAGAAGATGTTGCCGCGCATCCGGACGCTGTCGCGCCAGGTGAACGCGAAGTCGATGTGCCGTCGCTGCAGCAGTTCGTCCCAGCGGCTCGGGTCGATGACGTCGCGGAGCATCGACTCGGCGTCGGCGGGCGTCAACACAGGCGCGGAAGGCAGCACTTCCAGGTTGCCGTCCTTACGTACCCGCGGTGGAGTTCCGCAGCTGAGCAGAAGGTCGGAGCCGGCCATCTCGAGGAGTTGGTCCAGAGCTTCGGCGAGGGTCATGGGTTGCCTCGAATGTGACGCAAATTAGCGGCGTCAAAGTCAGGCGAAAATGGGAAGGACACGTAGCGGAACGCGCCCTTGTCCCGGATCGGTGGTCACACCGCCCCTATGCCGAGGGGAGCGACGCGCCAGCTGTCGGGCCCTCGCCCCACCGAGTAGTGCGAATGACCCTGGGTATGCGCACAAATATCCATTGCGATCTGCACCAGGCACCGGCACGCTTTTGATTACGGTCGGCGGCACAGCCACTAACAACTGGAGTGGACGGGTGGATAGAGCCGCGGGGGAGATTTGTCGGAGCGTGGTCATCCCGGTCCACGTTCCAGACGTCAAAAAGGATATCGAGTGGAGCGCGGACTTACTGGGTGCGGGGCCCGAGCGAAGGCTGGCGCAAAACGTCTACGCATTCCAGCGGATCCCGGACTGCTGGCTCGAGCTATCCGAGAGGCGAACGCCGGACAGGGTGAGGGCTCGCATCGAGGTCCATGACATCAGGCACTGGCGCGACTGTCACATGACGCTCAAGGGACGCGTCGGCCCTGCGCAATCCGCTGATGACCTCGTCTACTACACAGTGCGGGATGCGCACGGCAATGCGATCACCCCATTTGAACCGCCTTCCGGCCCTCGGGCTGGCAAGGATGTTCATGCACGAGCCTGAAAGCGGGTCGCGCGACCTCCGGCTGGGGGCCGTTTTGCCCTCCCCGGCACCGATGACGCCGACTACGGTTTCGCCATCCGTACGGTTATCGCTGGTCGCTCGACATGGACTTCACGCTCAGCTACCGGCTGAGCGCGATCGCGGCAGCCGACCCGCAGGGATTGCTCGAAGACCTGGCGCGGTCGGGCTCGAGCCTGCCCGAGGCGACCGTTTCGCCGATCTGGTCGCGCTGGCGGGAGCTGCCGTCGGAGCCGCTGGACCGTCTGGGCGGCCTCGAGATCGCGGTCCTGCGCCGGCCCAGCGACCTCTTCACGTACAGCCTCGAGGTACGTCCGCTCGCGGTCCAGGTTTTCGCTCTCAGCCCCGGCCGGCACTGCATGCAGGCGTACTTCGGCCTCGGCCACTACCCGGAAACGGTGGTCGATCCGAACTCCGGCCGCCGGCTGCCGACCCAGCTCGGCCCGGGCTGGCGGTGGGCGTCCTGGTTCTCGGCGGAGGGGGCGCTGCTCGACGGAGTGCTCCACTTCCTGACCTGTCACCTGACGGTGACCGCGGTCCTGGAACGAGCCTGGCGCCTGGGCTGCCTGAGCAGCGTCAGGGACGGCACCGGGTTCTGGGAAGATCGCGACCCGTTGGGTCTGGGCTGGCGGGCAGCCGAGTGGAGCGGAGCGGACTCGCGATTCGAAGGGCCGCTGGAGCGCGCGGTTCGCGAATCCGAGTTCCTGGTCCGGCCCGCCCGGCTGCGCGCTTTGGTGGGCAGGCTCTCGCGGCTGTCTCGGCCCCTGACCACGGGTTAGGCGTCATCCGTGCCCGCCGCCGTCTGCAAAGTGTTGTCGACCGTCCGTCAAGAGTTAGGGGCTTGGCCCGGGCGGATCAGCCCCATTTCTGTGCGCGATCCGGGTCTGGACGGCGCTTCTTTACTGTACTTGACAATTCACTTACACCGTTCACGATACGGAGGGGGCATTCTTACCGGCCCCGGGGGAGATAGGAGCCATCATTAAGTCAGTTCGGGTGGGGAGACGAAGGACAGCCGGTCAGCCGGCGATGCCGCAGCGTTCGGAACCTGACCAGACGGCTCTCGCCGCTGAGCTCCATGACGGCGTGATCGCCAATCTGACCTCGCTCATCCTCGAGATGGAGCAGTTCAAACGCGAGCAGTACAACCGGGAAGGAGTGCGGCAGGCGGTGTCGGGCTTCCAATCCTCGACCCGCTCAGCTCTGGCCCAGCTGCGCGACATCGTGCACGGCATCCAGACCGGACCTTCCGACCTGGACGGTGGGCTCGTCGAACCGCTGCGTGCCGGTCCTCTGCTCGAGCTCCGGCAGCGTCAAGGCGTGTCAACCCGGATCGTCATGTCCCCCTCATGGCCGCGAAATCTCGACGTCTTCACTGCGCTCCACCTGTATCGGATCGTGGAGCAGGCACTCAGAAACGTCGCCGAACACAGCCAGGCTCGGCATGTGCAGGTGGCGCTGCGAACCAGCGGTCGCAATCTCCTCGTCGAGGTTATCGACGACGGCATCGGATTCCGCTGGTCGAAAAAGGTCAATGGTCAGGGGGTCGCAGGAATGGAGCAGCGAGCGCTGCTCCTCGGAGGCAAGCTCGAGGTCGCCGACCGCCCGCGCCGGGGCGCGGCCGTCCGCGTGACAGTGCCATGGTCGTGAGCGAACAGAATCGCGGAGAAGCCCCGATTCGAGTCCTGCTGGCGGACGACCACGTGCTCTTCCGCAAGGGCATGGCCAAGCTGCTCGACTCCGACACTCGAATCTCGGTCATCGGCGAATGCGGCGACGGCCGCGAGGTGCTCCGAAAGGCCGAGCAGCTGCGTCCGGACGTGCTCGTCCTCGACCTCAAACTGCCCCGGCTGAGCGGCATCGACGTGGCTCGCGAACTTCGGGAGCGCTTTCCGAAGATGCG
>CAZHAC010000196.1:0-4420 GCA_964529765.1 uncultured Actinomycetes bacterium
CGGCCAGGGCGCTCGGATGCGTGCGCAGCCGCTGCCAGACGCGGCTGCCGCTGACGGCCGGAGCCGCCGCCTCGACCGGCCGCTCGGCGGCTTCAGCCGTACCTAATGCGGGGATCGACATAGGCGTAGAGGAGGTCGACCGCGAGGTTGACCAGGACGAACATCGTGGCCAGCAGGAGCACGACGCCCTGCACGACCGGGTAGTCGCGGCTGAAGATCGAGTCAACCAGCAGCCGTCCCACGCCGGGCCAGCCGAATACGGACTCTGTCAGCACGGCGCCGCCGAGGAGGAGGCCGAACTGGAGGCCGATCGCGGTGAGCACCGGCAGGAGCGCGTTGCGCAGGGCGTGGCGAATGAGGACCGTCCGCCAGTCGGCGCCCTTCGCCCGGGCCGTGCGCACGAAGTCCTGCCCGAGCACCTCGAGCATCGCGCTTCGGGTCTGGCGCGCGACAAACCCCATGGAAAAGAAGGCGAGGGTGAGGCTGGGCATCACGAAGCCGAGGGGATCCTCGGCGCCGGCCGCGGGCAGCAGGTGGAGATTGACCGCAAAGACCACTATCAGCATCAACCCGAGCCAGTAGACGGGCATCGAGACGCCGAAGACGGAGATTGCCGAGATCAGCAGGTCGAGCCGGGTGTTGTGACGCGTGGCCGCGAGGACGCCCAGGGTCACGCCAAGGGCGGTCGCCAGCAGCATGCTCAGGACCGCCAGCTCGATGGTGTAGGGCAGACGCTGCAGCAGCTCGTGAAGCACGGTGTCGCCGGTACGGGCTGAGGTGCCCAGGTTGCCCCGGAGCAGCCTGAAGACGAAGTCGACGTATTGAATCCAGAGCGGCTGGTCGAGTCCGAGCTGGTGACGCAGCCGCTCGACATCCTCCTGGCTCGCCGTCGGCCCCGCCATCACTCGTGCGGGGTCGCCAGGCAGGAGGTGGACCATGATGAAGACGATCGTCGCCGCCCCAAGCAGGGTCGGGATGGCGGCCAGCGTCCGGCGTGCGATGTAGGTCAGCACGCGGGACGCTCGTTGATCAGCGGACTTCCTACTTCGGCGAGGCCCAGGTGGTGACGAACTTCTCGTTCGGAAGCCCGTACACGTTGGAGATCTTGCTCGTCGTCACGAACGGGTTCTTCTGGTTGTACAGGAAGATCCACGGTGCGTCGTCCCAGATGAGCTTCTGCGCACTGCAGTAATCCGTCTTGCGCTGGTTCTGGTCGTTCTCGCTGAGAGCCTTCGTGATCAGGTCCTCGACCTGAGGATTGGTGTAGTAGGAGGTGGCCAGGCCGGCGTTCGGCCACTGGGTCTTTGTGAACTGGTTCATCTGCTGGCTCATGTCGAGGTAGCCGGGAGCCCAGCCCAGGAAGTGCATGTCGACCTTGCCCGGCGGCGGCACGTTGACGGTCGCCAGGTAGCTCGGCCAGTCGCTGGTACCCGGGCCGTCGACCTGGACGCCGGCGTCACGGAGGTAGTTGGCGACGGCCTGCGCGACCTGGATGTCCTGCACGTAGCGCCCGGTAGGTGCAACGAACTTCACGTGCATCCCGGTCGCACCCGCCGCAGCCAGCATCTGCTTGGCTTTGCTCGGGTTGTAGGCGTAGCTGCCGGCCGAGCAGTAGCCGAAGAGAGAGCTGGCGGCGGGCGCATCGAGCGACTGGGCGGCGCCGAACATCACGCTCCGGATGATCGCGGTCTTGTCGACCGCGTAGTTGAGGGCCTGCCGGACCTCTTTCTTGGCGAGCAGCGGCTGGTTCGGGTCCTGGGTGTTGAGGACGATCTGCAGCGTGCGGTCGCTGGGACCGAAGACCACGCTGACCGCGTGGTTGTTCTGCAGAGCGGGGAGGTCATTGGCGGGCGGCAGATAGGCCACGTCGACCTGCCCTGAGAGCGCGGCTGCCTCACGGGTGGCCGCCTCCGGGATGATCCGGTACTGCTGGCTGGCGTAGTTCGCCTTGGTGCCCCAGTAGTCGTCGTTGCGGGCGAGCGTGATGTGGTCGCCGGCGACGCGCTCCTTGAACTTGTAAGGACCCGTCCCGCAGGGCTGAGAGATGGTCGCGAAGGTGTTGGGCGCGACGTTGACGGAGTTGGGGCAGACGATGCCGGCGACGGTCTGCGTGAGGGCGGCAAGGAAGGGCGCGTTCTGGTTCTTGAGCACCACTTTCGCGTGCGTGTCGTCGACGGCGTCGACGTGATCGATGCCGTTTTTGCCGCCCAGGATGCCCGGCTGCGGCTTGAAGGTCCGCTTGTCCACGGCCAGCCGCTCGAGGCTGAACTTGACCGCCGCCGCGTTGAACGGGGTGCCGTCATGGAACTTGACGCCCGAGCGCAGGGTGAACGTGTACGTCAGGCCGTCCGACGACGTCTGCCAGGAGGTCGCGAGCAGCGGCTTGACGGCCCCCTGCTGGTCGATGGTGACCAGCGGCTCGACCATCATGTCGATGATCTGCTGCGAAGTGGTCGTGGTCTGAGCGGCGGGATCGAGCGTGTCCGGATCGATACCGATCGCCGTTTTGAGCAGGTCGCCCTGCTTGCCGGTGTTGCCGGAAGTCGTGGTGCCGCCTGGCCCGCCGCCCGATCCGCAGGCAACCGCGAAGGCGCCCACAACGAGCAGCGTCAAAAGACGTCGGTTCATTTCAATCCCCCGTCGAGTAGGAAAAGTGAGTGCAGTATAGGTGCGGGATTTTGGTGTGTCAGTTACGAAGTTGGACGGCCAGATGTTGGGCCAACGCGTCCAGCATTTCGACGCCCATCTCGGCGGTGACGCCCACGGGGTTGCCCAGGATGCCACTGGGGGAGATCGCCCGTATTCCCTCCCGAAATAGCCGCTCGCAATCCTCAGCCAGCCAGGGAGGGTACGCTGGCCGCAATCCGCTGAGCTTCACTCAGGCTGACTTGGTCCTCGAGCCGGTAGACGACGCCAGCCCGCTCCCAGATCAGCGTGTTGGTCGCCAGCCGCAGGGTGTCCTGCTGGCCGGCAAAGAACACTTCATGCGGGCTGCCCTCGATCCAGATCGCGTCGGCGCCGCCGACCGTGGTGTGTGTCACGGTAGTCCCGGGGCCGACGAGCTTGGTCGCGATCAGTACGTCGGTGCCCGAACCGCTGGCTTCGGAGACGATCGCGGTGCCGTAGTCGAGGGTGACGATCGTGCGCGCGGCGGGCGTCAAGGTAATCCTGTGTGGAGTGCCCAGGGCGGCCGGCGCTTCGACCCTGAATCCCGCGTCACGGGAGGCGGCGACCAGGTTGGGCTCGAGCTTGGCGGCGGTGATCGGGGACGCGGAGGGCGTAACTGACGGAAGGACCTGGACGGGGACGATGCGCACGCCGTGGAAGACGAAGTCGGTGGCGGCGGCGGCGGTGATCGCGGCCGCAAGCGCGGCGGCCGCCGCTAGAGCCGCCAGCAGGTAGCGGCGGCCGGGCCGCATCCCTGGCCGGATTCCAGTGAAGCGGGGAGTCGCCGGCCACTCGAGCTGGGGTCCGAGCCCAAGCAGCAGCTCCTCGATCCGCTCGCCGGTCATCGGTCGCTCAGACATGGGCTTCCAGGCCCTCCGGCCGCATCTGCGCCCGCAGCCGCTCCAGCGCCCGGCTCAGCCGGGACTTGACCGTGCCCTCGGCGACGCCGAGCGCGGCCGCCGTCTCGGCTACGGCGAGATCGAGCAGGTAGCGGAGCTGGATCACCTCCCGGTCCTCACGCGAGAGCTTCCCGAGCGCGGCCAGCAGACTCTCCCGCTCCCGGGCGGCGAGGGCGGCCGCCTCCGGAGACGGGGCCGCGTCCCCGGTGCGCACCGCCTCCGCCACGCGGAGCGTCATCGCTTCGCGGCGGGCGGTGGAGCGGACGCGGTTCCGCGCCTCGTTGCCGACAATGGTCAGCAGCCAGGGCCGGAACGGCTCGCCGGCCCGGAACCGGCCGAGGGCCCGATGGGCCTTGAAGAAGGCGTCCTGCGCGGCCTCCTCGGCGTCGGCGGCGCTGCCAGTGATCAGCAGCGCCGTCCGAAACGCCAGCTCCGAGTACCTGCCCACCAGCTCCTCATAGGCGCGCTGGTCGCCGCGCCGTGCGCGCTCGACCAGCCCCGCGTCGTCTTGATCGACCTTTTGCAGTGGACGGCCCTCCACTCGTTCGTCAGCTGATGTACACGTGGCGGACCGCTCCGGTTCCGCGCTCATAATCGGGAGCCGGTCATGCCCGGTAATCCATGTCCGCGCCCGATCGCGCTGCGGCGCCTCGCCGATGAGTCCTTCGACCTGCTCGTGATCGGCGCCGGGATCATAGGCGCCCGGGTTGCCCTGGAGGCGACGCTCAGCGGCCTCAAAGTCGCGCTCGTGGACGGTGGGGACTTCGGCGGCGCCACCTCGTCGGCGTCCTCGAAGCTGGTCCATGGCGGGCTCCGCTACATGCGGAGGGGCGACTTCGGACTCGTTCGCGAGG
>CAZHAC010000197.1:0-4386 GCA_964529765.1 uncultured Actinomycetes bacterium
CCGAAGGAGATCCTGAACGCCAGCTTCGACAAGCTCGGGTTCATCAAGAACCCGGCCGCGCCCTTCTAGCAATGCATGCGCTGGTGTTGAAGGCGGCCGCCACCCTGATCACGCTCGGGACGGCGGCTGCGTCCGCGATCTACGTCAGCGGTCACGTCAAGAACGTGTCGGCGCCGCTGCACCCCTCGGTGATCGGGGCCAGCTCGGAGAGCGCGGCGGCCAGCGGACGCCTGCACCTGACGCCGAGCGTGAACGCCCGGGAAGTCCAGGCGGTGACCTCGACCTATGCCAGCTGACCGGCTGCCCCGCCTCTATTTCGAGGCGCTCGGCTCGTCCTGCGCCGTTTTCGGGCCGGGACTGCCGAGTGAGCGTTTAGAGCGTGCGGCCGGCTGGGTGCGCGCCATGCAGGCCAGGTTCACGCGTTTCGAGCCGGACAGCGAGCTCTCGCGGCTGAACGCTTCAGCCGGTCGTTGGGTCGCTGTCAGCGCAGAGCTCGAACTGCTGCTCCGCGAGTCCCTGCGAGCCTGGGAGGTCTCGGCCGGCCTGGTCAACGTGGCGGTCCTGCCGGCCATGCTCGGCATCGGCTATACGCGGACCTTCAGTGACGGTCCGACGGTGGCGACGATCGAGGCGCGGCCGCTGCGGGCGCTGCCCGACGTGCTCGAGGTCGCGCCCGGGCGAGCTCGGGTTGAGCGGGGATCCGGCATCGACCTTGGCGGTATCGCCAAGGGCTGGCTGGCCGATCGCCTGAGCGAGCGCCTGGGCGAGAACTGCCTGGTCAACCTGGGCGGCGATCTCTACGCCCGGGGCGAGGGTACGGAGGAACATGCGGGTCGGGGCTGGGCGGTCGGGTTCGGCGGCGTGACGGTGATGCTGCGTGACCAGGGCGCCGCGACCTCGTCCACCCGCCGCCGCTCCTGGGTCGCGAATCCGGGCGGAGAGCGGTTCCATCACCTGATCGACCCCCGAACCGGCGCTCCCTCGCGAACCGACCTGGCCGAGGTGTCAGTGGTGGCGGCTGACGCGACCACCGCCGAGGTGCTCGCCAAGACCGCGCTTCTGCTCGGCTCCACGCAGGCTCCGGCCTTCCTCGGCGCCCATGCAGGGGCTTGGTGGCTGGGCGAGTGAGCCACAGAGTGAGACAAGCCTGATGGACCCCGACACCTTCGCGTGGGTGCTTGCGCGGGTGTGCGGCCTGGCATCGTTCGCGGCGCTCTCGATCTCGCTGCTCTCGGGAGCCGCGCTGCGCACGGCGGTCCTCGACTGGCTGGCCACCAACCGCTCCGTGCGCTCCCTGCACGAGTTCACCGCCGTGCTCTGGATGCCGCTGGGTGGCCTCCATATGGTGGCGATCGTGCTCGATCGCACAGCGCGAATCGGCGTCGCCGACCTCTTCATCCCGTTCCGCGTCGACTACGGCGATCCCCGGGCGACGCTGGCCATCGGGCTCGGCACCCTGACCTTCGAGCTCTTCCTGTTGGTGGCGGTGACGGGCTGGCTCAAGCGGCGGATTCGAGCAGATGCGTGGCGCTGGATCCACCGGCTCTCCTACCTGGCCTTCGCGATGCTGTTCCTGCACGCGGTGCTGGGCGGGACTGACTTCAGTGACCCGGTCGTCTCGGCGCTGACCTGGGCGACCACGTTCGGCCTGGCCACCATCGCGGTCGCCCGCCTGCTCTGGGGCCGCCTGACCGCTTAAGGGCGCGAAAGGTCTCCTCCCCACTAGATGCTCGGCGCGAAGCGGCGACGGAGGGGGCTCAGACGCTTGCTTGGACCTGCCTGCGCCACACCGAAGCTACGGCGACGCCCGCCGCGCAGACCCCGGCAGCGGTCCAGAAAGCTGCTTGCGGCCCGATCGTGAAGAGGAGACCGCCGCCTAGCGAGCCGGCGCCGAGCGCCACGTTGAGGAGAGTGTTGTAGAGGCCCTGCATCGCTCCCTGCCGTCCAGGCGGAGCCGCCCGGCTGACCTCGGCGCTCAGGGCCGGCGTCCCCAGCGCGGTCGTACCACCCTCCACGAAGCCGAGCCCGACCAGCAGCCAGGGCGCGGTGATGAGCGGGTAGACGGCGTTGAACAGCCCGTAACCGGCGACCGACACCACACCCACCCGGCGCGGCCCCAGGCGGTCGGCGAGGTGGCCGAGGAAGCCGCTGACCAGCGCCACCGGCAGCGCGTAAACGGCGAACGAAAGGCCGACCTGGAGGGTCGACCCGCCGCGGCTGATGACGTAGAGGGTCCAAATGGCGTCGTAGTTCCCGACCGTGTAATAGACCGCGCAGCCGAGGGCGACGATCGGTGCCAGTCCAGCCAGGGCGGCTGCCGGCGCTACCTGCGGCTCGGGCAGCGTCACTGCGCCGGCAGTGGCCGCTCGAGATGGCAGGCGCAGGAGCAACAGGGTCGCCGCCCCGCAGACGGCAGCCGCGGCGATGAACACGAGGTCGAGGCGGAATCCCGCGGCCAGGCCGCCGAGGACCGGACCGACGAGCAGGCCGACCATCTCGGTCGCCCGCATCCGCGAGTAAGCCGACGCCCGCTGGTCGGGCGGCGTCAGGTCGGCGACCAGGGCCGTCGCCACTGGCAAGTAAAAGCCGATCGTGACCGCCTGGACGAAGCGCAGGGGCAAGAAGGCGAACAGCGGAAATGGAACCAGGTAGAGCGCGAAGCAGAGCGCGTAGAGAGCGAGTGACCCGACCAGCAGGGGACGGCGCCCCAGCCGGTCGGAGAGGCGGCCGGCCGGGTACTGCGCGAGCAGCTTGCCGGCGACGCCGGCGGCGATGACGGCGCCGACGAATGCGGGCGAGGCGCCGCGCCGGTTCAGGAAGAGCGGGAGGATGGGGAAGAAGAAGCCAACCCCAAGCTCAGTGAGAGCGTTTCCCGCGAGAAGGGTCCAGAGCGACGACGAATTGACACCGCGTTGTGGTGCGGGGCTGGACGGCGAAGCGGCGGCCACGGGCCGCACAGCATCGCACGGCCCGGGTTAGCCCGAATCCAGGCTCAGCTGGCGGCTGGCTGCCTTGCCTCGGATTCCGCGGTCGGAATCGACCGCGACCGGAACATGATCACAACGCCGATCGCGAGCAGGGCGAGCGCGGCCACCGTCAGCCCCGCGAAGTCGGCATGGATGCCGGCCGCCAGCTGGCGCGTGGCCGAAAGCGGATCAGCGGCACCCGCCACGTAGGCCTGGAGGACGATGCCCATGAGCGCGACTCCGACGGCGCCTCCAATCGTCCGCGAGAACTGGTTGAGAGCGGTCGCGGCGCCCCTCCGCCGCCACTCGACGCTGTTCTGAATGACGATCAGCATCGGTGCCGAGAAGAGTCCCAAGCCGAAGCCGATGATCGCGGAGGCAACGCTGATCCAGAGCGTGCCCAGGCCCTGGGGACCGAATTGGAGCATCGCCGCGCCGGCGACCAGGAAGACGCCGCCGAGCAAGAGAAGGCGCTGCCAGCCGACCCGCATCAAAGTCCAGCCAGAAATCACTGAGGCGACGGGCCACCCCAACGACATCGGCGAAATGGCGGCGCCCGCCGCAAACGCACTCCCGTGAAGGACCTGCTGGACGTACAGCGGGACGTAAGCGGTGGTGCCGAACATCACCGTTCCGGCGAGCACCGAGACCACGATCGCGGGCCCGATCACGCCGTGCCGGAGGAGGTCGAGCGGGACGGTTGGGCTGGGACTCCTCGATTCCACCACCGCGAACGCCGCCAGCACAATGGCAGCGAGGGCGACCAGCGGCCAAATCGGGCGGCCACCGGGAGTGCCGGTGCCGAGTCCGTAGAGAAGCATGGCGATTCCTATCGTCAGCAGGGCCGCGCCGCGCACATCGAGTCGCTCGCCGCCCACGTGGTCGCGGCGTTCGCGATAGCCCCAGAGCAGAATGGCGGAGACGACCCCGATCGGCAGGTTGATGTCGAAGATCCAGCGCCAGCCGATGGTGGAGACGAAGGTGGCGCCGGCGATGGGGCCGACGACAGCGGCGATCGCCCACATCCCGCTAAACAAGCCCTGCAGGCGCGCGCGCTGGCCCATCGGGAAGATGTCGCCCACGATCGTGAAGACGAGCGGCTGGACGCACCCGGCGCCGATGCCCTGGATGGTCCGGAAGACGATGAGCTCGAACATGTTGGCACTCAGGCCGCAGAGGACGGAGCCGAGCACGAAGAGCGTGATGCCGACCAGGATCACCACCCGCCGGCCACGGATGTCGGCCAGCCGCCCCCACAGCGGCACGCTGGTCGTGCTGGTCAACAGGTAGCCGCTGAACACCCAGGGATAGAGCTCGAAGCCGCCAAGCTCGCGGGCGATCGTGGGGATCGCGGTCCCGACCACTGTGGAGTCGATGGCGGCGAGGAAGAGCCCGATCATCAGCCCGGCCATGACGCGGA
>CAZHAC010000198.1:0-4376 GCA_964529765.1 uncultured Actinomycetes bacterium
CCATCGCGCGGTAGGCCACCTGCTTTCTGGGCTCGCGCATCGCCGGTGAGATCTGAGCGATGCTCTCGAGCCCCGAGAAGGCTAGGAAGGCGGCCGCGTAGCCGGTGAGGAGCTGTTCTGGCCCGAGGGCAGGTCCCCGACCGAGGGCATGAAAGCTGTCGATGATGCCGGCGGCGCCGAGGTGGAGCGCGACTATCAGGACGACCAGCAGTTGACCGATCCCGGCCAGGGAAGCGAACACGAAGCTCGCGGCCGCGCTCTCCTTGATGCCGATCACGTTGAGAACGCCCAGGGCAAAGAGCGCGATCACGGTGGCCGTGACCACGTAGGGCGTCAGGGGCGGCGCGACGACGGAGAGGTAGATCATCCCCGACAGGGCGCTCAACGCCGCCGTCAGGTAGTAGTCGACAATGATGAAAAGACCGCCGAGCAGGCCCACGAAGGGGTTGAGCGCGCGCGAGGCGACGGTTACCACCCCGCCGCCCTCGGGATAGCGCCAGGCAACCTCGGCGTACTTGATCGTCAGCAGGACGAAGACGATCAGCGTCAGGCCGACGAAGATCGCTGAGCGGGTGCCAAAGCGCCCGTAGAGGATGCCCGGGGTGTAGTACACCGAGGTGCCGATGTCGGCGAACACCACCCCCCAGCACAGGAGTGGGCCGAGATTGCCGCCGCGCACCTTGACCCGGCGCCGAGCTCGGGTTCGGGCGAAAGGCGGTGTGCCGGCGGCCGTTGCCATTTATGCGCTCGCCTTCAGCTGGAGCAGGTGCTGGTGCAGCGAACGCAGGTGGTCGAGCAGCTGCTCGACGCTTGCATCGACGGTTTCGTCCCTGAGCTCGAGAGAGCTGAGCGCGACCACGTAGAGTTCGGCGCGCTCGACCTGGCGGATCGCGATCCGGAGGCTTCGCTTCCGGAACTGGCTGGCGCGCCGCTGGTCGCCGGCAACCACCCGCAGTGGGTCTCCCATGGCCACGACGTTAGGCGGCGGGGTGTTAGCAATCTGCGAGGAAAGACGCGAAGCGCGTAGGGATCCCGTATGGAATGAGTGAACCGCGTTCCTTTTATACGCGCTGGTTGGGCTCGACCGTTTCTGAGTGGCGACGTTCCCGGTTTTCGAGCCGGTAGCCGACACCAGGAACGTTCGCGATGTAGCGCGGCCTGGCGGCGTCGTCGCCGAGCTTCTTTCTCAGCTGCGCGATCACGTAACGGGTGTTGTAGCGGTCGCCGAGCGCGTAGTCGCCCCACACCTCACGGAGCAGGGAGGTGTGGGTGACCGGCTGACCGGCCTTGAGCGCCAGGATTCGGAGCACCTCGTACTCGGTGGGCGTGAGATGGATCGCGACATCCGACCGCGTCACCTCGCGGCGGGCAAGGTCGATCGCGAGATCTCCGGCCCTGATGATGGGTTCGCGGGCCCCAACCGCGGCCTGCCGCCGGAGCACCGCGCGAATGCGAGCCAGCAGCTCCCGCATCCCGAAGGGCTTGACGACGTAGTCGTCGGCGCCCAGCTCGAGAGCCTCCACCTTGTCATTCTCTTCGGGCATCACGCTGACCACGATCACCGCCACTCGATCTCCCCGGGAGCGCAGACGGCGAAGCACTTCAAGGCCGGACATCCCCGGCAGCCCGAGGTCGAGCAGCATCACATCCGGCGTCCACCCCGCCAGGACCTGGATAGCCTCTTCGCCGCTGGCCGCCGCACGCACCTGAAACTCCGAGTGTTCCAGACCCGTTCGCAGGGCCCGGCGCATCTCCTCCTCATCATCAACAACCAGGATCCGGCCGCTCACGCCTGGACTCCTACCGGCTCCGCGACAGGCAGCCGGACTGTGAAGCGGGGACCTGTGCGGAGGTTGCGCACAGCGATCGTCCCGCCGTGGGTCTCGACGATCCGGCGGCAGATCGCCAGACCGAGCCCGGAACCTTTGGCGCGTCCCGTCCAGTAGCTGGCGAAGATGTCGGATAGCGTGGCCGCCGGGATCTCTGGGCCTTCGTTTTGAACCCAGGCCTCGACCACGCCGTGCCCCGTCCGGGCTCCAACCTGGATCTGTCCGCCCGCGATCGTCCAGTGGGCGGCATTCTCGAGCAGATTCGCGAAAACCCGATCCAGCTGCACCTCGTTGCCGAGCACCGGTGGCAGGTCCTCGGGAACCCTGACTGCCAGCTGGTAGGGCTCGAGCAGCCGCTCCAGGGAACTGATCGAGGATCCGACGACCTCGGCCAGGTCGACTGGGCTGCGCTCCCCGGTCAGACCCTCATCGAGACGGGTCATGGTCAGCACGTTGTGGACGATCCGGTCCAGGCGGGCAGTTTCGCTCTCCAGGCCGCCGAGCAGGCGGCGCTGGTCATCACTCAGCCGGCGGTCCAAGGACATCGCCGAGAGGCCGGCTCGCAGCGACGCCAACGGCGTTTTGACCTCGTGCGCGAGAGCCGAGAGAACGTTCGCCTTGAGGCGGTCGGACTCCTCGAGCGCGCGCGCCCGCGCCGACTCCAGGTTCCCACGCCGGCGATCCAGGAGCAGGCCGGCCATGGCGACCAAGGCTGCGAGCATACGCGATCCCTCGATCGAAGGACCGGCTCCGTCGGTGCGGATGACTGCCACGCCTCCCGGCAGCCGCAGATAGGCCGGTTGGGGCGGAAACTGCTGGAAGACCTCGAGGCGGTCGATCTCGATGCGAAGCCCCTGGCTGGTTTCATGGGCGACGCTCCACGCGGCTTGGGACAGCTCTCCGGGAAACGTGGGATCGCCGGCGATCGGCTCCAGCTTGCCGCCCTCCGCCTCTGTCAGGACTGTCATCGAGGAGATTCCAGGCTCCAGGGAAGCGCGCCGGCAGAGCACCTCGAGCGCGGCCACCGGTTCGCTCTCACGAAGCGCGGTGAGCGCCACCTCGTAGAGGCTCTGCGACTCGCGGGCCTTGGCCTCGGCCCCGGTCGTGCGAACGACCAGGGCGCTGACCACGCGCTCGCTGATCGCCGCGGCAGCCAGGAGGACCAGGAGACTGATGGCGTTGCGTGGCGCACTGATCGCGAGCGACCGGTACGGCGGCACAAAGAAGAAGTCGTAGACAGCGAAGCTGAGGAGCGCGGTGGCGAGCGCCGGCAGCCTGCCCGTACGGGCGCCGAGATAGATCACCAGGACGACGTAGGCGACAGCAACAGTTGGCGTGTCCACCCAGTGCCCCGCGACCCCGATTCCCGCCGTGATCAGCGCGACCCCGCTCGCTCCAGCCAGGTAGGGCAAGATCCGCCGCCAGCCCATCGCGGCCGAGCATAGCCTGCGGCTGACAATTGGCCTATGCGCGCGATGGTTCTCGAGCAGCCGAAGTGGCCTTTGCGAGCGGTCGAGCTGCCCATCCCCGAGGCGGGCGCCGGTCAGGTGCGAATCGCCGTCAATGCCTGCGCCATCTGCCGGACCGACCTTCACGTTGTCGACGGTGAGCTCGCCGATCCAAAGCTGCCCCTGGTACCCGGTCACCAGGTCGTAGGGATCGTCGACGCCGTAGGCGACAGAGTGGAGACGATCCAGGTCGGTATGCGAGTGGGCGTGCCCTGGCTCGGCTGGGTCGACGACACCTGTGAGTACTGCCGTCGGGGCGAGGAGAACCTCTGCCCCAACGCCCGCTTCACGGGGTACCAGCTCGATGGCGGATACGCCGAGTGGATGGTCGCCGACGCGCGCTTCTGCTTTCAGCTGCCGGCCGGCTGGGACGATTTCCAGGTGGCGCCGCTCCTCTGTGCTGGCGCGATCGGCTACCGCAGCCTGCGCCTGGCCGGAGAAGGGCTGCGCCTCGGACTTTATGGTTTCGGCGCCTCCGCCCATATCGTGGTGCAGGTCGCCCGCCACCGCGGACAGCGCGTCTTCGCCTTCGTCCGGCCCGGCGACCAAGCGGCGGCCGAGTTCGGACTCGCGATGGGTGCCGAGTGGGCGGGACCTTCGGACGCACCCGGCCCCGAGCCGCTGGACGCGGCGATCATCTTCGCGCCCGTAGGCGAGCTGATTCCGTCCGCGCTGAGGGCGGTTCGCCCAGGCGGCGTCGTCGTCTGCGCCGGAATCCACATGAGCGACATTCCGTCCTTCCCTTATGAGCTTCTCTGGGGTGAGAGGGTCCTGCGGTCGGTGGCCAACCTCACCCGTCGCGATGTTCGGGAGCTGCTCGAGATCGCGCCCTCGATCCCGATCCGGACCGAGATCGAGGTCCATCCACTGGAGGCGGCGGTCGGCGCGCTGGACCGGCTGCGCTCAGGAAAGTTGGAAGGTGCCGAAGTGTTAGCGACCCGCAGCGCAAATTCATGACCCATCGACCGCCTCAGGACCTCGATCCCGGGCTCACGGGTCCCGGCGCTTCGTCGTCACGCATCCACCGATGCGCTCCTCC
>CAZHAC010000199.1:0-4371 GCA_964529765.1 uncultured Actinomycetes bacterium
CCGTCTTCCGCCGTCAGCCGTACGTCGACGTGCTGGCCGGCCTGATGCCCCGTCCAGCCCGCGGCGTCGATGACGAGCGTGGACACGCGCGGAGTCTCGATGACGCGATCGACGAGGCGACCGAAGCGCCAGTTCAGTCGCCCGCGTACCGCTGCTCTTTCCACGGGTCACCGTACATGTGGTAGCCGTACGTCTCCCAGAAGCCAGGTTCATCCTCAGCCAGCAACCGCAGGCCGCGCACCCACTTCGCGCTCTTCCAGAAATAGAGGTGTGGGACCAGGAGCCGGGCTGGACCGCCATGCTGGGGCTCCAGGGGCTCGCCGCCGAAGGCAAAGGCGACCCAGGCCTGGCCGGCCATCACGTCTGCGAGCGGCAGGTTCGTGGTGTACCCGCCGTCGCTGAAGGCGAGGGCGTATTCAGCGCTGCTATTCACGCCCTCGAGCAAGGTATCGACCGAAACACCCTCCCAGACGGTGTCCAGCTTGCTCCACTTGGTGACGCAGTGGATGTCCTTGGTGATCGTCTCCGTCGGCAGGTTTCGAAACTCCTCCCACGTCCACTGCCTGGGTTCGTCGATCTCTCCGGTGATCGAGAACGTCCATCTGTCGAGCGGGGTGTGCGGGGTGGGTCCCGCGGAGAGGACCGGCCAGTCGGTGACCAGGTACTGGCCTGGCGGCAATCGACCTTCGGGCGCCCGCTCGCGAGGACGGCCGCGAAATCCCCGGGATATGAATGCCATCGGTCCAAGCACCTCCCTCGTGCTGGGTCTTACCCCCAACTATCCCGTAATTGACTCCCGAGCGCACCGCGGGGTTACGCTCGAACCGCTGGGTGGGGGTGCTTCTTGGAAAATGCGAAGCTCCGGGATTTGTGCCGCCGGCTGGGCCGGTTTCCATACTGCGCCGCGCTGACCTCCCCCGCCGACCTCGATGAAGCTCTGCGGAGCCGCGCCGAGCTCGTCCTCGTCTTAAGGGGCGATGGCACGCAGATGGCTCCGATCGTCACCCGGGTTCACACCGCCGGCAAGCTGTGTGCGATCCACATCGACCTGGTGGACGGAGTCGCGGCCGACCACCAGGGCGTGCACTGGCTGTTCCGGGCTCACGCCGACGCCGTGATCTCGTCCCACGGGTCTGTGGTCAGGGCCGTGCGTTCTGAGGGAGTCCTGGCGATTCAGCGTCTGCTCGCGCACGATCGCGCATCGATCTCGCACGGGCTGACCGCGATCGAGCGCGCAGGACCGGACATCGTGGAACTGCTGCCCGGGGTGCTGCTGCCGCAAGTCCGCGAGTACGTGCTCCCGGGTCTTCGCACTCCCCTCCTGGCGGGAGGGTTCATTCGGACGCGTGACGAGGCGGCAGCCGCCCTCAGCGCCGGAGCGCTCGCCGTGACTTCCAGTTCGAAGCAGCTGTGGAACTGAGACAGAGCGAGCCCCACAGCTTGCCGGGGCTCCTCGTCGCCTGCCGTACGCGTGCCGAGGTGCCGGGCCGGCAGCGCGGTGTCGGGGTGCTCGTCTCTCATACGACGATCCACGAGCTGGTAGCGATGGCGCCGGCCAGCGGCGCGGGGTTTGCGCTGGAGCTCGACTCGGTCGAGGGGCTGCAGCCGGATGAGGCCGGCGTCGGTTTCGCGGTCGACGTGCTCCGGGCGGGCGCCATCATTTCGCGAAGGCCGGCCGCGGTGGCCGCCGCCTCAGCTGCCGGCGCTCTCGGGTTGCTGAGGATCTTCGCGCTCGACTCGACCGGGTTCCGCCGAGCCACCCGGGGTCTCTTAGAAGTCCCAGGAGCGGCGGTCGCTCTTTCGCCCGGGCCCATCCTGGCCCACCTCGACGACGCCGATCGCACCTCGCTGCCGCGTCCACTCCTGGTGATCGGACTGATCCATACGTCGGGTGACATAGCGGCAGCGCGACGCGCCGGGGCGACGTCGGTCGCCGTCGACCGGGCCGACTTCGAGATCCTCGGCGCCCCTCCCACGGCCCTTAAAACCGGACTCCTTGACGAACCGGAACAGCAGGGCTATGTTCGTCGCGACAGGCACGTTCGGGACAGGAGTTGAGAAGTCCCGCTTCCAGCCTTTGATGGTTGGGGCGCGGACTTCTCTCTTTTTTTCCGGGCGGGTATGCGGTGGGGTTGAACTTGGGGGAGGTTCAGATGTCTGAACGAACCGGGCCGGATCAGCCGGCCGGACAACCGACGGGAACCGTCGAAGAGGCGGCCGTCCGAGAACGAGGCCGACCCGAAGCCCCGGGCGTAATGGGGTTGCGCACAGGCGTCCTCGGCGATGTCATGGCGGAATTTTTTGCCACCTTCACCCTGATCGCCTTCGGCGACGGCGTGGTCGCGGTTGCAGTCGCAGCCCTCATCCAGTCGGGGCGCGGCACCCAGAACCTGTTCTCAGCCGCCGACTGGCTCCTGATCACCTTCGGGTGGGGCTTCGCCGTGGCCCTTGCCGTGTACGTGGGCGGCGGCGTCACCGGGGCCCACATAAACCCGGCCGTGACGCTGGCTTTCGCCGCCCGCGGCGAATTTCCATGGATGAAGGTGCCGATCTACTGGGTGGCCCAGGTTGCCGGTGCCTTCGTCGGCGCGGCGGTGGTCCTCCTCGTCTACTACCAGGCGATCGGCAGCTTTGAGTCGGCGAAGCACGTCGGCCACGCGCAAACGTTCGGGATCTTCGCAACCTTCCCGGCGCCGTATTACGGCAGCAGTTTGATCGGCCCGCTCATCGATGAAATCGTGGGCACCGCGTTCCTGCTCATCTTCGTGGCGGCCCTGATCGACCGCCGGAACCTGGCGCCGAAAAGCAACCTCACACCTTTCCTGGTCGGCATCGCCGTTTGCGCCATCGGCATGTCTTATGGGGCGAACACCGGGTACGCGATCAATCCAGCTCGTGACTTCGGACCGCGGCTGCTGGCCTGGGTCGCCGGCTGGGGCTCATCGGCATTCCCGGGTCTCAACGGCTATTGGTGGGTCCCGATCGTGGGTCCCCTGGTGGGAGGCGTGATCGGGGTTTACTTGTATGACTTCTTCATCCGAAACGTGCTGATCGCCCGGGGAGTCGTGGAGGCAACGGACTGATGGCCAACTACGCAGGAGCGGTCGACCAGGGGACGACCGGCACTCGTTTCATGGTCTTCACCCATGAGGGCACGGTGGCGGCCACCGACTACCTCGAGCACGAGCAGATCTATCCCAAGCCGGGCTGGGTCGAGCACAACGGCGCCGAGATCTGGGAAAAGACCCAGCGCGTGATCAAGGGCGCGCTGCAGAAGGGAGGCATCGCGCCCTCCGACCTGGCCGGAATCGGCGTCACCAACCAGCGCGAGACGGCCATCCTCTGGGACAAGACCACCGGCCAGCCCGTTTACAACGCCATCGTCTGGCAGGACACGCGGACGCTCGAAGCCGTTCAGAAGCTGATCGACGAAGGCTTCGAGGAAGTCATCAAGTCGCGAACAGGGCTCGTCGCCGCCACCTACTTCTCAGGTCCAAAGATCGCCTGGATCCTGGACAACGTGTCCGGCGTCCGCGAGCGCGCGGAACGCGGTGAGGTCGTCTTCGGGAACATGGACACCTACGTCATCTGGTGGCTGACCGGAGGGCCCAACGGGGGAGCGCACGTCACCGACTACACGAACGCGTCCCGGACCATGCTCATGGACCTGCGGAAGCTGGAGTGGGACGACGAGATCCTGAACCATCTCCGAATACCCCGGGCGATGCTGCCGGAGATCCGGCCATCGAGCGACCCTGACTTCTACGGAAAGACTCGGGCGGACGGCCCCTTCGAGATGGAGCTGCCGGTGTGTGCCGACCTTGGCGACCAGCAGGCGGCGGTCTTCGGCCAGACCGCCTATGCCGTCGGCGAAGCGAAAAATACGTACGGGACCGGCAACTTCCTGCTCCTCAACACCGGCGAGGAGGCGATTGCCTCCAAGAACGGCCTCCTCACCACAGCCGCCTACGGCCTCAAGAAGGGCCAATCCGTCTATGCGCTCGAGGGCTCCATCGCCATCACCGGGGCTGCCGTTCAGTGGCTGCGCGACAACCTCGGCATCATCAAAGACGCTGCCGAGAGCGAGGCGCTCGCCATGCAGGTGGAGGACAGCGGCGGCACCTACTTCGTCCCCGCCTTCTCAGGCCTCTTCGCCCCATACTGGGACGGCTACGCTCGCGGCGCCATCGTCGGTCTCACCCGCTACGTCGACAAGCGACACCTGGTGCGGGCGACCCTGGAGGCGATCTGCTACCAGTCTCGGGACGTGGCGGATGCGATGTACGCCGACTCGGAAATCGAGATGAAGTCGCTCAAGGTCGACGGCGGCGCGACCAAGAACAACTTCCTGATGCAGCTGCAGGCCGACAT
>CAZHAC010000200.1:0-4370 GCA_964529765.1 uncultured Actinomycetes bacterium
CCAGCGGCAGTTTCGGCCAGCTCCTCGACGACCTCTCGCGGCTGCCAGCTACCGGTGGGTGAGTTGGGATTGCACAGGAACTTGAGCGGAGCCCCATCTTCGAAGAAGGCGCGCGGCGGTGCCCAGCCCTCCGCCATCTCATGGGGAGTGGGCACGACCTCGTGCATCAGGCAGAGCGGTTCGTAGAGCGGATAAGTCGGCCACGGCCAGGCCGCCCGGTCACCGGCTGCTGCGAAGGCGCGGATGCACATCGCAATCAGCTCGTCACCGCCGTTGCCGAGCGCCACCATCGCCGGCTCGAGGCCGGTTGTGCGAGCCACCGCCTCCCGAGCGGCCGTCGCCATCGGGCTCGGGTAGAGGCGGAGGTCCTCGTTCACCGCGGCGCGAACCGCCTGCAGGACCGCGGCCGACGGCGGCCAGGGCGCCTCGTTGGTGTTCAGCTTCACCCAGCCCTCGCGGTCGGGGGGCTGTTCGCCCGGCGTGTAGGGCGCAAAGCCCTGCAGAGCGGGCTTAAGAAAGCGCGGGGGCACGGTTTAGAAGGATAGGGTCGATAGGTTCAGGCCGCCTTGCGACATTCGAGCAGGAAGCATTCCAGGACCAGGCGCGGGCTGACGTTCTGCTCGAGCTGGCCAAGAGCGTCGTAGGAGAGCTCGAGCAGGTGGGCCATCTTGCCAGCCCTTTTGCCAGCCGTTTTGCCTGGTCGCGCCGCTCCCAGCATCCGCCGCCGCAGGTGGAGCTGGAAGGCGCCGAGGGCGAACTGGACAGGCTCCTCGGTCGAGCGGTCGGAGCCGCGCCACTGGAAGTTGGCGGCATCCAGTTCCTGGGCGAGCCCGAGCGCGACGTCGGCCGGCGCTCCGAAGACTTCCTCCAGCCGTTCTGCCCAGCGCCGGTGGCGCTCCACCACCTCCGGATCGGCGGCGGCGGTCAGCGCCCAGCCCGGCCGGCCGCGCGACATCTCGGCCAGCGCCGCGGCCCGCTCCGCCTCGACACCGCGCTCGCGCAGCAGCGCCTCGACGTCCGGCAGGGGCACCGGGTGGAAGGGCACGCGCTGGCATCGGGAGACGACCGTGGGAAGCACGACGAAGGGACTGAGCGATGGCGTGGTGAGGATGATGACGCGGCCCGGCAGCGGCTCTTCGAGGGTCTTGAGCAGGATTCCCTGGATGGGGTCGGCGAGGCGTCCGACACTGGTCAGCACGGCGACCCGGCGTTCGCCGAGCCCAGGCTTGAGGGCCAGGAAGGCCTGCAGGGACTGCTGGTGGAACTCCGGCTGGCGGTCAGGCAGGAGCCGGATCTCGTCGATCTTCAGGTTCTCTCGGCGGTCGTCCACCCAGTAATCCGGATGGCGCCCCAGCGGCACCTCGGGCAGCAGTGCCGCCGCCAAGCGGCACGCGACCTCAGTCTTCCCGAGGCCCGGCTCGCCGACGAACAGGTACGCGTGGGCGAGCCGGCCCGAAGCCAGCTGCGAACGGAGATGGTCGAGGGCGGCGCCGTGACCGGTGACGCCTGCGAAGGGATCGTTCACTGGGAGTACCAGCCTAGTCACTGCCCGGTGCGGGCGTAACCTTCCCGTCATGGCCTGGCTGCCGCCGGAGGAGTCGGAGTTCGGGCTGCGGGTCCGCCGGAGCCTGGTCGAGGAGTGGGTCCTCTGGTACACGAGCGTCGCGCGTGACGGCACGCCGCAGCCGAACCCGGTCTGGTTCGTCCGCGAGGGCGACTCGATCCTCACCTACAACCGGGCAACCGCAGCCCGGGTCGTTCACGCGCGAAGAGGCGGGCGGGTCGCGCTCCACTTCGACAGCCACGACGCCGGCACCGAAGTCATCGTCTTCGTCGGACCTGCCGAGATCGATGAGCAGGCGTCGCCGGCGCACGAGAACGCCGCTTACCTGGGGAAGTACCGGGAGCGGATTCTCAGCGTGAATCCAACGCTTCCGCAGTTCAGCCAGGCGTACCCAGTCGCGATCCGAGTCTGGCCCGAGCGCACCCGGGGCTTTTAACGCCCGGCTAGGGGCGCGACGTTTCGCCTGACGCTGGGGCTTCCGCCGCTCGCTCGGCGGCCCGCCGCTCGGCGCGCGCCTGCGTATAGACCTCGTTGATGCGCTGGATCACCGTGATATTGGTCACGATGGCGAGCAGAAACATCAGCATGGCCAGCACGAATGGGCCGGCGAGCAGCCCGATGACGGTGGCAACCACGCGCTCCGGGCGTGCAAAGAGGCCCGAGTCGCACTTGAAGCCCAGGCTCTGGGCCCGCGCCCGGACGTAGCTCACGAGCAGCGACCCGGAGAGGGCCGCGACCACGGCGACGATCGTCCACGGGTGCCACGGCGAAGGGTGCGTCATGAAGTAGGAGGCGATGCCGAGGTAGACCGCGACCTCCGAGTAGCGATCGGTCGTCGAGTCGAGAAACGCTCCGTAGGGATACATCCGGTTCGTGGCCCTGGCGAGAGCGCCGTCGAGGATGTCAAAGGTGCCGCTGAACGCGAGCACGAGACCGGCAGGGACCAGGTATCCGAGCCCGGCCAGGGCGCCGGCGACGAAGGTCGCCAGCATGCCGGCGATCGTGACCTGGTTGGGCGTGATGCCAGATCGCGCCAGCGCGCCCGCCGCGCGCTGCGCGTTCCGCCTAACCCACGCCTGGAAGCGGCTCGTGAACACCCTGAACCTCCGCGGCGCGCATCCGCGCCGACTGATAAACCTCGATCACCCGCGCGGCGATCTCGCGCCACGCGTACTTCTTGGCCTTTGCAAGCGCATTTTCCGCCAGTCGGCGGCGAAGATCGGGATCGCGAGCGAGCACGGTCAGCGTGGCCCCTAATTCGACCGGACTGCGCGGCCGCACCGTAAGGCTGTCTCGGCCCGGCTCGACCACGGTCAGGTAGCCGGGGACCTCGCTCGCGATCACGGGGAGACCGCTTGCCATCGCCTCCAGGAGCACCACGCCGAAGCTCTCCCCGCCAGTGGCCGGGAAGCAGGCGATGTCGGCGGTGGCGTAGTAACGCGGCAGGACCGAGCGCGGCACGTAACCGGCGAGCACGACGTTGGCGATCCGGTGCTTGGCCACCAGGCCCTCGACCTGGGAGCGGAGCGGGCCGTCGCCGACGATGATGAGCCGCGTCTTCGGCACCCGCGCTTGCAGCTCGCGGAAGCCGAGGATCAGGTCCCGGAGTCCCTTCCGCTTCTCGAGGCGGCCGACGAAGATCACATTGACCATGTCGTCCCGCAGATGCCGGATCGGCGTCTGCCCGGGCCGGAAGGTCTCGACGTCAACCCCGTTGGGCACGATGACCGGATTCACCTCGTGGAAGTACTGACACACGAAGTCGCGCGCGGGCGCGCTGACGGCGATCGTTTGCTGCAGGCGGCGCAGGTAGCCCTGGAAGAACGGCCGGCCGTAGTAATAACCGAGGTTGCGCTTGGCGTATGCGTGGAAGGTGCCCACGTTAGCCGTCCTGGACATCCGGAGCACGGTCAGAGGCAGCGCCGGCATCAGCGGCTCGTGGAAGTGAATGACGTCGAAGTTCTCGCTGTCGAGGATCTCGTGGACGCGGCGGCGAAGGTTCAGGTTCAGCGTGATCCGGGCCACCGAGTCGTTGAGCGGGATCGGCACCACACCGCCGATCCGGTAGAAGTCGGGATCGCTCACGTCCTTGCGGCCGGAGGGCGCCATTACCCGCACCTCATGGCCGAGCAGGCGGAGCTGCTCCGCGAGATGGCGTATGTGCTCGCTCACTCCCCCTGGGTGCGACCAGTCGTAGGGCGAAACCAGCCCGACCTTCATCTACTGCGGTACCTCAAAAACAAGAAGGTCACGACGCCGCCGTAAGGCCCGGCTTTGCTGGGCCGTATGAGTCCGTCTTCCAAACGGCCAACGGCGTCGCCGGACCGCCGAAAGGAGGGCGGGTCCGCGGGGGGAACCTTGGTTCCCTCCGCGCTTGAGGCCGACCTTCATCTAACGTTTACGGTAAGTCCGATCAGGGCGAGTCGTCCCAGATCGCGTGCGGCATGTGCCACTGATCTGGATGCTCGCGAATTATCGACTCCATGTGACGCACAAGCTGGGCCGTGATCCGGCGCTCGTCGGCCTCCCGGTCGCCGGTCGGTTCGGCAAAGATGGGCGGCCAGCCCTGCGCCTTGTAGGTGTCGTCGGGCAGGCGCCAGACGGCCACCGGCAGGAGCGGCGCGCCGCGCTTGAGGGCGATGGACGCGGGACCGGCGGGGATCTTGCAGGTGCGGCCGAAGAAGTCCATCTCGAGCCCGGTACCGAGCATGTCGCGGTCGATCGCGGTCACCACCATTTCGTTCGCCTGCAGCGCCTGCACGACCTGGCGCAGGCCGCTGCGGTTGAGCGGGAGCACGCTGATGCC
>CAZHAC010000201.1:0-4334 GCA_964529765.1 uncultured Actinomycetes bacterium
AGGACGACGGGGGGTGCCAGCCCCAGTCGATGGCGACCCAGGTGACGACCGGATGCCCGGCCAGAAGCTGGCTGTAGACCTCGGCCGCTCCCACCCCTTCGCCCGCTCGCGCCACCGCCGCTCCATGCCGCTGGGCTACGCGGCTGACCGTGCTCCAGTAGGTGCCGTAGCCGGTGCGCAGCGCTTCCGAACCGTTCGGGTCGCCAACGAAGTTGGCATACGGATCGCCGCCACCTGTGTAACCGGCACCCGGGTGGGCACGGTCGATGCCCATCTCACCCAGCTCCTGGGTTTGAGAAACCCGGATGCCCTCATGAGCGAGGGCCATCTGGAGCGCGGCCGCCTCGCAGGAGAGGGCGTAATCCTGCCGGACCAGCGGCACGTTGCCGATCACCCGGGTTCCCGCCGCCAGCACCCCACCGCCTGACGCCGCGAAGAGCGCGGACGCGATCAGAAAACCGAGGCAGATGGGAACCAGGTGGCGGATCCGGTAAGGCTTGCAGATCGTGCCGGTCATCGCCGACCCCCCCGCAGTGCTACTCGCCTGCGCCCCCACGACCGCAGGCCGTGACGCCGACGCTACCACGACGCCCCGAGAAGGGGACTAGGCGAGAGCGGAGCGGAGGCCGAGTGTGCGGTAGATCTCGCGGGTCGCCGTCGAGGTGTTCATCGTGTAGAAGTGGAGGCCCGGCGCTCCCGCCTCGAGCAGCCGCTGGCAGAGCTCGCAAGCCATTTCGATCCCGAGCCGGCGGACCGCCTCCGGGTCCTCCCCCACCGCCTCCACCCGCTCGACTACGGCTGGCGGCAGCGCATAGCCGGATAGCTGCGCCATCCTCGTGATCGAGGAGAGCCGGCTGATCGGCATGATGCCCGGGATCACTGGTTTGTGCATGCCGAGGTGGGCCAGCTCGTCGCGCAGCCGGTCGTATTCCTCGACGTTGAAAAAGAACTGAGTGATCGCGAAGTCGGCCAGCTCGAGCTTCTGGGCCAGTCGCCGCCGGTCCGCCGCCATGTCCGGCGAGCGCGGGTGGCCGGCTGGGTGGGCGGCCACCCCGATGGATGCAAAGCCGAGGTCACGCGCTAGCTGGACCAGCTCGCTCGCGTACTCGAGCTCCTTGTACTGCTCCTCCTCGGGGAGTGGGTCGCCGCCCAGCGCGAGCAGGTTCTCCAGGCCGGCGGCGACGAAGCCGTGCACGATCTCGGCCAGCTCCGAACGCGGGTGGGCGACGCACGTGAGGTGCGGCATCGGGGTGATGCGCGTGGAGCGCAGGATGTCGAGGACGACCGTCGTGGTGCGCTCCCGCGAGGCGCGGCCACCCCGGTACGTCACAGAGACGAACGAGGGCTCGAGTGGCTCGAGGTCGGCGATGGTCCGCTGGAGCCGCTCCTGCTCGCCGTCGTTCTTCGGCGGGAAGAACTCGAATGAGAAGGTCGGTCCCTCACGCAGGAGATCTGAGATCCGAGTCATGGGCGGGTTTAACGAAGGGTACGCGACCAGCCGGGGCTAGAACAGGCGACGGCGCCGAGGACTCCCCCGGCTCCGAGCTGGTGACCACGGCACCGAAACGGGTGGTTCAGACCAGGCCCGCCTCGTGGCGGGCCCGCTCGACCGCCGGTCGCCATGCACACCACTCCAGGTGGTCGTCGACAATCCCGCACGCCTGCATGAGCGCATATAGCGTGGTCGGGCCGGTGAATCGAAACCCCCGGCGCTTGAGCTCGCGGCTGAGAGCCACGGCCTCGGGCGTTGTCGGCGGCACATCGGACCATGACCTCGGCGCCGGCTTCGGCCGGCCTGGCGCCTGAGCCCGGATCAAACCTGCGAGCGACTCCCCACCGTCATGTAGGGCGACGGTCGCGCGCGCGTTGGCGAGCGTCGCCTCGATCTTCGCGTGGTTGCGGATGATGCTTGCGTCCGCGAGGAGGCGTGCGACGTCGGCGTCTCCGAAGCGCGCGACGGCTTCGGGTTCGAAATCCGCAAAGGCGTCACGGAAGGCGTCGCGGCGGGCCAGCACCGTCCGCCAGGACAGCCCGGCCTGGAACGCTTCCAGGCTCAACAGCTCGAACAATCCGCGCTCGTCGAGGACCGGGAAGCCCCACTCCTCGTCGTGATAGTGCTCCATGACGTGGTCGCCACCGCCATAGCACCGACTCCCACTCGCACCGGCGGTCGTACTCATGTCCGGCGTCTCACTATGAGCCCCGGCCGCGGGTGCCGGACATGGGCGGGACTCGGTGGGATGCGACGGCTGCTATACCGATCTTGATATGGGGTCTCGGAACCCTTGACGGCACCTCGCAGGTTCGACGCCGTCGTCGTCGGAGCGGGACCTAACGGCCTGGCCGCCGCGATCGCGCTCTCCGAGGCCGGCCGGTCGGTGCTGGTTCTCGAGGGAGCCGAGCAGCCGGGCGGCGGGCTCCGAAGCGAGGAGCTGCTGGAGCCGGGATTTCGCCACGACGTCTGCGCGACGATCATGGCTCTGACGCCCCTCTCGCCCTTTCTCGGACGGCTGCCCCTCGACCTGGTCGCGCCTCCCGCCCCTCTCGCCCATCCGTTCGACGACGGCACGGCCGTGATGCTCGAGAGGTCGGTCGCCGAGACCGCCGGCGGGCTGGGCGCCGACGGCGCCGCGTACCGCCGCCTGCTGCAGCCTCTGGTCGATCACGCAGCCGATCTGGTGGCGGACGCGTTGGCCCCCATCCACCTCCCCAGGCATCCACTGCTGCTTGCTCGTTTAGGTTTGCCGGGGCTCCTTCCCGCGACCGCGCTGGCCCGCCTCGCGTTCAAGGGCCGTGATGCGCGCGCCTTGCTTGCGGGCGCCGCGGCCCACAGCATGCTCGCGCTCGATGAACCTGCCACGTCTGCCGTCGGCCTGGTGATGCTGCTGACGGCACACGCCGCCGGCTGGCCTCTGGCACGTGGCGGATCGGCTGAGGTGGCCCAGGTCATGGTCGACAGGCTCCGCCAACTTGGGGGTGAGGTTCGTTGTGGAGCACGCGTCGAGTCTGTCGCCCAGTTGCCGCCGCACCGCGCGGCACTCCTCGACCTCTCGCCAAAAGGCGTGCTCGAAGTCGCCGGCCATCGCCTCCAACCCGGATACCGGCGGCGGCTGCTGCGATACCGATACGGCCCAGGCGTCTTCAAAGTCGACTGGACCCTCAACGGACCGATTCCGTGGCGCGCGGCCGAGTGCGCGCGCGCGGCCACCGCCCACCTGGGTGGCACGCTCGAGGAGGTGGCACAGGCTGAGCACGAGGTGGCCCAAGGACGGCATCCCGATCGCCCCTTCGTGATCCTGGTCCAACCGACGCTTTTCGACCCGACCCGGGCGCCCGCAGGGCGCCACATCGCCTGGGCCTACTGCCATGTCCCCAACGGTTCCGGGCGAGACATGACAGGCGCCATCGAGGATCAGGTCGAACGCTTCGCACCGGGCTTCCGAAACCTGGTCCGGGAGCGCAAGCCCTGGAGCCCGATGGATCTTCAGAGAGCGGATCCCAACTCCGTCGGCGGCGACATCAACGACGGCCGGATGGACTTACGCCAGCTCTTTACCCGGCCGGTTCCACGTCTTGACCCCTACGCAACCTCCGACCCGTCGCTCTTCATTTGCTCGGCCGCGACACCGCCGGCGGGGGGCGTCCACGGGCTGTGCGGCTGGTACGCGGCGCAGTCGGCGCTGCGCTCGGCTCTCGCCTGAAGCCGTCCTACCGTAGACGTGGGAGGCAATCGTGGAGTGGCTTCAAGCCCCTGACTATTGGCTCAGCCGCCTGCTCCTGGAGCACGCTCTCGCCGCCATCTACCTGGTGGCGTTCGCGGTCGCCATCAACCAGTTCCGGCCCCTGCTGGGCGAGCGCGGTCTCCTGCCAGTGCCCGACTTCCTGGCTGAAATCCCCTTCCGCGCGTCACCGAGTCTGTTCCATCTCCACTATTCGGACAGGCTCTTGATGGCCGTCGCCTGGCTGGGTGCCGTGGTCTCGGCCGCGATTCTGTTTGGCGCCCTCGACGTGGCTCCGGTCTGGGTGGCGATCCCGGCCTGGCTGGCTCTCTGGGCTCTCTACCTCTCGATCGTGAACGTCGGGCAGGTCTTCTACTCCTTCGGCTGGGAGACGCTGCTACTGGAGGCCGGCTTCCTTGCCGTCTTCCTTGGCGCCGGCCCGACCGCGCCGCCGCTGCTGGTGATCTGGCTCTACCGCTGGCTGCTCTTCCGCGTCGAGTTCGGCGCCGGGCTGATCAAGATGCGCGGCGATCCCTGCTGGCGCGACCTCACCTGCCTCCACTACCACCACGAGACGCAGCCGATGCCGAACCCGCTCAGCTGGTACTTCCACCA
>CAZHAC010000202.1:0-4302 GCA_964529765.1 uncultured Actinomycetes bacterium
GTGGCACCAGCAAAACTTGAGCGAAGGAGTGTGAGATTTCCGACATGGAAGGGTACTGCCTTAAGGACAAGCAGAAAGTCGAAATGCAAAACCCTCAGGCGATAACGATGAAGAACGGCAAGCCCGCCACGGTCGGGACCTGCCCCAAGTGCGGCACCAAGATCTACAAGATCGGCGCCAGCAAGAAGTAGGCGGCTACTGATCCAAGGAGGGCCGCCCATGAGCGGCCCTTTTTTTATTGGACCTCGATCTTCGGCTCGAGGGCGCCCAGCAAGACTTCCGTCGCCGAGACCGCCTCGTCCACGCCCAGCGTCTTGAAGATATCGACATTGGCCGGGTTGTTGACGCGCGCCACCGTCCGCGGCACGTTGAACCGCTTCTTGGCCATCTGCAGCGCGACCAGGTTGTCTTCGTCATCCCCGGTTACGGCTAGCACCGCATCAGCTCGCTCGATACCGGTGGTGGACAAGAAACCCATCTCGTCGCCGTCGCCGCGCATGACGATGCTGCCCAGTTGGCCCTCAAGCCAGTCCGCCCGAGCGGCGTCCTTCTCGACCAGTGTCACCTCCTCGCCGCGATCGACGAGGTCGCGGGCCAGGTAGTAGCCAACCTTCCCGCCTCCGATGACGATTACATACACGTCAGTCGGCCTCCATCAACAGCCCGATAATTGCTTCGGTACCGCTCACCGTCGGGCAGTAAGTGCTGAGACCCAGCTTGCGGTAAGCCTCTTCTCGGACGGGGTCGTAAATGCGACACACCACGCGCGGCACCTTGAATACATGCTGCGCGATTTGTGAGGCCATGATGTTCCTGTTGTCGCCTTCTGTGACGGCGACAAAGGCGTCTGCCGCTTCGATGCCGGCGCGGCGGAGAACCTCGGCATCGGTGCCGTCGCCGAGCACGACGTTGCCCTTGAACGTCGCCGGGTCCAGCTGCCCGCGGGAAGCGGCGAGGTTGAGCTTGGCCTGATCCCTGTCGACCACGGTGACGTCGTGCCCGTCCTCCGACAGGTTGGCTGCGAGCCGCGAACCGACCCGCCCACACCCGACGATCAGAACCTTCACGGAAGGTGGATTGTACGATTTGGCCGGATGCGGTTCCCCTTCACCTTCATGGGGCTTCTCTCGGTTGCTTTCGCGACCTGGATCGTCCTCCTTTTTGCGCTCCACCGCGTCGGGTGGCCCGAGCTCGTGGTCGCGGCCTTGATGGTTGCGTTCGGTACTTACGTGCTCTACCGCCGATTGACACACGGACCTTCCGCCTGATGGCCCAGGAGCGCGCGCAGGCCGGAGCGGAGAAGACCGGCAAGATGATGGTCGCTGTCGGCGGCCACAAGGTCGACGAGGAGACGGTCAAGCTGGCGTGCCGCCTGGCCAAGGATCGGGGCGCCAAGCTTTACGCCGTGCATGTGATCGAGGTGAACCGGTCGCTGCCGCTGTCGGCTCCCGTCGAGCACCTCGTCGAGCACGGCGAAGAGGTCCTGGAGGAGGTCGAACAGCTGGCCGCGGCGGCGGGGATAGCCGTTGAGACCGAGATGGTCCAGGCCCGCGACACCGGCCCGGCGATCGTCGGCGAAGCCGAGGAGTGGGGTGCCGACTCCATCGTGATGGGATTGCCGTACAAGCGGCGGTTTGGAGAGTTCTTCCTGGGTAAGACCGTTCCCTACGTGCTCAAGAATGCGTCATGCCGCGTCATCCTTTACCGGGAGAAGCTGGAGACGTAAGCACTCGCTGTTCTTCTCCTATGCCCGATCGCGGCAGCAGCCAGGCCGCACTGAAGCCTGCCCGGTGGAGGATGTACCGAAGCAGCGCGACCACCGTTTTCAAGCCATAGATGACGCTGGTCCGAAAACCGATTGAGCTCATGTCCTCGAAGTAGCGGCCGACCGCCGGCAGTTCGCCGATTCGAAAGCCGAAGGTAGCCGCCTGGATCAGCACCTGGGTGTCGAACACGAAGTCGTTGCTGTTTCGCTCGAACGGGATGGTCTCCAGAAATCGCCGGGAGTACGCGCGGTAGCCCGTGTGGTACTCGGAAAGGTCGAGTCCGAGCACACGGTTTTCCGCCCAGGTCAGGAAGCGGTTGCCAAGCCGCTTCCACAAAGGCATGCCGGCCTCGGCGGGATCGATACCCAGCCAGCGCGAGCCGAGGACGACGTCTGCGTCGCCGCGCTCGATCACCTCGCACAGCTGGGGAACGATCGCGGGGTCGTATTGATTGTCGGGATGGAGCATGACGACAACGTCAGCCCCCATAGCGAGCGCGTTCGCGTAGCACGTCTTCTGGTTGCCTCCATAGCCCAGATTGCGCGCGTGGCGAATCACGTCGAGACGCAGCGCACGGGCAACGCTGACCGTGGCGTCAGCGCTGGCATCGTCAACAAGCAGGACCCGGTCCGCGCTTCCCGCCGGGATCCCCTCTACGACCTGCTGCAGGGTACGGGCCGCCCCGTAGGCGGGAAGGACGATGACTCGACGGGGCTGAGGCCCACTCCACTGCAGCTCGCCACGGGCAACGGGCTCGGGACCGACCGTCAGTCGCTCCACCAGCAGAAAGCCGGCCAGGGCGAGGGCGCCCACGGCGGCAGTGGTTGGGCCAGCCAGGATCGTCACCTGGACCCCGAGGTAGGCGAGCAAAAGGACAACCGTCGCCGTCCCCGGGTGTCCGATTGCCCGTTGGGCGGCGAGACCCGCGAGTACGATCCCGGGCAAGACGAGGAGGCTCAGGTCGTGGAGGTTCTGATAGGGACTCAGCACGACGCCGGCGGCCACCGCAAGGGCGAAATCGAGGCGGGGCACGTTTGGACGCCAGCTCAGAGCAAGGCCAACCAGGATCAGCAGCACCGTCAGCACGGCCAGGGCCGGTAGGCGGCCCCCGGGCATCGCCTCCAGCGCTCCGCGCAGCGAGTACACGGTCTGCCCGGTGATCGGAAAGCCTTGGGCGCCGCCCGCCGCCCAGCCGGTCACGAGCGCCAGGTAAGCGGCGAACTCGCGAGGCCCTGAAACCAGAAGTGCGATCAGCCCCAGCGCTGCACCGACCGTGAGCAGCCCGATCACCGCGCGCCATTCCCGGCGGGCCACAAAGAGGACCGGCAGGATCAGTAGAAGGTTCGGTTTGACCATTGCCAGACCCGTCAGGACGCCAGCCCAACCGGTCCTGCCTCGAGCCCAGGCCAAGTAGGCGCCCGTGAGTGGAAGCAAGATCAGCATGTCGGTCTGCCCCTGTAGAAGCGCCACGAACAGCGGCAGGTACCCGAGCGCCAGCGACGCCACCAGCAGCGCGGACGGGCGAGCAAGTTTGGTGCTGCGGACAAGAAGAGTGATGACGAGCGCTATCAGGACCAGGTTGAGCAGACCGAAGGCGACATACGCCCCGCGGTACGGAAGCAGACCCAATGGCGCCAGCAGCGGCGTCACGTAGGGCGGGTGGATATATGGCAGTAAGACGAACTTGAGCGGCGCCCATTGAGCCGTGACTTGGGCCTGATACGCGCGCTGGACGGCCAGTTCGTACACGGCCGATCCTCCGCGCTCGAGGAACAGCCGGGCGGCCGCGTAGAAGGAGAAGAAGTCGGGCCCGCGCAGGTCGCCCGATAAGAAGGTGACCCACCGGTAGAGCCAGAAGCCGGCGGTTTCTACACCGACCGCGAGGCCGGCGGCAATGCCCAGGCGGCGCAGGTGCTGGCCGCCGAAACGTTCCACGTTTTACCTAACGGCCGATGTCGAGTCGACTCGCGAAACGATCGGGCAGCCGAGCCTCGCGAATTGCGCGCTTGGCTCCTTCGCGGTCGTAGGGAACGCGCCGCCATTCGAACGTTCCTTCCGCCACGTCCCAGACTCCATAGCTGGCGTCTGGAATACCGTCGCGCGGTTGACCGACGCTGCCAGGATTGACCAGAACCGGGCCGTGCAAGCGGATCTGACCTATCCAGTAGTTGTGCTCGATGTCGTCGCCATTGAAGTAGAAGTAGCCGGGGAGGTGCGTGTGCCCGTGAAGGCCGGCGCGGTCGCCGAGCAGCTTGAGGTTGGCACGGGCAGTCTGGGCGTCGAACACGTACTCGAAGATTGGGTCTCGCGGGCTGGCGTGCACCAACAGGACGTTTTCGCGGATCTCGGTTTCCGGCAAAGACGCTAGCCACCCCAGACGCTCTTTGCCGAGCTCCCCCTGCGTCCACCGGATGACGGTCGCCGCATCGTCGTTGAACCAGCTAAGGATGTGGGCGTCCGTACAGGCGCGATCGTGGTTGCCGACCAGCGTCGGCCAACCTTGGCGCCGGACCTCGTCCAGGCAGCGGATCGGGTC
>CAZHAC010000203.1:0-4301 GCA_964529765.1 uncultured Actinomycetes bacterium
CGAAGTCGCCAGAAGACGGCCGGCCCGGTGGTCCAGTCGACGTGGCCGTCGATCACAGCGTCGCCGCCCTCGCCGGGCGCCGGCCCGCTGCGGAACCAGGCGACGTCGGCCGGGTTCTGGGGCACGCCCAGAAAGTCCACCTGCTCGACGCTGGCTTCGACGCCGAGTCTGGGGATGGCGAAACGGGCCGGCGGCCGTGCCGGGACGATCGGCGGCGCTGGTGGGACGATGTCAGCTCGCTCGAGGGCGCCGATGCCCGGCATCGACAGAGGTGTCGGCCGCGCAACCGCCCGCGGGCTGGATCCGGAGGGGGAACCGCAGGCCACCGTCAGCAGGGCCAAAGCCTCGAGCAGGACCAGCAGGGGAGGCAGAAGACGGCGCCCGGAGAGTGTCACCGGGGCGGGACACTATCAGTTGAGCAGCCTGCTTAACATCCACCCTGGCCGACCGTCACTGCCGGCGATGCCGCGGAAGCGGGCGCACTGGTCACCGCCGACAGCAGCAGCTGACCTTTCGCGGAAGGCAGGCTGAGCGCTTGGTTGACGTCGATCGTGGTCCAGCCGGCCTGCTCCGTGAAGTGGCCCGAACCCACGTCGGAAGTCGACCCGGTACAGGGGTTGTAGGCACGGACGGTCCAGCTGATGTCGTTGGCTGCGGCGGCCTGGGTCGTGGTCACCACGATATCGGCACTGCAGGAGCCGCCCGGCGCACAGCCCGACACCTGCATGGCGACCGATTTGACGTCGCCCGAAGCCGCGGGCCCGAAGGACGGGCCGGCTGCCGGTTTCGGCGCGGAGGTGCTGGTTGAGGTGGGCGTCCCACGAGGCGTGGCTGAAGCCGGTGCAAACGTTGAAGGCGCGGCTGCCGGAACCCCGGCAGACGAAGACGGGGAGCTGTGGTGGCCCAGTGCGCGTGCTCCCACCCAGGCCAGGGACAGCAGGACGAGCGCGATTCCGAGAGCGATCGCCGGCACGCGGAGCCGAGCCCAATCGAAGCCCTCGTCGAGGGTCTCAAAGTCGGCCGCGGTGGCGACATAGTGGCGCGCGGGCACCGCCGGTGCGGGAGCCGCCGCCGCCTGTTCCAACGGCGGACGCAACGTCGATGCCGGCCGCTCAGAACGCGGACGTCTGACAGGGGCCGCCTCTTCCACTTGCGGGTCGAGCACAGTGGGTATCGGGTCGGCAACCGGGGCTGCGGACGGGACAAGACCGGCGCCGGCGCGCCGGAGCAGCCTTTCCCGAGCCCGAGCGAGTCCCTCAGGCTCCACCAGCGGGCCGGCGGTGGCGGCGAGCGCCATCCGGGCCCCGGCCACGTTGGAGCCGCTGGCTCCCGATGCGATCGCCCGCATCATCCGGGTGAGCGCCGGCGCCTCCAGTTCGGCACCGCCGGCCGGACCGCCAGCGGTATTGGCCACCCCGAGAGCGGCGAGGCCCACAGAACCCGCCGCCTCGACGTCGGCGACCATCTCGCCCGCTCCGCCGCGCGCCTCCGGAGTGAACCAGCCGCCTTCCAACCGGACGGCCCCAGAGGCGTCGACGACAACCGTCTCGGGGGATATCCGGCCGTGGGCGACTCCCGCCTCGTGCATCGCCTCCAGCCCACTGAGGACTGCCCAGGTGACCGCCGCCGCCTCTGCGGGCGACAGCGGCCCCGCGCGTAGGAGCTCAGCCAGGCTCCGGTTGCCAACGTTGTCGCTGGTCAGCACCCAGACCGTGGTGCCCTCCACCGCCCAGCCGAGCAGTTCGGGCAGGCGCGGATCTTGGCGCCCGAAAAGACGCCGCAGCCGAGCGCCGACCGCCGCCGCGTCGCGCGCCGATCCCATCTGCGCCTCGATCGCGATCGCCGGCCGGCCGCCGGCCTCGGCGCGCCAGCGGCGGCGGGCGCCTGCCGGCTCCAGTGGCTCGTGAAGCTGGCCCTCGATACCGTCCCAGTCGGGCATTGCAGCCATCAGCGTAGTGCTGCCACTAAGCTCGAGTGATGCCGAATGATGACTTCGAAGTGCCCGGAGCGCCGACGACGACCGCCAGTGGCCTGGGCATCGTGGAGATGGAGGAGGGTGACGGCGAGCGCGCGAGTCCGGGCCAGCAGGTCACGGTCCACTACACCGGCTGGCTGACAGACGGCCGGAAATTCGACAGCTCGCGCGACCGCCAAGAGCCCTTCACCTTCAATCTGGGGGCCCGGCAGGTGATCGCCGGCTGGGACGAAGGAGTCGCCGGGATGAAGGTCGGAGGTCGCCGGCGGCTCGTGATCCCGCCCGACCTGGGATACGGATCGAGAGGCGTCGGACCGATTCCGCCCGGGTCCACCTTGCTCTTCAACGTGGAGCTGCTCGGCGTCCGTTAGCAGGCCCCTCAGTCGGTCACCGCGTTCATCATCGCCACCGAGGCGCGATCGAAGTAATCGAGCAATTGGGCGCGGACGTCGGGCTCGAGGTCGAGCGAGTCGACCGCCGAGATCATGTGGCGCATCCACGCGTCCCTCTCTTTGCGCCCGATGGCGAAGGGCTGGTGACGCATCCGGAGGCGCGGATGGCCGCGCTCCTCGCTGTAGGTCCCAGGGCCGCCCCAGTACTGAATGAGAAACATGCGCAGGCGCCGGCTCGCCCCGGACAGGTTTTCTTCGGGGTAGATCGGACGCAGAACGGGATCGCCGGCCACGCCTGCGTAAAAGCGGTCGACCAGGCGCACGAAGGCCTCCTCCCCACCGGCGAGCTCGTAGACGGTGCGCGGGTTCGTCAGGGCAGCTCCAGCGTCTTCAGGTAGCGCGGCTCGCGCCAGGCGGGCGATTCACACTCGAAGGCGTGGGCAAGGCGCAGCAGCGTGGCCTCGCTGCGGGCGCGTCCGAAGAAGCTGACTCCCACCGGAAGCGCGTCGAAGGCCCAACCGGCCGGCACCGTCACGCTCGGATAGCCGGCAACCGCCGCCGGCTGGCTCGAGCCGCCGATCGCGCGATCCCCCGAAATCGGGTCGACGATCCACGCGGGGTGCCGGGTCGGGGCGACCAGGGCGTCGAGCGAATGCTGGTCCATGACCGCATCGATGCCCCGCTCGCGGGCAAGCTCACGGGCCCTGGCCAGCGCCTCCCGGTACTCAGGTGCTTCCAGGCCGGCCGTCGCCTGCGCCTCTTCAAACGTCTCCTGGCGGAAGTAAGGCATCTCCTCGGCGGCGTGTTCCTGGTTGAACCGGATCAGATGTTCCAGCGTGCGGACAGTCAGCCCTGGCCGGGTGGCCAGGTAGGCGTTGAGGCCGGCCTTGAACTCATGGAGGAGAATGGTCCGCTCGACGCCGGAGCTCGGGAGCTCCTCGGCGGTCTCGATCCGGACTGGGTCGATGAGCTCGGCACCCGCATTCCGCATCGCTTCCAGCGCTCGCTCGTAGACCGCGTCCATGTGCTCGCTGTAGCCGGAATAGGGCTCGCGAAGCACCCCGATGCGCTTGCCCGCCAACCTCGAGCCCGCCAGCTCGGCGACGTAATCGTGTGGCTCCTCGGTCATCGAGCTCAGGAGGAGGGCGGCATCGGTGACGGTTCGCGCGTGCGGCCCCGCCGTGTCCTGCGAGGACGAGATCGGGATGATGCCGCGCTGGGAGACGAGTCCCACCGTCGGCTTGACGCCGACCACTCCGCAGACCGAGCTCGGGCAGACGATCGAACCGTCGGTCTCGGTACCGACGGCGAAGGCGCAGAGACCGGCCGCCACCGCAACCGCGGAGCCCGAGCTGGAGCCGCACGGCGTGCGGTCGAGCACATGCGGGTTGCGCGTCTGCCGGCCCCGGCCGCTCCAGCCGCTGGCCGAGCGCTTGGACCGGAAGTTGGCCCATTCGCTCAGGTTCGCCTTGCCCAGAATCACGGCACCGGCGGCGCGCAACCGTGACACGACGTCCGCATCACGAGGTGCGGGGGCGCCCATCAGAGCCAGCGAGCCGGCCGTCGTCAGCATGCGGTCGCCGGTGTCGATGTTGTCCTTAACGATCACCGGCAGCCCGTGGATCGGCCGCCGCGCGCGGCCCTCCGCGCGCTCCCAATCGAGCTCGTCGGCGATCGCCAGCGCGTCGGGGTTGACCTCGATCACAGAGCGCAGCGCCGGGCCTGCGCGGTCGATCGCCTCGATTCGCTCGAGGTACATCTCGGCCAGCCGGCGCGCGGTCAGCTCACCGGCGGCCAGGCGTGCCGCCAGGTCAGCCGCCGTGGCCGTACCCAGAGCAGGGTGCGGAAAAGTCACATCCGAAGGGTAGTCGGGACTCGCTGGACAGCGGACGACCATCGGCTGAGCCGCTGCGCGAAGGTGGCGGACGGGGTGG
>CAZHAC010000204.1:0-4293 GCA_964529765.1 uncultured Actinomycetes bacterium
CACGGGACAGGGTGGCTGGCCGATGACCGTGTTTCTGACCCCCGACTTGAAGCCGTTCTACGCCGGAACCTACTTCCCGCCCACTGACCGCCAGGGCATGCCCGGCTTCGCCCGCGTGGTCGCGACTCTGGCGGACTTCTGGCGCACGCGCCGCCCAGACCTGCTGGCCGAAGGCGACAAGGTCGCCGAGGTGATCACGCGCAGCGACGGCTTTGCGGCCACTGGCCAGCCACTTACCGAGGAGCTCCTGACCGGCGCCGCGCAGGCTCTCGAGGAGTCGTTCGACGCCGAATGGGGCGGTTTCTCACCGGCGCCCAAGTTTCCGCAGCCGATGCTGCTGGAGCTGCTTTTGCGCTCCCACCTGCGCGGCCGCCCGCAAGCGCTCGACATGGCCGTGCGGACGCTTGATCGGATGGCCGCAGGCGGCATCCAGGACCAGCTTGGCGGCGGGTTTCACCGCTACTCGACCGACCGCCGCTGGCTGGTCCCCCACTTCGAAAAGATGCTCTACGACAACGGCCAGCTGGCGCTGGCCTACCTCCATGCGTTCCAGCTCACCCATCGCCAGGCGTACGAGCGCGTCGTGCGCTCGACCCTCGAGTACCTCCTCCGTGAGATGCGCCATCCCGGCGGCGGGTTCTTCTCGGCTCAGGACGCTGACTCGGAAGGCGTCGAGGGCCGCTACTTCGTCTGGCCGTACGAAGAGCTCACGGAGCGCGGAGTGGCCGAGTGGTTCGGCGCCCTTCCGCAGGGCAACTGGGAGGGAACGAACATCCTGTGGCATCCCCAGGGCCTGGAGGCGGCGGAAGCCTCGCGGCCGGACGAGCGGGTGCTCCGGGAGCTGCTGGAAATGCGCGAGCGGCGCGTCCGGCCGGGCACGGACGACAAGGTTCTCGCCGCCTGGAACGCGCTTGCCATCCGCGCTTTCGCCGAGGCCGGCCGTGTCCTCAACGAGCCGCGCTACGTGGAAGCCGCCACGGGCGCGGCGCGCTTCGTGCTCGAGAACATGCGGCGTCCGGATGGGCGCGTACTGCGCGCCTGGCGGGACGGGCGGCCGGGCGGCTCGGGATTCCTCGACGATCACGCGGGCATGGCGCTCGCCTGCCTGACACTGTGGGAGACGACGGCCGATCCCGGCTGGATTGATGCCGCGCTCGAGCTCGGGCGCATGCTGAAACCACTCTTTGGTGACGCCGATCGGGGCGGCTTCTACCAGACCGCCAGCGACTCCAACGCGCCCCTCACACGGCCCCGAGACGTCTTCGACAACGCGGTGCCCGCCGGCAGCTCGCTGGCGGTGGAGGTCCTGCTCCGGCTGTCCCTGCTGACGGGCGACGGCGAGCTGGAAGCAACGGCCATAGGAGCGCTGGGCACCCTTCAGAGGCTCCTGGAGCGCGCGCCCATGGCCTTCGGCACCGCCATCGGCGCCCTCGACCTCTACCTGGGCCCTACCCGCGAGCTGGCGGTCGTGGCGACCTCGGCGGCTGCCCGGCAGCCGTTCCTCGACGTCGCCTGGCGGGAGTTCCGGCCACGGCTGGTGGTCGCGGCGGGCTCGCCCGGAGAGGCGCCCGTCGCCCTCCTCGAAGGGCGCGGAACCGACGGCGCCCCCGCTGCCGCCTATGTCTGCGAGCGCTTCGCCTGCCGGCTGCCGGTGACCACGCCGGAGCAGCTTGCCGAGCAACTGGCCTGACTCCGCCGAGGAGCTCGAGCGGCTCCAGCTGCGGGTGGCGGGCGATGCCGCGAGAGCTCCTCTGTGGACCCCTCCTCAGGAGCCGGCAGTCGGAGCCGTCTTCGCCGCCACGCAGCGGGGCACCGCCGGTCAAGGTGAGCCGGGCGATCCGGCCTGGATTGCCGCTGTCGCCATGCGGAACGGCAGGGTGCTCGGCTGGGCCATCGTGCGCGGCCACTTCCCAGCGCCTTACCAGCCCGGCCTGCTCGCCCTCCGAGAGGGAGCTCTCCTGGAGCGCGCGGTGCGCGCCCTCGAGCCGGCACCCGACGTTCTCGTCGTCAACGCAACCGGCCCCGACCATCCGCGCGCGGCCGGGCTCGCGCTGCACCTCGGTTGGGCGCTCGACGTACCCACGATCGGCATCACCGACCGCTTGCTCACAGGCGGTGCCGGCGCCATACGTATGGGCCCCGGCCGCGGGATCTGGGTTCACCCCGGCTGGCGCACCGACGCGGTGACAGCCGCCTCACTGGTCGAGCCGCTGTTCGACAAACGGACCCCGGCACCGCTGCGCGAGGCCCGCCGCCTCGCCCGGACTGCGCGGGCCAACGATGCCGCTAACCCTTAAACAGACCCCAAATAGATGGAGGACGGGCGCCCGCCGCCAAACCAGACGTTCGTGATGGCGCCGGCCGAGTCGGCCTGAGTCGAGAGCGTCGGGCTCTCGTGGGGAATGTCGGCCCCCGTCAGCGTCAAGCGCAGGCTGTGCCCGGGCAGGATGCGGGCAGAGGTGGGAAAGACCTCGATCCAGATCTCATAGATCTTCCCGGCTTCCAGGGGCTGCTGGGAGGCACGGGTGTACGGGTGCCAGGGCACCGTGGGCTGCGAGCCGGCATAGACCGTGCAGTCGAGCACCACCGGGCCACAGGGCCGTGTCGTCAGCGCTCGCAATGAAGCCACCAGCGAGCCCGCTGTCAGCGAGTTCGAGCCGCCGTCCGGTCCGACATCCTCGACCGTTGCCACCACTGTTGCGTCCGGGCGGTTGGCACTGATGAACAGATGCGCCGAAATCGGTCCCGAGATCGTGAGCGGGGCGACCATCGGGGGCGAGGTGAACGCCAGGCCTTGCGCATCATTCAGCCGCTGGTCGCTCGAGCAGGTCTGTGCCGCGCCTGCGGTCCACTGCTGCGTGGACCGCGAGCAGACGCCGGCCGCCGGGTTGTACGGGATGGCGCCACCGCCCGAAACGGCAGGCGCCGAGCGGGAGAGCGTCCCACCCGTGCCCAGGTACCAGTTCTGGTAGCGCGTGCCGGCGGCCGGGAAAGCGTCGTTGGCCTCGAACCGGTCGGATCCCTGCACGTAGGTCTCGACGCCAGGGAACGCCTCGACGCCGTTGGCGACCCCTTTCAGCCAGCGGTCGAACCAGGCGACCTGGAGCGTGTCCAGATCGGGGATGACGCGGCCTTGAGAGTCGCTCGCCGGCAGGCCCGAGCCGGCCGTTACGTGATACCAGGGACCGAAGAGGAACTTCTTCTGACCCGGCGGCAGGTTCAGGGCCCTATACAGGATCGGCTCGCCGCGCTGGAAGAGGTCATACTCGCCGCCCACGATGAAAGTCGGGACTCGCACGCCGGCGATGTGATCGATCGGCGAGCGAACGCGGTAGAAGGGGCCGTCGTACGACTGGTCCGGGTAGGTCTGGACCTGGGCAGGCAGCTGGGACTCGTAGCTGCCAGACAGCGAATCCGCCAGTACGGGGGCCTGGAAGCGGGTGATGTTGTACAGGTGCTGGGACTCGGCGTTGAGCGCGATCGCGGGCTGCGTCATCGGGTCATCCGCGGGTGCCGCGCCAAGGCCGCTGACCAGACCGAGCCAGAGCGGAATGAAGCCGGTGTCGCTGTTGCCGCCGGCCCAGCTGACGTCGCGGTAGGAGTCGGACATGGGGACGATCGGGAAGATGGCCCGGACGGCGCCCGTCCCCACTTGCTCGACGGTCAGCAGCTGGTTGATGGCTGAATAGCTGATCCCCGCGAGCCCAACCCGGCCATTCGAGTAGGCGCGGGAGGCGGCGTAGTTGACGAGGGCGACGCTGTCCTTTTGTTCCCGCGGACCGAAGGAGTCCCAGTAGCCCTCGCTGCTGCCGGTTCCACGCACATCGACCGCGATCTCGGCGTAGCCATGCTGCGGGAAGACCGGATTGGCCTCAGCGACCGCGGTATCGCTCTTGCGGTACGGCGTCTGGACCAGGATCACCGGACACGGGCAGCCCTGGTCAGGGATGTATTGGTCGGAGTCGAGGGATACGCCATCGTCCATCGTGATCCGGACATCGCGAAGAACGTGGTAGGTCGTGGTCGCGGCCACGGCCGGCGGGGGCAGGAGCACGAGCGGTGCCAGCGCGGCGGCGACCGCCGCCAAAACGCGCGTCATGCTCGATCTGATACGGCCGCGTACTGATTCTTGTCAACGTCACGAATTGGCGCGGGGCATCATGAAGGCGATGAGTCGAAGGCCGAACCCAATGGTGGAGCGCTGGGAAGCGTTGAGCCGGCGCACCCAGGCGCTGATCGCGATCCCGAGCCTGGTGGTGCTCCTCTTCCTGATCAATCTGGGTCCCTTCAACC
>CAZHAC010000205.1:0-4271 GCA_964529765.1 uncultured Actinomycetes bacterium
CTCTTCGGCAGCGGCCACTCGCGGATAGCTGTCGAGGAGATGTTCCCCCGCTACGGCTCCTACCCGGGCTTCCACCCCATCGTGGAGCTGTCGATGACCTTCCACACTCAGGTGGTGGGCGCCAACGGGCAGCGCCAGGCGATGTTCATCGAGCGGGTCCCGGGGCTGGCGGAGACCATCCTCTCCAACTTCCACCTCGAACCCCCGGACGCGATGATGGTCTTCTCCGCGAGCGGCTTGAACACCGTCTCGGTCGAGATTGCACAGGGCGCCAGGAAGCGTGGGCTGCCGGTGATCGCGATCACCTCGGTGGCGGCCGGGGCGGCCGGGGCGGCCGGGGCAGAGCCGGGCTCCCGGTTGATCGACCACGCCGACGTCGTCATCGACCTCTGCACCCCGCCGGCCGACGCGCTCTGCGCGGTCGACGGGCTCGACACCCCTGTCGGCCCCGGCAGCACGCTGGCTGCGGCCTCCATCGGCAATGCGATCAAGGTGCGCACGGCTGAGCTGCTGGTCGCGCACGGCAAGATGCCGCCCGTGATCACGAGCGCCCGGGTGGTCGGACAGGAGCGGTCCAGGGCGCTCTTCGAGGGCGCCTATCGAGAGCACGCGCGGCGAGTGGCGAGCGCTCTCGTCCTGCCGCCATATAAAGAGGAAGGGGCGAGCTAACGGGCAACGTCGTTGAAGAGGCGCCACAGCCGCTCGGGCGCCACTGGAATTGTGTCGACGCAGGTCTCGACTCCGAGCGCGTAGAGCGCGTCCTCGATGGCGTTGGCGATCGCGGCCGGGACTGCGATCGTCCCGGCCTCGCCGGCACCCCGGAACCCTTCAGGGTTCTGAGAGCTCGGGGTGACGATGTGCAGCAGCTCCGGTTCGCAGTCCAGCTCGGGTGCGCTGACGATCGTGTAGTCGAGGAAGGACGGCGTCAGAAAAGTGCCGGACGGCTCATACAAGGCCTCTTCGAAGAGCGCGTAGCCAAGGCCGTGCGCGTAGCCGCCCTGCAGCTGTCCCTCGACGATCAGCGGGTTGATGGCGACGCCGCCGTCGTGAGCGATCACGTAGCGCAGCATCTCGACCCTGCCGCTCTCGGGATCGATGCGAACCAGCGCCATGTGGCAGCTGGACGCGAACGCCGGGGCGCCGTTCGAGTTCCAGGTCTCGAAGACCTCGAGGCCCTGGCCCACCACCTCGGAGAGTGGCAGCTGGCGGGTGGGAACGCCGCGCACAAAGACGCGCGAGTCCGAGAGCTCGAGGTCGCCAGAGTCCGCCTCCATCAGCTCCGCCGCCCGCTCCAAGAGTTGCCGGCGAGCGCTGGCGGCGGAGAGGGCCACGGAGTTGCCGACCTCGAGCGCGGTCCGGCTCCCGGCCGTCACCTGCGAGAAGGGCACGCCGCTGCTGTCGCCGGCCGTCACCTGTATGCGCTCGAGGGGCCAGCCGAGGCGGTCGGCGGCGACCTGGGCGGCGAAGGTCAGGTGGCCCTGGCCCTGCGGCGTGCAGCCGACGAAAACCTGCACGCTACCGTCGCCGCGGATGATCACGCGGGAGGGCTCGGGCCGCCCGAAGCCGGTCGACTCCACGCACATAGCGACGCCGAGTCCGATCGCCTCGCCCGCGGTCTGCCGCGAGCGCACGCCGGCAGCTCCAATCCGGGCCGCTGCCATCTCGAGCAGTCGCGGATAGTCGCCACCGTCGTAGACGAGGCCCTGAAAGTCGGTCGAATAGGGCATCGACTGCGGCGGGATCAGGTTGCGCCGCCGGATCTCGATCGGGTCGAGACCGAGGCCTCGCGCGAGGCGGTCGAGCATCCGCTCGATCGCGAAATTGCCCACCGGCCGGCCGCCGCCCCGGATATGAGAGGCGGGCGGGGTGCTCGAATAGCGCTGCGAAGAGGTGACGCGCAGGGCGGGCAGCCGGTAGGCGGACATCGTGTGAACCGCCATGTTCCGGTCCTGCATAGCGCCACCCGTCACGTAAGCGCCGATCGGCCAGTCGAGCCCGCACTGGAAGCCCAGGAGCCGGCCCTCGCCGTCCGCCGCCAGCGCGAGCTCGAGGTCGACGGCGTGGGCCTGGGCGGTCGTGTGGCCGTCCTCCGAGCGGGATGCGGTCCAGCGGACGGGCCGCTTCAGCAAACGGCTCACGGCGGCGGCCACCACGTACTCCGGATAGGGGTTGTTCTTGGCGCCGAAGCTGCCGCCGACGTCCTGGGCGAGAGCGACGACCTGGGAGGGATCGAGGCCCAGGCAGGCGGCAAGGGCGTCGCGCAAGCCGTGCACCCAGCCGACGCTGGCCCGTACGACCACCTGCTGCTCCGCGTCCCGCCACTCCGCGAAGGCTGCTCTCGGCTCCATGGCGGCGCCCATGATCCGGCCCATGTGGAGTTGCTCGCGCACGACCACGGGCGCCGAGGCGAGCGCATCGTCGACATCGCCGAAACCGAATTCCTGCTCCGCCACGTGCGCGCCGTCAGGCTCCGACGGCTCGAGGTCGACCTCGATGGCGTCGGCGGCGTCGCGCGCCTGGTACTCGGTCTCCGCGACCACCGCGGCGACCGCCTCGCCCTCGTGCCGGACGGCGTCCCGGACCAGCACCGGGCGTCGCAGGGTGAGCTCGACACCCGGCGGGTCGGGCATGAAGTCGTCGGCCAACCCGAGCTGACCGAACGTGTAAACGCTGAGCACGCCGGGCATCGAGCTGGCGCTGGAGGTGTCGATCGAGCGCACTCGTGCGCTGGGCAGGCCGGCTCGTCTGAGCACGAGATGCACGACGTCTGGGCGGCTCACGTCGCTTGCGTACCGGCCTTGACCGGTCAGGAGCGCCGGGTCCTCGCGGCGGCGCAGCCGGCGGCCGATCCAGGCCTGGGGCTCGCTCATCGAGGACCGGGCAACCTGCGAAGCGGCTGCCAGGTTGACATGATCGCGGGCCAAATATAGCATCCGGCAATCGGGCGGAAAACCATTTCCGGAAAAGGATTGCCGGTGGCGCCGGAGCTGATTCATACGCCTCACGGAGCATCCTTGGGCAGCGCGCTGCGCTCGATTCGACAGGTCCCAGCTGGGCACCAAGCGTGCCCGCGGCGGCCCATCTCAGGCAGGCAGAGGAGGACACCTTAGTGGCTTACGACAGAAGGGTCGCCGGACACGAGGTCGCTCAGGCCGACCGTCCCGACTACCGCCTCGTGGTCGGGCGCGCCGAGATCCCGGTCGGCGAGACCCATGGCTACTCGGTGCTCGACCCGGCGCGGGCGACGACCCTGGAGGCTTGGGTGGCCAGCTTGATCCCCGCCCACGGGTCGCGGCCGGACGCCGCCCAGGTCGGCGCCGCTGAGTACATCGACGCCACCCTCGCGGAGGTGCCCGCACTGCGGCCGGCGCTCCTGCAGGCGATCGACCGCCTCGAGGCGATGTCGGCGACCAAGGCCCGGCGTGCCTTCGCCGAATGTACGCCCGAGGAGCGCGAGCGTCTGCTGCGCGAGTTCGAAGCGGCCGACGACACGGACGCCTTCAACATGGTCCGCGACTTCACTTACGAGGCCTACTACGGCCACCCGGAGGTGCTCACCGCGCTCGAACGCGACACCGGCTGGCGCGGCAAGGCACAGAGCACCGGCAGCTCGCTGCCGCCTTTCGATGAAGCGCGCCTGGAAAGGGTCAAGGCGCTCCCGCCAAGATGGCGGCGGACCGGTTACGGAGACGGGGTGGGAGCATGAGCGAGGAACTGGTTGCCGACGTCCTGGTCATCGGCTCCGGCGCTGCCGGAGCCGCCATCTCGAAGCGGCTCTCGGATCGCGGCGCGGCCGTCATCTGCCTCGAGCAGGGTGACTGGAAAGACCGCGACCGGCTGCCCAAGCCGCACCTGGACTGGGAGGTCCGCGGTCGCCGCTTCTGGGCCGCCAATCCGAACGTCCGCCGCTGGAAGGCCGACTATCCCGTGGCCAGCGAGGGCGAGAACCCGATCGACGTCTACCTCTACAACGCGGTCGGCGGGAGCACGATCGGCTTCGCCGCCAACTACTGGCGGATGGCGCCCTCCGATTTTCGGGTCAAGACGCTGGACGGCGTGGGTGCGGACTGGCCGCTGACCTACGAGGACCTCGCGCCCTACTACACCGCAAACGAGGCAGAGGTGGGGGTGGCCGGGGTGGCCAACGACCCCTGCGCGCCTGCGCGACCAGCGCTCCCGCTGCCTCCGGCGCCGCCTGGCCGGCCGGGTGAGCTGATGATCGACGCCTACGAGAAGCTGGGTTGGTACTGGTGGCCGACCGAGCAGGCGAT
>CAZHAC010000206.1:0-4260 GCA_964529765.1 uncultured Actinomycetes bacterium
CCCACGATTTACGCCATCGCCAAGGCCGGGCGCGCCGGGACGGAACCCGGGCACCTGGCTCCAGACCTCGGTCCCCTCTTCGAGGCCATCATCGAGCACATACCCGGCCCGGTCGTCGAGGACGGGGGCTTCCAGATGCTGGTCGCCAACCGCGCCTACGACGATTTCACCGGACCCCTCGCCATCGGCCGGATCTTCCGCGGATCGGTGTCGCCCGGAGACCCGGTGGTCATTCTTTCCGCGAATAGCTCACGCACGGCGCGCGTGGGCCAGGTCCTGGTCCAGCGCGGGCTCGAGCGCGAGACGATCGCCCTAGGATCAGCCGGTGACATCATCACGCTGAGCGGCCTCGGCGAGCTCGCGATCGGGGACACCTTGGCCGACCCCGAGGCGCCGGACGTGCTGCCCCGGATCGAGATCGAGGAGCCGACGGTCCGCATGGCTTTTGGCGTGAACACCTCGCCACTGGCCGGACGAGAGGGACAGTTCAGCACCTCGCGCCAGCTCCGAGCCCGGCTCTATCGCGAGCTGGAGACGAACCTCGGACTGCGCGTCGAGGAGACTGACTCGGCCGATCGGTTCGTGGTCAGCGGCCGTGGCGAGCTGCACTTAGCTGTCCTGATCGAGGCGATGCGGCGCGAGGGCTACGAGTTCGAGGTGTCTCGCCCAGAGGCAATCGAAAGAGTGGTCGACGGACGGCGCGTGGAGCCAGTGGAGCGCCTGACGGTGGACATCCGCGAGGAGCACGTCGGTGCAGTCACCGAAGCTCTGGGCCGCCGGCGGGGCGAGATGATCGAGATCACCTACGGCGATGCGGGCGCGGTCCGTCTCGAGTATGTGATCCCGACACGGGGTCTGATCGGCTTCCGCAACCTCTTTCTGACGCTCACAGCGGGAACGGGTGTGATCGGATCGATCGGCATCGGCTACCGACCCTGGGCCGGCGAACTACGCAACGAGCGGAATGGCGCTCTCACTGCCTCCTCGGCAGGCACGGCCGTGACTTACGGCCTTGCCAACGCGCAGGAGAGGGGCGCGACCTTCATCGAGCCCGGCGCCACGGTCTACGAAGGGATGATCGTCGGGCTGCAGAAGCGACCTGGCGACATGCCGGTCAACGTGTGCCGGGAGAAGAAGCAGTCCAACGTCCGCTCCTCCACCGCCGATATCGCCGTGCGCCTGACGCCGGCAACCCGCCTCAGCCTCGAGCAGTCGCTCGACTTCCTGGTCGAGGACGAGCTGCTAGAAGTGACTCCGAAACACCTCCGCCTGCGCAAGCGATACCTCACCTCGGTCGACCAAGCGCGAGCCCGCCGCCGGGCAGAAGCTTGACGCTCAGCCTTTAGGGGTGGGATGGCGCCGGCGGTGCGCCGGCCAGTTCGAAGGCCACTTCGTCTACGTAGCACCAGTACCAGTCCTCACCCGGCTCGTAGGACCTGATTAGCGGGTGCCGGATGTCCCGGAAGTGGGCCGTGGCGTGACGCCCGGGGGAGTTGTCGCAGCAGCCGACGTGTCCGCATTCCTGGCAGACGCGCAGGTGTACCCAATCGTGGCGGCCGGCGGCGAGGCAGTCCTCGCAGCCCGTTGATGATGGAGTCACGTCGTAGATCTGGTCGAGATGCCCGCAGACGGCCATGTAGGTGCGTCCTCCTCTTTATCCGGCTGAAACCCGGGGCCGCTCGTGCGAGACCAGATCCGGGCTCCAGCCGAGGCGCGCGGCACAAGCGTCATAGGTGCTGGTGAGAAATTCGGAGATCGAGCCGGCAGGGTCGGGCGCTGCCCGCACCGCGTCATAGGGCAGCAAGAAAAGTCCGCGTTCGCGCACCCAGCCGGCCGCCTCCGGCCTGATCTGCGCGAGCTCGATCCCCTCCGGCTTCGGATAGCCGTAGGCGTAGAAGGCGGCGAAAGGCGTCCCTGCGTCTCCTACCCAGAAGCCCGCGTTGATCTGCTCGGCATCCTCTGAGAAGCGCTCGATTGTGCCCGAGCCAGGCGGCGGGCTGGCCGGCCGGCCGGAGTAGCGCGTGTTGGCCAGATCGAAGCCTCCCCAGAAGAACTGGACCGGCGAGGTCTTGCCGCGGAACTCCGCGCGGTAACGCTTCATGATCGGGTCGATTCGGGCCACCACCTGCCAGAACCGGCGCGCCTGGGCACCGTCATACGCGTGGTGGACCTCGTCGATCGGAAACGGGATCGGGTCCGGAATCTCCGACGGGAGCTCAGATATCTTCGCGCTCACCCCGAGACCGGCCAACGCGTCCATGAGCGCCCGGTAGAAGCCTGCCACCGGGCCGCCCAGAGGAACCTGGGCCAAACCGCCGGTGCTGGTTCGCAGGACCAGCATCTGATCGAAGAAGTCGAACTCGGCGTCGAAGATCTGGGATCCGAACGGAATCGGCGAGGTTACCAAGCCCCGGGCAGAAACGTAAAGCGGGACGTTCGCCCACTCCGGCTCGAACGGCGACAGCTTAAGACGCAGCTTTCCGATGACCTGCGTGTACATGTGGAGGGTCTCGTATGTCGGCCGCCACTCCTCGTATGGCAGGTCCGGCCACTGGTCGACTGCGCCGCCGCTTCCCGCTACCGTTCGCTCACAGTACAGCGTCTCCGACGAGAACGGTCAGGTGCCGGACGGAGCTGCTAGTGGGCGACGCGGGCTCCCGCAAACATCTTGATGACCTCCCGGTTGAAGTTGGGGATGTCGTCAGGGTTGCGGCTGGAGACCATGTTGCCGTCGACGACCGCTGTTTCATCGACCCACTCCGCGCCGGCGTTCCGAAGGTCCGTCTTGAGGGAGGGCCAGGACGTCATCCGCCTGCCTCGAGCGGCCCCGGCCTCGATCACGGTCCAGGGTCCGTGACAGATGACGCCGACCGGTTTCCCAGCGTCGAAGAAGGCCTTCACGAAGGCGACCGCCTCGGGCCGGATCCGGAGGTTGTCCGGGTTCATGACTCCCCCGGGGAGGTGGAGGGCATCGAAGTTCTGGGGGTTGGCGTTGGTCAGTGGCATCTCGACCGGAAAGTTGTCTCCCCACTCGGTGAAGTTCCAGGCGCGGACCTGCCCTGCCTGAGGAGAAACGAGGGTGGTCTGGGCGCCCGCCTCATCCAGCGCCTTTCGCGGTTCCGTCATCTCGACCTGCTCGAAGCCGCTGTCGACGAGGATCGCTACCCGCAGTCCGTTGAGTTCATTCGCCATGGCAACCCCAAAACTACGGTTGCCGGCTTCGCCGACGATTCTGTCACCCGACCGGTCAATTACCGGCCCGCACTGAGCCCGCCCGACCTCGGTGGTCAGGCGGGCTGCAGCTAAGGGGATTGGGAAGTCTGGCTAGCGCTCCAAGACCGGCAGCACGGCGGTGTGTTCGATCTGAACGGCCTTAAGGGCGTTGGGGTCGAGGCCGAGCAGGACGGCGATCGTCGGCGCGATCTGCGTCGTCTCCACGCGGCCATTCACGACCTCGCCCTGGCGAACCGAAGAACCGGACACGACCAGCGGCACGTCCCGGTCCTGCGGGTTGGCGCCACCGTGCTCGGCGATCTTCTTCATCTTGCCGGTGTAAACGGAACCGTATTGCGCGATGCCGAAGACATCTGGCACGCGCTCGTCACCAGCGGGTACTCCGAAGTAGTTCGCGGCCTCAGCGCCGGCGTAGACCGTGCGCAGACCGGACTGCGTGTACGGCTTCGGGTTGCCGTTGATGTCATTGCCGGTCCCGCTGTGACCGAGCAGGAACTGCTTGGCGAACTGAGTGGCCTCAGCGCTGCGGTCGTTGAGCCAGATCAGCATGCCGTCGTCGTCAATGGCGAACGCGACGAGGTCGCCCGAACCCGGGTGGGTCTGCGTCCAGGCCGCGTTCATGGCGTCGAGGATCGGCCCATCAGGGATTCGGGTCAGCGCCGAGGGCGTCTGCGGCGACTGGCCATGCTTGGCCGAGAGCATGACCACGGTGCTCTGATCGAGGTGCTGGTCGCGGATTGCCTCGGTCAGGGCGGCTACCTTGGAATCGATGTAGTCGAGGGCTCGCGTGAGAAGCGGACCCGGCGTCTTGCCGTCGGCCAGGTAACCGCCGGCCAAGCCGTCTGACTTCGGCAGCTTCTCAGCGGTGGAGACGGTCTGGAAGTTCATCCCGAACACGGATGGCGTTCCCACCCGCGTGGTGCCGCTGTGGTCGTAGCCGCGGATCTCGTTGATCACCGCCTGGACCTTGTAGGAGTCGTACTGCATGGTCAGCGCGTTGTCGGTCGTCCAGTCATTGGGCGAGCC
>CAZHAC010000207.1:0-4249 GCA_964529765.1 uncultured Actinomycetes bacterium
CTCCAGCTCTCGCTCAACTTCCCCTTCCTGTTCACGCCCTTCGAGCCGGGCGCGTTGAGTGCGATGGTCGCGGCCAGCGAGGCGGCTCTGGCGGCATCGAGCGGCTGGCCGGCCTGGGCCGGATCCAGCCACGACGCGCCGCGCTTTCCGACCCGGTGGGCAGCCGGCGATCCCGACCTCGCCCGCTGCGCGCTGCTCATGCTGCTGACTCTGCGAGGAACGCCCCTCCTCTACCAGGGCGACGAAATCGGAATGACCAACGTCCCCATTCCGCCTGATCGGTACCGAGATCGAGCGGGTCCCGGCCGGCGAGATCCCTCGCGGACGCCGATGCAGTGGGAGCCGGGACCGGGCGGCGGGTTCACCGCACCTGGCGTGGAGCCCTGGCTACCGCTGGGAGACGTTGGCGCCACGAACGTGGCCGAGCAGCGCGAGGACCGGGAGTCGATGCTCTGGCTGTGCCGCGACCTGACTGCCGCCCGACGCAAACTGCGCGGTCCATATCAGGAGCTGCCGGCGCCGGACGGCGCCTGGGCCTACGCCAGGGGCGGGTCGGGCTTCGTCGCCCTCAATTTGGGCGAGGAACCAGTCGCGGTGGAGGGCGTCGACGGCACCGTCGAGATCGCCACCCGGCGCCAGCGCCAGGGCGAGCGCGTTACCGGCCGCGTCTCGCTCGCCCCCCGAGAGGCGGTGATGCTAGTCAGCTGAGACGCAGTGTTTCGGGCTTGGCACCGGCGAAGGGGAGGCGCCGGCCAGACCCGAAAGCCAGCCCAGCCAGTGACCGCCGGCCCGCGGTGCCTCGAACCTGTGGGCTGCGCCGGCTTGCAGCGCCCGGAGCCGTGCCGCCCGTTCCGTCGCCGCCTGCCGCTCGAACATCAACGCCTCGAGTTCATCTCGCCGAATCATGGAGCATTATAGGCATATCGCGATATCCTGATGCAACTCTCCGGCTATGTGATTGATATAGTTATCTGGCTATGCCAGTTGCCGACGTCCTCTCTCCTCCCGCACGCGTCCTGCCACGCGTCGCCACCTCGGTCGCCGTTGAGATCTTTTGGGCGGTGAACGGGCTGGTGACCGGTAAGCACTATCGCGCCGACAGCTTTGCGGCGGTTCCCCGGCCCCTCATCGATGAGCTCCGCGGGTTCTGGGGCGACGCCAATTGCTCCGGCGAGATGCTCGTGATCGCGGATGCGGCTGGATGTGTGACCGGGACCGATCCGGAGCCGGTGCTCGCCGCCCTTGAGTCGCCGCCTGTGATCCCGGCCGACCTCCCGCTGGCGTCGGAATCACCAGCCGACCGGGCCCTGAACCTGGAGCGGGTGGAGCGCCTCGTTGGCAGCAGCGAGCTTCGTCAGCGCTACGCGGACCTTCTGCGACGCACCTGGGCGTGGTTCGAACGCGAATGGAAGGAACAGGGCATAGAGGTCTGCGAGCAGGCGGCCCGCCGTATGCGTGACCGGTTGGAAGTCGGGGCTCGGCTGGACGACGTCCTGCCCACCTTCCACAGGACCGGGCCCTGGTCAATGCAGGCCGCCGCGGCCGCCGCTGGTAACCGCCTCCTCCTCACCCCGACCTATCTGGGCGGCACCTTCCTCGCTTGGGACCTGCCCAACACCTACCTGATGGGCTTCCAGGCACAGCCCCAAGATGACGTGGCCCTGATCCGGCGCCAATCGCAGCAGCTGGCGGGCCGGCTCAAGGTCCTCGGCGACCCGACGCGAACCGCGATCTTGATGTGGCTGGCGAAGCGTCCGGCGAGCGTCACGGAGATCGCGCGCGAGTTCGCTCTCGCGCAGCCGACCGTGAGCACGCATCTCAAGCTGCTCCGCGACTCGGGCCTCGTCGGGTCGTCACGCGAGGACGGGCACAGCGTGCAGACGGTGAATCGGGAGGCCATCTCCGAACTCATCGAGCTGACCCGCAGCAGCCTGATCCATGACTGCTAGGACTCGTTAAACTCGACGGCCGGCCGCGGCCCAGTACCTCTCCCGCAGACGGCGCTTGTGCAGCTTGCCGTCCGTCCCGCGCGGCAGCTGCTCTACGAAGTCGACCGAGCGCGGCTTCTTGTAGCCGGCGATGCGCTGCCCGCACCACTCGATCAGCTCGTCTGCCGTCAGCTCAGCACCCGGCTGGAGCTCCACGATCGCCTTCACGGACTCTCCCCAGTGATCGTCGGGCACACCGATTACCGCGACATCGCGAACCGCCGGATGGCCATGGACTGTCGCCTCGATCTCGGCCGGGTAGATGTTGACGCCCCCGGAAATGATCATGTCGACCAACCGGTCGCAGATGTAGTAGTAGCCGTCGGCGTCCCGGTAGGCGACGTCGCCCACGCTGAAGAAGCCGTCGCGCATCGAGTGCTCGGTGGCGTCGGGCCGGTTGAAGTACTCGGCCAGGCCGCCGTTCCGGACCCAGAGCCGTCCAGGCGTTCCGTCGGGCACCTGGTTGCCCGCCTCGTCGAGGAGGCGGATCTCGGAGGCCTCGGTGGCGCGTCCGCAGGAGCCCGGTCTGCTCAGCTGCTCCTCGGGCCGAAGCACGATGTTCACGCCCGTCTCGGTGGCGCCGTAGAACTCCCAGAGGACCTCGCCGAACATTGCCATCGCGCGTTCCTTGAGCGAGATCGGGCAGGGCGCGGCGCCCAGGATGATCGCGCGCATCGAGGAGAGGTCGTAGCCGGTCCGGACCGCTTCCGGCAGATCGACGATCCGCTGGAGAAGCGTCGGCGCCATGAACGTGGTTGTGCAGCGGTCGCGCTCGATCAGCTGAAGCGCGCGCTCAGGGTCGAACTTCGGCATCAGGTCGATGGTCCCGCCTATGAGCACGGACAGGGCCGAGAAGTAGCCGACAGCGCTGTGGTAGCCCGGCCCCGCGACCAGGTGGACGTCCTCCGGCGTCAGCCCGAAGATCGTGATCGTCTGCAGGGCGAGTTCGAGCGGAAGTCCCTTCGGACGGAAGGCGCCCTTGGGGCGGCCCGTGGTCCCGGAGGTGTAGATCATCGATGCGCCAACCCCACCTTCAGCGGACTCGACTTCGGTCGACGGCTGGTCCCAGATCAGGCGTTGGTAGTCGATCCAGCCCGGCCTGGCACCCGCGAAGGCGATCCAGGTCCGCTCGCCCTCGACCTCGGCGCGCGCCTTTTCGAGCTCGTCCAGGAAGTCGGGACCGGCAGCGACGAAGCGGGCGCCGCTGTCGTTCAGGATGTAGGCGACCTCTGGGCCGCGCAAACGGAAGTTGACCGGAACCACCATGGCGCCTGCCTTCCGCAGCGCCGCCGACATCTCGGAGCCCTCGAGCGAGTTGTAGGCCATGACCGCTACCCGGTCGCCCGGCCGCAGTCCGAGCCCGATCAGAGCGTGCGCCGCTTGATTGGACCGCCGGTCGAGCTCGGCGAAGGTGAGCCGGCGGTCGTCCTGGATGACGGCGACCTTGTCCGGCTGGTTGGCGGCGTGGATTGCAAGTATGTCGGGCTCAGCCACGCCGGCCATCGTACGAAGCCCAGGCGAGATTGGCCAGCTTGCCGAGCGCGGTTACCCCACCCGGCCTGGCATCGTTGGGACTGGTGATGCGATTTCTGCTGCTTGCCTCGATGATCCTGCTCACCTGGGGTGCTGCCGCCTGCGGCTCGGCCGGGACCGGTCCGGCCGCCTCGCCGTCCGCCAGCCCGCCCTCGCAGCTCGGGGTTGCCGACTCCGGGCGCACGATCAGACTCAACGTGGGCGACTCGATCGAGGTCGGGCTCCGGGAGCAGCCGGGGTTTTCACAGTGGTCGCATCCGACCTCGACCAACACGGGCGTCCTGGCGCCGCAGGTGGACCCGCGGGCGGCCGCGGTTCAGGGCATGACGCTGGGCTCCTTCCGGGCCACGGGCAGGGGGATCGCCGACATTCAGTCCGCCGCGGGTGCAGTCTGCAGTCCGGGAACGGCCTGCCCAGCGCTCGCGCGCGCCTGGCAGGTTCACGTGATCGTGGTCTAAACAGGTCTCCTCGCCCACTTCCTGGGAGGTGGCGCCGCCTAGCGGCGACGGAGGGGCCTGGGGAGGTGGCGCGGACCTCTAACTAGCTTGCCTGTTCGGTCGGGAGCTCAGCGAGCGCCCGGCCGTTGCGGCGAGCCCGTCTCGGAGCCGCCGCGACTGCTTGTGGCTCTGCCTCCGGCGCGGGATCCGGCTGGCTCGAGCGGCGAGTCCGTCTTGGCTTCGCCGGCGCTGCCTCGGGCTCTGCCGCTGCCGTGGGCTCGGGTGGGCTCG